>CAMSQA010000001.1 GCA_947062475.1 uncultured Clostridia bacterium
TTCTACCCCCAATCGTCCCACCATTGCCTTTGTATGTGTCAGTATATGCATTGGGTGCAAAATATACTGTAATATTTTTTTCTGTATATTTATCATACTTCCAAGTCCCATTATGGACCTCTAAATATCCCGAACCACTTGTTGAACCCTTGCATTGAAAACCTGTTGCACTTGAAATCGAAACGCTCCATGTATATTCCATACCTCTAGCGAGGGCACACATAACTGCCTGTAAAATAGCATTTCCGACAGCTTTTCCACTATTGACATTTTTCCAACCAGAACTACTTACGGCTGCTTTGTCAACAGCACCATAAACTTTACCCTTCGTCAAACTTACCGAAACACTTCCAACATTGATTGATTTGCTGGAGTTTCCAGGACTGGTATAAGAACAATTTGCACCCATGTATGATGAATAACCAGAATCACGATAAACATTTGCAGTCGCAATAACATTCTCGCTATGATCCCAACTATGAGAGACCTTGTTGTCATTTATAAAAATGATCATCAACATACCAGAAAAAAATAGCAAAAGTGCTATGACAATGGCAAATATAAGACCGCTTATTTTTGTTCTTTTCATCATATCCTCCGAAAAAGAATGCTATATAAACTAGTAAATATTATTTATATTTTACTACCCCCCCCCGCAAAAGTCAAAGGAATTTATATAATTTCAAATAATATTTAATCAAATTGCTTTTTTCATAAAAAAACTTAAAAATTTTGTCGATTTTTTTTATTATTTCACATTTTAAAAGATTTTATAAAATACTTTTACTAAAATAAAAAAAGATGATTAAACATAAAAAAGCCATTTATTTTTTAAACGGCTTTTAATATTTAAAATTAATTATTTTTTATCGTTGTTTTGGGTAAGAATATAAGGATTGCTAGGTGGACATTGTGGAGGCAATTCAACCAAAATAGTATCTGCACCTATTCTGACAACACAACCAAAAGGCAAAAAAAGTTGACTTGAATTTTTGAATATATTCCAGCCAGTCTTTTCAGCGGGCAACATGAAACCAAGCACTCTTGCACAATTTAAATCAAAGACCAAATCAACAATATGTCCCAGCCTTCTTCCGTCCAGCACATTAACAACCTCTTTGCATCTCAACTCAATAAACGAACTTTCCACATCTTACATTATGATAACGTTTTGCAAAAAATGACAATTAAACCAAAAATTCTTTAATCACTTTTAAAGCATTTTTTTCAAGTCGTGAAACCTGTGCCTGACTTATACCAATTTCTTCAGAAACCTCAGTTTGAGTCTTTCCTATATAATATCTCATTGTAAGAATTTCTCTCTCCCTATCAGACAGAGTCTTAATTGCATCTTTTATTGAAAGATTTTCAAAGATATTTTCATCGGTATTTTTTGTGTCAGCTATTTGATCCAAAAGATGAATGGTATCACTGCCGTCGGTATAGACAGGATCACTGAGTGACAATGTATCACTTATGGCATCAAGAGCAAAAGTAACATTTTTAATAGGCACATCAATTTTTTCAGCAATTTCATCAAGCGAAGGTTCATTAAAAGAATTTTTTGACAATTCTTCTTTTGCTTGAAGTGCTTTATACGCAATATCTCTAAGCGAACGTGAAACTCTAACAGAATTATTGTCACGCAGATATCTTCTTATTTCACCTACAATCATAGGCACAGCATAGGTTGAAAACTTGACATTTAAATTGTTGTCAAAATTGTCAATTGCTTTTAATAGACCCACGCAGCCCACTTGAAACATATCATCTGCCCTATTGCCCTTGCTGCAAAATCTATGCACAACTGAAAGCACCAATCTCAAATTGGCAACCACAAATCTTTCTCTAGCACTTTCATCGCCAAGCTTAACCTTAATCATAAGTTCTTCCATATCTCGTCCGCTAAGCTTTGGCAATTTTGCTGTATCAACGCCTGCAATACAAACTCTTGATGACATATTCCCTCCTAGATATTAAATATCTTCCGCAAGGGATAAAGTTTTTATTCAAACATGACAAAAAAGGACAATATAAGCAAAAAATCACAAAATTTAGTCGTTTTAATGCAATTTTTAGTGAATTTTTGTTAAATTATCCAAATTCAACTTATTTAATTTGAAAATTTTTATTTCAGATTTTAGACGGAAAGCTGCTTTTCAAGTTGATTTTTCATATCAAAAAGAATCCTCTTCTCAAGTCTTGAAATATAGCTTTGACTTATTCCAAGTTTGATTGCAACCTCTCTTTGAGTCAACTCTTGTTGCCCCATAAGACCATATCGCAAAATCATAATTTCTCTTTCTCTGCTGTTTAATTTTGAAATCAATTCACCGATGATTTGTTTATCACCTGGCTCATCAACTGCAGTAACAATCAAATCATCATCGCTTGGTATTATATCGGCAAGCACCAGTTGATTTCCATCAAAATCTTCACTGAGTGGTTTATCTAAACTTAAATCATTCTTAATCTTGCTTGTTTTTCGTATTTGCATGAGAATTTCATTTTCAATACATCTGGAAGCATAAGTTGCAAGTCTAATGTTTTTATCGGGTTTGAATGTTCTGACTGCCTTTATCAGACCTATCGCTCCAGTTGAAATCAAATCTTCATAATCAATGCCAGTATTTTCAAATTTTCTAGCTATGTAAGCAACAAGTCTTAAATTATGTTCGATTAGTCTTTCGTTTGCCCTTACATCTCCAGTTTCTTTTAACTCCAGCAAACGCGACTCTTCATCACTTGAAAGCGGTGGTAAAAATTCTTCATTTCCACACACATAACACACGATATTTTTCGCAGATAATAGATTATCTCTATGAAAGAGATTGTAAATAAATTTTCTTAATTTAAACAATAATGTTTGCATAATTACCTCTTAATTCATTAATTTTTTTTCAAAAAAGCCAAAAAATAGGCCAAGTTTATCGATTTTACACAATATTTAATATAATTATGAAAAATCACAGTGCAATAAAACATTTTTTCCGAAGCTCTTTTCAAAACCTGAAAATGAAACACCAAGTGAAACATTTTTATACATGCGTTCATCACCTTCAACCTTCAGTTGATCTACCGTGAATATAAGAATGCTTGTCCCCTTACCAACACTATTTATCTTTATGTAATGTCCGTTTTTGATAGAACTTGAATTAAATTCTTTAGTCACAAGCGAGACAAGTGAGATGTTGTCATAAAACTTGCGAAACACATCATATGTAATCAGCACAACTGGTTTTTTTGTGATAGTATCATAAAGCACATTCCCACTATCCAAATAACCCTCTTCTCTTATTACCTTGTCACCATCAATAAAAGTCAGATTATAAGTAAACTTACTCATTCTTCTATGATGATTGACAAATTTGGTGATAATATTAACCAATGCAAATATCACAAGCGCTATGATTGCGACAATAAAGAGTGGAAAATTTCCAAAGGTTTGATTGACAACCTGGCATGCCCCTCCAAAAAGAAAAGTTGCTAGCATAAACAGTGACAGCGAGAGCATAAATTCTTTCAAAGAGATATACTTAAATGAAATCAAAATCATAATGAAAGAAGTGCAAATCATAAGACAAATTTTAAGTAAAGGTTGAATATTCCAAATTGGCTCAATCAAAGCTAAAATAGCACCTATTATTCCGCTCAAAAAACTCAATCTTGTTTTTCGCCTCATTATGCGAGATACCATTTTTAAAATTAAAAGATTTAAAAATATATTAATTGCAAGCGATTGTTCAATTACAATTTTCATATTCACCCCGCAAAAGTGAGTTTATCATTTAGCAAAAAAATCACCAAATTAAAAATTGGTGATAATTGTCGAGTTATTAATTATATTAAGGAAGATTAGATATGTGCTTTTATACATCTGTTTTTAATAAACATAAAAATTATATTTTTTTATAAAAACCCTTTTTCGTTTTATAAAATTTAATCATCAAAAAAAGAGGAAGTTTTCCTCTTTTTAATTAATTTTTATTTCTTCTAAGTTTTTCAATCCAAGGTGGAACGCTTGAGTTGTTTACTTCTACTCTTGAAGAACCAAGTTCATTTCTTTTCTCTAATGAAACATCTGGTTTTACAGGAGCTTGCGCTTCCTCTTCTCTTTCCTTTTTTACATAGCCTGAAAACAAGCTTCTTGCTGAAAATTCAGGACGGGTTTGCCCCATATTTCCTATTGAACGGGCGTTTGCAATTTCGTTTGCCTGTTTTTCCTCTTCTTTAGCTTTCAACTCGTTTGGATTTTGAAATCCAGTTGCAATCAAAGTAATTTCTACTTCGTCACGCATATTATCATCTAAGCTTGTTCCAAAAATAATATTGCAATTTTCATCAACTACTTCACGAACGAGTGCAGTTGCTTCACTGATATCATCTTGTGTAAGATCTCCACCACCTTTAACATTGATAAGAATGCCTGTTGCACCTTCAATAGTAGTTTCAAGAAGTGGACTTGCGACAGCCTGTTTTACAGCTTCAAGTGCTTTGTTGTCACCAGTGCCATAACCAATACCCATGTGTGCAAGACCTTTATCTCTCATGATTGTGCAAACATCGGCAAAGTCAAGGTTGATAAGTCCAGGGAAAACAATAAGATCAGATATTCCTTGCACACCCTGTCTCAAAACATCATCAGCAAATCTAAATGACTCAACAAGCGGAGTTTTCTTAGGAAGAATTTCTAATAATCTTTCGTTTGGAATTACAACAAGAGCATCAACATACTTTCTAAGCTTTTCAAGACCTTCATCAGCATTTTTAAGTCTCACAGGTCCTTCAAAATTGAAAGGTTTTGTGATGACTGCAATTGTGAGAATGCCAAGTTCTTTCGCAATTTGGGCAATTACAGGTGCAGCACCTGTTCCAGTTCCACCACCCATACCAGCAGTGATGAAAACAAGGTTTGCATCTTTAAGCATCTCAGTAATAGAAGTTTTGCTTTCTTCTGCAGCTTTTTGTCCTGTTTCTGGTCTTGCACCAGCTCCACGACCACCAGTCAATCTCTCTCCAATTTGAAGTCTTGTTTCTGCCTTGCTTAGCAAAAGTGTTTGTTGATCTGTGTTGACTGCAATAAACTCAGCAACATTCACACCAGCATCAATCATACGGTTTACGGCATTATTTCCGCCACCACCAACACCGATTACTTTGATTTTTGTCGCTGAAGTGTTATAATTGTTTTCCATTTCTTTTCTCCTTGTTTTTGAGCCTGTCCGCCCTAAATTTAAAAATTAATTATGTAATTTTACCCTTATTTTATAGATTTTTAAAAGGGCTTCAATATTGGTCAAACTGTGAATTTTTATCTTATCACAAAAAAATTGACACAATTTTTATTATTGTAATACAAAACGAAATAAAATGCAATACATTTTTTATATTTTTTTCAGAAAATGTATAAAATTTGTCGATTATACACGATTTATGAATAATTATACATTTATATTATAATCTCACAACTTTAAAAAGACAACTGATTTTATGAAATTTTTAAAAATTCGTCAAATTTCGACATTCAACATCTATTCACAGTCAAGAGCACTGTTTATTAGAGAATAAATCGAGGCAAGCTCGGTCTTTTCTTTTCCTGGAATATTAGGAATTCCATAGCTTACATTTCGACCCAAACATTTTGCAAGAAAATCTCTTCCACCTTTAATTTTGGCGATTCCACCGCCTGTCAGATATATTGGAAGATAACTTTCAAACTGAGTTGAATTCATCTGCAGACATTTAGATATCACTTCAGCTAATTCTTCAATTCGATAAGCAACAACTTCATTCGCAAAATTCAAACCTATCTTGGTCACCTTTCCCATGTCAGTGCTTAGTTCATAAAAATCATTTTGTCCGCCCTTAATTGAAAGCACTATCTGTTTTTTCAACCTATCCGCTTCTTTCATTGAAAGGTCAAAAGCTTCTGCAATATCATTTGTGATAAAACCACCGCCACGAGAAACTGAAGTGAGAGCACTGAGTCCATCACCTTTAATAAAAGCAATACTTGTTGAAAGATCTCCACCATCTACAAGCAGTGCAAAGTCTTCTCTTTTTTCTTTTGGAACGATAAATTGTGCTTGAGCAAGAGGCTCTGAAATATATTCAACCATAGAGAAATTAAGGCCGCCTGCAATCGAATTGAAAAGCTCGATAAAATCTCTGTTGACGTAAATTATAGACAATTTCGCAGAAAGGGACACTCCGCTTTCACCAATGGGGTCAAGAGTTGAAAAATTATCGAGAGAAAATGACAGTGGACTGACTGAAACCACTTCCACTTCTCCACTTTTTGACTTTTCGCCAGCAAGATAGAAAAGTGAATCAATATCTGCCTTTTTCACCTTTCTTCTATTGCCAAAATTTATACTTTCATTTACGACAGCAACTGAAGAAAATTCTGCAGGCACTCCTATATACATCTTATCAATTTTTTCATTTTGAAGGTCTAAATCATCAATAATTTCTTCAAACAAAGAAGGAAGTTTATCTTTATTTAAAAATTTGCCTTCATAGAAGCCATCATATTCGACCTCTTTAAAACCTTTTACTTTAAAAGTATTATTGATTCCTCGTCCTGCGACCATAGCTCGCAAAACAGAAGAACCAATATCGAAAGCTAAAACGAAATTTCCTTTCATAAATCCTCTCAAACGACTTTTCTTATGGTAAATTGAGGTCTTGAAATCACCTCAATTTGTTATATAAATATAATATAATATATAAATTAACAAAAGTCAATAAATAAAATATTTAATTTATAAATTATTATTTTCTTCTGGCTCAATCACTCTTGGCGGAAGTAGTTCAAGCCCCTTTTCTTCTGCATTATATTCAGTGATATCAAATTTGAAATAGCAGTCATAATAAACACCATTTTCAAATTCATTTAAATAGTTGTAATAGTTTGCTATGATAATAGTGCAAGATGAAAGATATTGGCTATTCAATTTTACATATATTCCATACTTGATTTTATTTTCAATCCTCTCGCCTATCTTGTATTCCTTGCCATCAAACTCAAACAATTGACTGAATAAATCAAGCATCAATTTTGCTTTATATTTCATAGAGCGATTGTCTGCATAAATCTTAAAAGTTTGTCCAGAAAAAAGTTTCACCTCGCTCACGGGTATTTCCTTTTTTAATTGCTGGTCATATTCTTCTGTCAAAGTTAACTTTTCTATTATTGATTGTTGCTCACCCAAATATCTGTTGTTTTCATATAAAGCATCATACAACATAGGTTTTCTGATCTCAGAAATATATTCGCCCTCTTTATATTCTTTTAAAAGTCCATTTTCTTGAGTTTCAATCAAAATTGAATTTTCTTGAGTTGATAAAAAATCAGCTTTTATTTCAAGCACCCTTAATTCATTGTCACAAATATAAAAACATTCTTTTTCCTCATCCTCTTCTGAAACCTTTCCTTTGATTGCAAAAACTTTCTGTCTTTCAGCAATATGGACAACAAGTTTTGAAGGAAAAACAGTCTCAATGTTTATCACCTTGATAAATGGGCAGGTATCTTCAATATTTTTTATATATTGTTTTTTATTTTGAAAGAAAATCGGCTTTCCCTTTTTAAATTTTCCGCCATTTATAATATCTTCATTGCTGATAAGATTGGAAATGTTTTCAGAGCTTGTCCGATAGTCTATGCTTATAGACTTAAGTGAAAAGGCGGTAAAACAAAGGATGATAATCAAAACCACCAAAGCCACAATTGCACCAAGAATAAAATACCATTTTTTTATTTTCAAAT
This sequence comes from uncultured Clostridia bacterium, assembly GCA_947062475.1. Lineage (GTDB taxonomy): Bacteria > Bacillota > Clostridia > Christensenellales > UBA1242 > Caccovivens. The sequence goes on from CAMSQA010000001.1 coordinate 7,772, forward strand.
TACCCTCTTTTGTTTTTTGCCTTTATGTCAATATTTTAAGCATAAAATCGAATATAAGTTGATTTTTTTGTCGAAATTTACCCAATTTAGCAGCCTCTCTTATCAATTTCAAGCCTTTTTATGTCACATCCAAGATTTTTCAACTTTTCTTCCATTTCATAATAGCCCCTGTCAATAAGTTTTATATTATCAATAGTAGTGTATCCCTCTGCTTTAAGCCCTGCAAGCACCAAACTTGCACCACCTCGCAAATCTGGAGCAGTTACATCAGCACCATAAAGTTTTTCTCTTCCATTTATAATAGTGATGCCATTTCGTGATTTTATATCAGCACCCATCTTGAGCAGCTCTCCCACATGTTTGCTTCTTGCCTCAAAAAGATTTTCTATTATTAAACTATAACCTGCACTTACAGATGCAAGAGCAGTCATTTGTGCCTGCAAATCGGTTGGGAAACCTGGATAAACAGAGGTTTCAATTTCGCCAAAACTTAAAGGCCTTGAATTGCTTACAATTTTAATAATATCATCTTTTGTATCTATTTTGCAACTAGTTTTCGACAATTTTGATAAAAGTGCACTATTATGACAGGCAATTGCATTTTTAAGCACAACTTCACCGCCACACATTGCGGTTGCAATGAGATAAGTGCCAGCCTCTATTCGATCTGGCATAGCCTTAAAAGATGTTCCATGAAGTTTTTGTCCACCTTTTATCACTATAATATTGCTGCCTGCACCAGAGACATCTCCACCACAGCTATTCAAAAAATCTTGCAAGTCGTTTATTTCTGGTTCTCTTGCTGGATTGAAAATTCTAGTCTCACCTTCAAGTGCAACCGCAAGCATCATAAGATTTTCAGTTGCTCCTACACTTGGAAATGACAACATTATATCACCCGCTTTCATTTTCTCAGCGAATGCATATATGTATCCATTTTTTTCAACTACCTTTGCTCCAAGTTCTTTTACACCTTTCAAGTGCAAATCAATTGGTCTCAGTCCGATATCGCAGCCACCAGGATAAGCTACTTTTGCACTTCCCATGCGTCCAAGAATAGGTCCAAGTGTAAAGATGGATGATCTGACTGATGACGACAACTCATTCGGCAAACAATTTTTATCAAGATTTGTGCAATCTATATAAAGATCGTCTCCTTTCAGCTCGGCACTTCCTCCAAGATGTCTTATAATTTCACACATAACAAGCACATCGCTATATCGTGGCACTTTTTGAAGCTGCACCTCTCCACTAACTAATATACAAGCTGCAATAATTGGCAAAAGAGAATTTTTTGCACAATCAATTTCAATTTCACCATTAAGTCGATTTCCACCGACAATAAAAAAACCTTCCATAATATTATATATGAAGTAATTTATTTTAAGTGAAATTTTAAAGATAAAAAAACATAGATTATCAAAAAAAATTATTGACGTTTTATTCTTTTTATTTTATAATGGAAATATATATTTAGAAAATTTAAATCATATATAATATTATTGAATTTATAATTATATTGGAGGAAATTATGACACAAGAAAAAGTGACAAACATACTTTTACTTTTGAAAGACAAAATCCCAACTGACCAAATTGAAAACTTAAAAAACGCATTAGAATCTGCTGACGACAATATTTATGAAAGCATCACAATATACAGCAAACTTCACAATCCTATCATAACACTTGTGTTATCTCTGACGCTCGGCGCATTTGGTGTTGACAGATTTTATATTGGAGATGTCGGAGTTGGTATTTGCAAACTTTTATTCGGATGGTTGACTTTTGGCATCTGGCCACTTGTTGACATATTCTATTCTTTTAAAAGAACAAAAGAAAAAAATTTAAAAACAATTCTATCTTGCCTTAACAACAATTCAAACAACACTTACTTTAATGTTTAATTTGATAAAATATATATTTGACAATTAAACATTAATTATAAAAAACTGCTTTATCTCAGCAGTTTTTTTACAGACTATTTTTGTTAAAGACTTGACTAAAATTAAACTTTTAAGTAAAAATCATGATTTTTTAAGTTTTTTTTGCATTTTAAGCTCTTTTTTAACTGATTTTTCTTTAATTTTAATTATTTTATAACCTTCACCATAACTCTGTCTTAATACATTTAAACATATTCCAACGCCTGCCATAAATACCATAACTGAAGTTCCACCACTTGAAATAAAAGGTAAAGGCAAACCTGTTGGAGGTATCGAACCAGTCACAACAGCGACATTTAAAAGTGTTTGCACGGCAATTATAAAAGCGACTCCGCAAGAAAGCATTGCACCAAATCTATCTTTTGCATTAAGCCCTATTTTTATCAATTTATAGGAAAGACAGAAAAATATTGTCAGTAAAATTGTCGTCCCAAAAAATCCAATTTCCTCTCCTATGATTGATAAAATAAAATCTGATTCGGCAAAAGGTAAAAAAAGAAATTTTTGACGAGAGTTGAAAAGCCCGACACCAAAAAGACCACCATCACCAAGTGAATACAACGATTGTATAAGCTGAAATCCCTCTCCTTGTGGTGAAGCCCAAGGGTTTATAAAAGCCATAAGTCTCTTTAATCGATAGGGCTCTAAAACTATCAGCATAGGGACAAGTGCAGCTGCTGGCAAAGAAAACATCAAAGTGTGTTTTTTGCTCATTCCGCCAATAATAAGCATAAATAAAGTGACAAAAGCGATGCACATCGTCACACTCATACTTGGCTCAATCATTACAAGCACACACATAGCCCCTCCAACGATTAAAACAGGAAGGAGACCTTTAAAAGTTTTGACTTTGTCATGATTATCAGACATATAAGATGCGACAAAAATGACAAGTGAGAATTTTGCTATTTCCGATGGTTGAATTGAAAATCCTAAAATTGAAACCCATCTCTTTGCCCCATAACTTTCCATACCAAGTCCAGGCACAAACACGAGAGCAAGCAATATAAATGTGGCAATCATGATCCACCACTTAAATTTTTTTAAAAGGTGATAATCAAAAAATGCAAAAAACAGCATTGCTACCGCACCCATTACAACACCCATAATCTGCTTAAACAAAAAGAAATATTTATTCCCATAATGATATTGTGCACTATAAAAACTTGCACTATAAACCATTAGGCAACCAAAACTTGCAAGCAAAATAACCAAACTTGAAATAATAATAATGTCTTTAAGGCTACTCGAATGTCCTTTATGACATTTCAATTTGTTCAATTTCACCAAACATAATCTCCTTAAAAACCTCTCCTCTCACAGAATAAGAGGCAAATTCATCAAAGCTTGCACAAGCAGGAGAAAGTAAAATTTTTTCTCCAGCTTTGGCTGTTGCTCTTACATAATGACATGCAGATTTCATTGTAGGAAAGAGCATTGGCTGATATCCAAATTTAGTAGCACAGTCAAAAATTTCCTGACCAGCTTGACCAAAGCATATTAATTTTTCAAAATCATATCCTTGCTTAAAAATTTCATCAAATTCAAAATCTTTGTTAAGCCCTCCAAGCATCAATACAAGCCCTCTTTCTCCAAGCGAACCAATCGCAGATAAGGTGGAAGAAATATTGGTTGCTTTTGAGTCATCAAAGATGTCAGCTCCATTTATTTGCCCTAAATAACTCAATCTATGAGGCGGTGCTTTAAAACTTGCGACTGTCTGTCTTATAATATTCGGCCTTATTTTAAAAGCCACCGCTACACTAACAGCAGCAAGCACGTTTTCGAGATTTTTTTCGCCGAAAAGAGGAATTTCGCTTAACGGAACAATTTTGTTTTTATTTTGATAAATGTAGTTATTTTTAACAAAAATGCCTTTATTTAGCAATTTTTTTGAAAAAAATGTCGTTTTTTTGTTAATTTGCAGCTTATTAACCATTTCGTCATCAAAATTTAATATAACTTTTTGATTTCGTGCTCCAGTCAAAATCTTTCGTTTGACTCTTATATATTCCTCAAATGATCCATGTCTGTCAATGTGATCTGGTGCAATATTGAGAATGCAAGCTACATCAGCTTTAAACAAATTTGAAAGTTCTAATTGAAAATTGCTTACTTCGCAAACAACAACGCTATGCTCATCAGTATCCTTTGCAACAGAAGTAATAGGCAGACCGATATTGCCACATACAAAAGTTTTTCTTCCTGCATTTTTAAAAATTTCACCCACAAGCGAAGTAACAGTTGTTTTGCCGTTTGTTCCAGTAATTCCAACAACACTGCCCTTACAGAAAATATATCCCAAATCTAGTTCGCTTATGACCTTTGTGCCAGTTATCATAAAGTGAGAAATAAGCTGATTTCCCAAAACTTTTATTCCAGGACTTACAACCACCAAATCATATTTTTTCATCATGGGGTTTGCTTCATGCGCAAAATAAGAAACAAATCTATTCTCATCATCATAGGTTGACACGCAGGCACCATTATCATGCAAAAGACGACAGGCAGACTGTCCGCTTATTCCCATGCCATAAACTAAAACATTTTTTCCTCTTAAATTCATTACATTCTCCTTTAGCAAGATCTTCAATCTAATATACTAAACTTAATTTGAAGATATGCTTTAAGAGCAAAATAATGAATAAAATTCAAGGTTATCTTAAAATTATATTTATAAAAATTTAATTATATAATACCCGCAACTGCAAAATATCCAATCAGTGCAGCTAAACCAAATATTAAAGTAACAATGCAATAACCTACAACTATTCGATTTTCATGCACACCAAGCTGTTCAAAATGATGATGCAAAGGTGCCATTTTAAAAATTCTCCTGTGAGTCATCTTATAATATCCCACCTGCAAAATGTCACTTACAGCAGAAAGAACAAACATAATTCCAATTATTGGCAAAATAAGTTCAAGCCCACTGAAAACACAAAGAGAGGCAATCAAGCCACCTAGTGCAAGAGAGCCTGTATCACCCATAAATATCTTTGCAGGGAAACCATTGAATAATAGAAAACCAAATAAACCTCCTGCCATTGCAAAAGAAATTATCGAATAATTTGTGAAATTTAAAACAGCTAAGATAGCCCCAAAACAAAGAAGATAGATAAGACTTACGCCACTTGCAAGACCGTCAAGACCATCAGTCAGATTAACTGAATTTGTGACTGCAACAAAAAAAATAACAATAAAAGGAATAATAAAAATGCCTAAATTTAAATTTAATCCAAATAAATCTATTGTTGTCCCCACTTTAAAATATATAAAAAGCGAGATGATTAAAGATAAACCAACTTGTCCAATTATCTTTTGATATGGTTTAAGTCCCTCGTTTTTATGCCATTTTATTTTTATAAAATCATCTAAAAAACCTAATACGCCATATCCTAGCATTATCAATAAAATAAGCACCGAATTAAAAGGTTCACCTCTTAAAAAAATCGCTGATGCAAAAATGCAGGCAGAGATAAAGATCCAGCCACCCATTGTCGGAGTTCCACTCTTACCAATATGTTTATCAACATAATGAAGAATAGTTTGTGAAAGATGAAATTTTTTGCAAACAAACAAAATAGGAATGCCAAAAATAATAGCACTAATCAGCCCAACTAAAAAAACAAGAAAGAAATTCAACATAATTGCACCCCTTTTTCATTATATGATTATGATTTGCAAGATATTAAATTTCTTTCATAAATATGTTAATTTATATTAAAAACTCATTTTTTTATGATTTTTCTCATTTTTAATGCATATTTTGATGAAAATATTAAATTAAACGTTGTTTTCTTCTTCATAAAAATTTTGCTTTTCGTGTTTAGACAAAGCACTGTTTTTAAGTTTTCTTTCTCGCAGCAAAAAATCTTCAATCACCTCAAAATCACTATAAGGATATTTCACGCCTTGAATTTCTTGATACTTTTCAGCACCTTTTCCTGCGATAATGATAGTTTCATTATCTTTATAATGATTTAGCGCAAACTCAATTGCCTTTCTTCTGTTTTGAATTACCCGATAGTTTGCGTTAACAACACCTTTTTCAATATCTTGAATAATTTTCATCGGCTGTTCAAAGCGCGGATTGTCACTTGTCAAGATTATTTCATCTGCATACTTTGACGCAATCTCTCCCATGATAGGTCTTTTCAATTTATCACGATTTCCGCCACACCCAAAAATAGCAACCACCTTTCCTTTTGCAAGTTCAATCGCAGTCTGAAGCACTTTTTCAAGACCATCTGGCGTATGAGCAAAATCAACAACAATATTGACATCGCCATTTTTTATAATATTAAATCTTCCTTCAACAGGTTTTATTACTTTAAAAGCATCGATAATATTGTAGAAAGAAATTCCTAGATTTCTACAAACCGCGATTGCAGCTAAAGAATTTTCAATATTAAACTGTCCTTGCAACGGAATTTCTATGCTGAAAACCTTATTTTTATAGTCACGACAGACAATCCTGCTGGAATCAAAGTCCTTTTTCAACACTTCACAGCTAATATCACAGCTTCCATTAAAACCATAACTTAAAAGTCTGATATCACTTTTTTCTTTTAGACTTTGAATATAATCCTTGCCATCACAATATATGCCAAGTTTACATTTTTCCTTTTTGAAAAGTTTCAGCTTCGCATCAGCATAACTATCCATGTTGCCAAAGAAATCTAAATGATCTTCAGTTATGTTTGTAAGCACGCCTATCTCAAATGTAATACCATCAAGTTTGTTAAGTGCAAGAGCATGTGCAGAAGCTTCCATAAACACATATTCGACACCTTTTTCTTTCATTTCATATAAAATTGAATGGAGCAAAAATGGATCAGGTGTTGTAAAACCTGTATCTTTTGGATCACCATCTATTTTTGCACCTAGCGTGCCAATGACACCCACTTTATATCCAGCGGCACGCATAATATCTGCACATAAGTTGCTTGTTGTTGTCTTTCCATTTGTTCCTGTTATTGCGATTATTTTAAGTTGATCACATGCTCTGCCAAAAAAGTTTTTAGACATTATCGCATATGCCGATCTTGCATTATCAACTGTTATTATCTTCTCGCCATCAAAATTCTTTTCTGTAATTATACAACTTGCACCTCTAGATAAAGCCACATTTATATAATCATTTCCATCAAAGTTTTCACCTTTTATTGCAACAAAAACATCACCTTGTTCAACCTGCCTACTGTCAATTTTAATTCCAGAAACATTGATTTTCTCTATCTTTTTTTTATCAACTTTTATATCAACATCTTCCAATAATTCAGCTAATTTCATATTATTTTCCTTTTTTTAGCGCTTTTTTTGTCTAAAATCATTAATTATTATCATTTACATCAAAATTAAATAGCTTTATTCTATTTAATCTTTACGCTTTTATAAAGTTTTATATAATTTTCAATGGCCTTTGAATTAAACTTATAAACAATAGCACTTTTCTCTTCAAAGCGTTTTATTCCTTGCTCGATGAGAGTGACAAGCAAATCTGAAAAAGAGGTGTCAAATAGATTAAATGCCAGCGAACCAGGAATGGAATTTAATTCGTTGACATAAAGCTTTTTATTCTTCTCGTCATACAAAAAATCCACTCGTACCACACCAAAACAGCCAAGTGCTTTGTAGGCAGACATCGCTTTTTCTTTAATATCTTGTTTCAATTTTTCAGATATTTCTTTTTCAGACTTTTTCTTTTCAGCCAAATATTTTTCTTCAAAAGTATAAAATTTGCTTTTCTCAACTTCACTTACCTTACTTGTAATAAGATGATTTGAATTTTTAATTACACCGCAACAAAATTCTCTTGCATCAGTCAAAAATTTTTCAATGACAATCTTATTATCATATTGAAATGCGAGTTCAATTTTTTCAGAAAGGGTGAGCTTTTCTTCACAAACATCAATACCAACACTTGAGCCAAGTGAAGCTGGTTTGATTATGCAAGGAAAACCAATTTCATCACCAACTAATTTTATTAAATCTTTTCCTATTGACTTATATTCATTTTTGTTCATATGCAAATATGCTGGCGTAGGAATGTCACAAGCAATTAAGTTTAATTTAGTCAAATCCTTATCCATACAATTTGCACTTGAAGAAATATCACAACTGGTATATGGGATCTGGGCAAGTTCCAAAAGTCCTTGCAAACTTCCATCTTCACCACCATGACCATGATTGCAAAGAAGGGCACAATCTAAAGTTGTCTCTTTTTTTAATTTGTTTTTTTTGAAATATGCAATCTTTCCTAAACCACTGCGTATTATAATCTCACATTCATTTTTGACATTTTTTGCAAAATTCAAATATGTCTTTGCATCCTTCAAATTGTCACCACTGACCATTTTCCCATTAGGCAAAATATAAATTGGAATAAAATTATATCCATTTATATCATTCTCCATTACCTGCAGAGCAGTAATAACAGATATGTCATGTTCAACACTTTTTCCGCCATAAAATATACCAATATTTTTCATTAACAACTCCATTTTTATTAAAATTAAACTTTTTTAGCCATTTTTATCAAATTTTTTGTTGAATTTGACTAAATTATCTTTATTTTTTTTATTTATAATTATCAGGCAGGTCATTTTCAAAAAGCACAACACAGCCTTTAGAAGTAATTTTTTCTAAAATTTCTTTTTGCTTTTTTCTTGTCTCTGCAAAGAAAATATTTTCACGTTTGAAATTATGAGATATTGCACCAGAAAGAATTTCATTTTTATTGACATTGTTCATAATAATTATATAATCTGCTACATCAGCAATCAACGTCCCAAGCTTAAAATTTTCTTGCGACTGACTTGAGCCAAGTTCAACAATACCAGGTGTAATTACAATTTTCTTGCCTTCAAATTTTGCAAGCACATCAAGAGCCTCTTTTGAACCTACAACATTGCAATTGTAGGAGTCATCAATAATGGTGCAATAATTATTTTTCAAAAGTTCAAGCCTATGTTTTGAAGGTTCAAGCTGTCTTATAGACGAAATGATATCTTGACCGCTTATTCCCATAATATGAGCAAGCGATGCAGCAGTGACAATATTGTTTATATTGCATTTGCCTAAAAGTTTGGTCCTGGCTTCATATCTTACTCCATTTAAAAACAGGTCAAAATGAGAGCCACTTTCATTTAAATAAATGTTATCTGCATAAGCATAGCCATTTCTATCACAAGCAAGATATTTTTTGCCTTGATATTTCAAGAACAAATTTCTTGTTGATTTGCTATCTCCATTAAAAACCATTATCCCATTTTCTTTTAAACCTTGCGCCAACTCAAACTTAGTCTTTTCAATCATTTCAAGCGTCTTAAAAGTCTCTAGATGTTGGGGACCAATAGTTGTGATAATTCCATAGTCAGGTTCGACCATCTTTGCAAGAATTTTAATATCGCCTCTATGCCTTGCTCCCATTTCCGCTATAAAAATATCGTGGTCATCAAGCTCTTGTAAAATGGTCTTTGATAGACCCATTTCAGTGTTATAATTTTTTGGAGTCACACAAACTTTATAATTTTTTTCAAGCATAGTCGAGAGTATGTTTTTTGTAGATGTTTTTCCATAACTGCCAGTAATTCCAATCGTAATTATTTTTTTCTTTTTAAGTTTTCTTGACGACTTTGCAATAAAATGCTTTTTGATTAATATTTCAATAGGCAAGATAATATAATGAGCCAAAATTATAAAAAGAGGGACACATAAAAATATGAGAAGAATATCAAATAATTTCAGATAGATATTTTTTATATAAAAATTTACTATAAAAAACAAACCACACATCAAAACAAAAAGTAAAATTAAAAATCGAATCATTCTTTTTGTAAAAGAGAGTTTGTTTTTATCTCCAAACGCCAAATTAAACTCTAAAACATTTTTTAAAAACAATCTTGGTTGATAGCCAGATAATTGATAAGTTTTTGCAAACAAATATGACAACGCCATAAACAAAATCACACATATACATGTGCTGAAATATACCATTTATTCCTCCTCAAAAAATTGGTCTAAAATCTGATAAAATTCAAACTTACAATCCAGAAAGGAAAAATGACCTGCATTTTTTAAAATCTTTAAATCAGAATTTTTTATCAGTTTATTAAGACGCTTTGCCATATAGATAGGGGTTTCATTATCTTTTTCGCCCCAAACTATCAAAGTTTTCATTGGCATTTTTCGTGCATAATCTTCAAGATGAGTATTAACAATACTTTTAAAGGTCTCTTTCATTTCAGGGGATAATGATTCATAATCGGCAGATCCCTTAGGGTGAAAATTTATCTTAAATTTTTTTGCAGTTTTAAGTTTAAGTTGTCTAAAACGATATTTAACAGAGCGACGTGGTTTCATTCCAGCACTGTCTATAAGTATGCATGAATGCACAAGTGAACGTTTGACCGCAGCTAAAATTAGCACAATTCTGCCACCAAAAGAATGACCTACAAAATCTCCCCTATCAATTTTCAAGTGGTCACATAAAGACATGAGCATACCTGCATATGTATATATGTTCCAACCAACTATTGTTTTATCACTCAATCCAAAAGGCGGAAAATCGACGATAAGGACTGATCTATTTTTCATATAAGCAATAAGGTCTTGATAATCACTACTACTTCTACCCCAGCCATGCAAAAGAATAAGCGGACAGGAAGAACCTCTATCAATAAAATTATAATAAATTTGACTGCCATTATAATTGTAAATCATAACCTTTTTTATGACAGCAGTTTATATTTGTTGAAAAAAATATCAAAAATTCCTTAAAAAATGCCAATTTTATTTGGAAATAATAAAAAAAAATAGTAAAATACAAATAGGTTAATAAAAACCAAAATATAAAAAGAAGGAAGGTAAACTTAAGTGAAAATTACAGATGTTAGAGTAAGATTAAAAGACGAAACAAAATTGAAGGGAATTGTTTCTATTACTATCGATGGTTGCTTTGTTGTGCATGACATTAAAGTCATAGACGGAAAAGATGGTCTTTTCATTTCTATGCCAAACAAAAAAACTGCAGAAGGCGAACACATTGATATCGCCCACCCTATCAATACAGAAACTCGTTTAGAGCTTAAAAATATCATAATTGAAGCATATCAAAAAGCACTTAATGATGCAAAAGCATAAATGACTTTTAAAGTTTCAATCTACAATTAAATGCAACTGAAATTACATAAGAAAAATATTAAGAATAATATTGCTCGCTTTGTTTTGCATTCCTTAAATAAAAAAAACTAGGTTCTTTTGCCTAGTTTTATTTTTTTTATAATTTAAAAATGTTTTAATTGTTTTTCAAATAAAAGTTTCAATTATTTATTGCCTATCTGCGGAGTATTTTCATTCGATTTGTCAACAAACTTGATATTTTTTCCTTTCAAAAATTCAACAAGTTCACCTGCTGTGCCCAAAGTCATACCTTTAAAATTTAAAATCAAACTTTGTCTGGCATTGAGATAAACAAATAAAAATTCTTTATAAATGACAACCTTAAATACGTCTTTATAGAAAATTTTTTGGGATGCCACCTGCTGATAATCATTTGTCTCCTTACTTGATGAGGCTTGACTTTCAACTAAAATAAACTCATCACAAAACTCAAAAGTATTAAGATATTTTTTGTCACCAAGTGTGGTCTTGTTTTGTTTTTTTAATATTTCTTTAAGTAGATAAGGCAAAAGCACAAACCCACCAAGCAGTCCACAAACTATCAAAATTATTCCCATTTCTAAGTCAATAAAACTTATTCCGATTCCAGCTCCAACAAACAACAGAGAAAATAGAATAGATGAAATGAGTGTGGTTTTTTTCAGTGCATAACTTTGAAAAATTGATATTTCTTCATCATCCATCTTGGTTGTATTTTTAAATTTAACCTCTTTTTCTTCCATGATTTTTCCTTTTATTTTTTCTTATTGCAATAGATCTTTCTGACAATAAAATTGATTGTTTTCAATGATAAAATTCTAGGAAGCATAGAAACAAGCTTATACTCAAAACCAACGGTCACTCTTAGAGGTGCTTTTCTCTTTTTAAGCACTTTTCTGACAACTTTTGCTACGCTTTGAGGACTTTTCCCTTTTTGTTCATCATTCTCAACTTTTGCAATCGAACGTCTAATGCTTTCTTGTTGAGTTTTATCTTCCACATCATTATCAATCACCCTAGCAGAAGTAAATCCAGTTTTTGTATCTCCTGGCAAGATTGCTGACACTTGAATTTTATATGGTCGCACTTCATTTGAAAGAGCCCTTGAAAAGATTTCAACACCTGCTTTTGTAGCACTGTATGTTGCTTGAAATGGAAGAGGAATTATCCCGCCAACAGAAGAAATATTTATAATATTTCCGCCATACGCCTTGAGATATTTTATTGCAATCCTACATAAAACGATATAAGCAGAAAGATTTGTATCTATTTGCTTGTAAATATTTTCTGGTTTTGTGTATTCAATTGCACCAGCAATCCCAAATCCTGCATTATTGATGAAAATATCAAGCCTGCCTTCAAGTGAAACAATTTCCTCAAATATCTCTTCAATTTTTTTATAATCATTTATATCAGCTTCATAACTTTTTTTATTGCACTCATGAAGCTCCATTTCTTTAGAAATATCATAAACTATTACACCCTCTTTGTGTAAAGTTTGGGCAATTGAAAGACCAATGCCATGACTTGCACCAGTTATAATAGCAACTTTTCCATTAAGTTTTTTCATTTCAACCTCTTTTCCTTATCAAACTTTTATACAATATATATACCTATTTTACAATACTCTCACGCACGCAATGGCAAGTGAACCACTTCCAATATGGCAAGAAACACTTAGAGACAGCGGGTCAACAGCGACTATTTCGATATTAGGTATTTGAGTCTTGATTTCCTCTACAAAAGAGTTTGCTTTATCTTCACAATTTGTGTATGCTACCGCAAGCTTCATTTCGCCATTATGATAAAGATAACTAAATCTGCCATTTAAGTCATTTTTTACCGCCTCAATCATTTTCATTCTGGCAATTTTTTCATTCATTACCTTTGCATACTGATCAAGTTTGCCTCCTTGAATTTGCAAGACAGGTTTAATTTTAAGCAATGTCCCAATTGCTGCTGCAGCAGGAGTCACCCTTCCACCTTTTTTGAGATATTTAAGAGTGCTGACCATGATGTAGATGCTTGCATCCATAGATGTCTTTGTAAGAATGCTTGCAATATCACTTCCACTTCTTCCTTCACTTGCAAGTTTCAATGCATCATAAACTGATTGTTTTTGAGTGACAGATATACGTCTATTATTGACAACAAAAACTCTTCCATTATATTCTTTAGCAAAATTTGTAGCTGTCTCGCAAGACATACTAAGCCCGCTTGACATAGGAATATGAACAATCTCATCATATTCATCAAGCAGTTTTTCCCACATATTTGTAATCATACCAATTGCAGGTTGTGAAGTTGAAATTTCTGCCTCTTCATCCAGCAACTTTTTATAAAATTCTTGCTGTGATAAATTGATATCTTCAAAAAATTCTTCACCATCAATAGTAAAAGGCATAGGCAAAACTTTTAAATTTTGATATTTTTCAACTTCTTTTTGCGAAATGCCTGAATTACTGTCAGTAACTATTGCGACTTTCATTTTGATTCTCCCACTTTTTGTAATTTTTTCATTTGTCGAGCCTGTCTATCTTTTTTCAATTCTTTTCTGTTTGCATACCGAACATATTTTTTGACAGTTCTTTTAATCTTTTTTAAATTAATTTTGCAAGCTTTCAAATCTTTATAATCAGCCTGTGGCTGCGATAATATGAAATTTGCAAGATCTCCTATTGCATTTTTTCTGAAAGTTTTTGTTTTTTCAACCATTTCATTAAGCTTGTCCTCTTGGTCAAGCAAAACAGAAATTTGTTTTTCAAGTTCTTTCTTATTATTAAAAGCAAGTGAAACGCCTTTTTCTTGCATATACTGAAGATTGTATTTTTCTTGTGCTGGAATTTTTGTAGTCACAAGCATAGGCAAACCTTTATTTAACGCTTCTGTTACAGAAGCCCCACCGCATTTGTTTATTATAAAATCTGAAGCTGACATATATAAATAAATTTGATCTGTGAAACCCACATTGACAACCATTATATTGTCATTGAATTTCATTCTTTCTATTCTTTTAAAACTCTTTTTATCACGACCATTTATCATGATAATTTGAACATTTCTTTCACCAACAGATTTTAATAAATCGCAGAATATTTTATAGCCACCACTCCAATTTCCGCCACCAAACATAACCATAATTGTTGGCAAATTTTCATCTATCCCAAGTTCTCTTCGTGCATCTTTCTTTTCAATCTGCTCAAGAGAATGTTCATCTACAGGCAAACCTAAAGGCAAGAGTTGATTTAGAGAAAATCCCTCTTCAATGCACTCTTCAATGAAATCCTCATTAGGAATTGCAAAATAATCAACTCCTATTGCTGCCTCCCAAAATGGAGAATTGACATAATCAAGACTTGAAACAATGACTTTGCAAGGAATGTCATACACAAGTCTTAAATCTGTGATTGCTATTGCTGGATAAAAATGCGTGCAATAAATGACATCAGGTTCAAACTCCAAAATTTCCTTCATCACACCGTCCACAGTTGAAAGCGAAGCCCCTTGTGCAGCACAAGCATATCTATGTACAGGTTTTATTCTTTTATACAAATTGTAAAACCTATCATAAGACCATGTTGCTCGACTAACTGCCCAATTATATCCGCCGTCTGCAAGCCAAGTAAAAAGCCAATTTGAATAATTTTGCAACAGGTCGACCACTTTGACTTCGACTTCACTATCTATGCTTAAAAGTTTCTTTTTCATGCCACTGGCACATGCATTGTGAGCATTTCCAGCAGTAACTGTAAAAATCAAAACCTTTTTTTTCATATAAATCCTTTTTATTAAAACAATATTAAGATAATGTTCTTTTCGAACGAAAATATTTTAGCACATATAAAAGCAAATTGCAATAAATTGAATATAAAAATCATAAGAAAATTATTCTTTAATGTCAACAAAACCAGACTTTTCGCTTATAAAAGAGCAAAATTAAGAAAAGTCATAAAATTATCACAATTTTTTTATCTCTTTCCCCCTATTTTAAGGTGAAAACACGTCTGTAAAAATTCAAATTCTCTATTTATTTTTTTTCAGCAAAGCATTCATAAAAAAACACAGTCTTTTGATTTAAGCCTGTGCAATTTTGTTTATATTTATTTATTAATATGATATGGGTTTTTCTTAATTATCATTTGTCCTGGATTTGCTACATTTATCATAAATTTATCACCTGTTCTTGGCCAGTAATGCTTACAAGAGCTATTAAGGCAGACAAAACGGAGAAGATTTAAGTCTTTTTCTGCAGAAAATATACCTATGCAACCTTTTGCTATTGCAGTGGCAATCCTCAAACCTGTTGGAATGATCTTATCTGAAAAAAGTGTTGCTTTCCTGCAGCCAGGACATAATAAACCTGGAACATGAGGCCCAAAATCATTTGCCGAAGCTATCGCTTTCATTTTTTTCATATTTGGCCTGCTTTTAAGCTTATCCATCATGGCTTTTACGCCCTTCTTGTCTCCACCTTTATAGCCACCTTCTTCCTCTTTTTCATCATCGGGATCATCACCATATGGATGCTCATTATCTTCTTCAGAAGAATTATCTTCATCATCATTATCTTGTTTATCATCGTCATTCATATCATCGTCATCATCAAAGTCGAAGTCATCATCAAAATCTATCATTAAGCACCTCTCATCTATTAATATATTTTTAACCATTCATTTCAAGCAAAACAAAAATGTTTTTTGAATTTGTCAATATCCTGTCCTAAGTTCGCTGATCACAACATTGTCTTTATTTACGCCAATCTTGCAGTCATAAACTGAAAATTCAATTATAACATTATAAAGTTCATAATCAGCGATATATCGTAATATTTTTGAAATGCCAGGTATTTTCCATAATTTGTCATCTTCTAGGTTTGTATGAAGATTGTATTTTGGATTTTCATAAATATTTCTATGTGTTGCTTCAATATCATCACGAGCCGTCAAATCAACAGTCTGCGAATAAAGATCTTTATGAACAATGATATCTCCCACCAAAATAATATCTTCTTTATAAGGATTGTAAGAGACATCTATTGTGACATCTTCTTCAAAGTATTTCAGTTTTTCTTTTGCTTCATCAAAGTTTTTGACAAAGAAGAAATCACCCTTAGCCTTGTTTGCACTTCGAAGAACATATTCTTCTGCTGGATATGAGTTGATAAAGTTTTCAATCCCTTTTTCATCGGTCACCTGAAAAACATCAAGAGGAAAATAATTTAATCTCATTTCCTTCATCTTAACAATACTATCTTTCTTATCTTTAATTTCAATCATGTTCACCTCATAATTATTTTTAGTCGGCCTATAAATGATAACTATATTTTATCATATATTTTAGTATTTGCAAAACAAAAACAAATAAAACTGAAAATTGATTTATTTCAATATACATAATTTCATTTTTTAAGCCCATAATAAATATATGAAATTTCTTCCTATTGTTTTAGCATGCCTATCGCTATCATCTCCTGTTTGCGATTATAAAATTGGCAGCGTAATCGAAAGTGACAAGTTCAATCATATAAGCCTTTGCAGTGAAGGTAAAATTTATCGTGAAAACATTGAAATAAAAGTGAAAAATGGAGAAAACGAAATCATTGTTGAACCTAATGTAAATATGGGATACAACCCACAAATTTATGTCGCAAACTTTGCAGACAATGGGCTTGAACAGGTGTTATATTCTGTTGAAAGTGGTGGCAGTGGTGGATACAGCTTCTATCAAATGTTTTCTTTTAAGGGAGAAAAGCCACAGTCTTTGTTTGATAGTGAAGATTTCAATCCAAATATAGAAGCTTCATATATAGAAAATAATATTATCGAAATAAACTATGAAGGGAAAAAGCTATATCTTGATAGTTCAAATTCAGGCTGTCAAAACAAAGATGATTGCACTCTATATATAAGCAGTGTCAATACAATCGTTCCATATTTCAATATTGCCCTCGACCGATATTATCTTGAAATTTATCAAAGGATTTTTGGTGGCTATCAAGCAAATAGCTTTGGCTATATTGTCAGTCTAATTGAAGTAAATGAAGATGGCTATAAAACAATCAATATCGGAGTCACTTCAAACTTTGATTATTAAAAAAGACTTAGTTTAAACTAAGCCCTTTTTTCTTAAATTAATCAATCCAGAATACATGACCCATTACAAGAATGCAAATGATGTCAATAAGCCACAAGAATGGAATCCCGATGATAATCAAAATCACAGCAAGTATCACTCCGAAATAGCTCTTTTTATCAAGAGATCTAATTATTCTATATACAACCCAAATGATATCAAGCATAGGTAGCGCAAGAACAACTTTTGCCCAAAGAGGCAATTTTTCCATAGCAACGATGATATCTTTCATAATGTCCTCCCATTAAATTTTCTTAATTTATTATATAATAAATTCTTTTGTTTGTCAATAGTTATTTATACCTTCAATGTGAATTGGCAATGCCTCTAAGAAAAAAAATTCGTCAAGGGGTTTATCTTTTGCATCGTTTGAATGGGCACAAACAAATATTCTTCCTCCCATTATCTTTGTCACAATGACGCTATGGTTGAAATGTGATGGATTTTGGCGAAGCTGAATTATATCACCTTCTTCTATATTATTTAAATTTACTATCTTTCCGTATGGTCCTTTTGTAGAACTTTTTCTTAATAAAAAGTTCATAAGTTGCCCGACTCCAGTCCAACTGGGTGAACGACTTGATACACTATTGTAAAACCATCCATTTATATAATCATAGTTCATCACACCGCCGCCTGCCAATAGACATTGAGATATAAAATTTGTGCAATCTCCACCTATTCCACCAAAATGATAGAACTTTGGATTTGCACCAAGTGCCCACTTTCTTGCGTAATCCACCGCCGCCCTTCTGTCATAAAAAACAGCCATATTTAGATATATGAAAATATGCACAAAAATGTTAATTGAAAAAATTGCTTAAATTTCTATATTGACAGCGTTTCATATTTACTAATTAAACCTTAAACCTAAATAAAGATCCTTCTTTAATAAAAGCAAGCAAAAAAGCACCCTAAACAAAAGGTGCTTTTCAAAGGTCTAAGATTAAAGACCCATTTCTTCTTCATAATCATTATAGATTTCTGCGTCAATTTTTTTGATTTTATCAATGCGAATATCGTTCTTTCTTGCAATAGTCATTCCACTAAACAACTCTTTATCAATACCATAAGAAAGTGGACGACCACCCTTTTTCAATACTGCTGTCATAATTCCTCCGTTTTCTTCTGAATATATAATAGCACATTTCATCAGATTTGTAAATACCTTTTTTAAAATTTATTTACATTTTTTTAGGGACTTTTATTGCAAGCACATCAAGAGCTTGCAACATTTTTTTACGCACCAAAGTGATGAGAGAAATAAAACTTTTTTGTCTGTTTTCATCGCATTCATTAATAATGTTGTGATTGTTATAGAAGGTTGCAAAAGCACTTGCAAGATCATATAGAGCTGTGCATAATGCATTGAGCGAGCGGTCTCGATAACAAATCTGATATGCAGAATTAAGTTTTATTATAGAGCGAATAATCTCACGTTCTTCTTCGCAGGATATGAAAATATCGCCACCCTGTTTGCCATTAAGTTTTTCAAGAATTGAATTTATACGCACCACCATATATTGAAGATATGGTCCAGTCTTGCCTTCAAAAGCCATGAATTTATCTATATCAAAAACATAATCCTTGCTGACAGTGTTTGATAGATCTCCAAACTTCATTGCTCCAACTCCAATTATAAGAGCAGTTTCATCATCAGAAGAAGCACCATTTGAGGTGAGTTTTTCTTTTGCTTTGTTCATAAGAAGCTCAATGATGTCCTCAAGCTTAACTGTCTCACCTGAACGTGTCTTGAAAGGTTTTCCATCGCTGCCATTCATAGTCCCATTGACAATATGAATAAGCTTTTGCCCCTCAGGTGAAATACCACTTTTCTTGCAAACTCGAAACACCTGCTTAAAATGCATCTTCTGTCTGCCATCAGTTACATATTCAATGCGGTCAAGTTTATATTCTTTATTACGCATAAGAATTGTTGCAATATCAGTTGTTGCATAGAGATATGCTCCATTGGATTTTTGAATTAAACATGGTGGCATTGGATTGTTATATCTTATGCTTCCATCCTCATTTACCCCTGCTGGAATATTTTCACCTTCGTCCGCAACTTCAACAATTAATGCGCCTTCACTCTTTTTCGCAAGACCTTTTTCCTTGATAAGTTTTACTGCTTCGTCGCAGAAATCATGGGCATCACTTTCTCCCTTCCAAAGCTCAAAACAAGCACCAAGTTTGAGATAATTTGCAGAAATTTCTTTTACAGACAATTCCCTGATAATTTTGTAAACATCATAATAAGGACTTTCTTTTTGCTGAATTTTCAGTGTCCATTCTTCTGCCTTTTTCTTAAATTCTTCATCTATAGATTTTCTTTTGTTTGCTGCAGGATATGCTTCATTAAGGTCATCAATTGTGATTTGATAATTTCTTTCGCCATCTACAAAATAGCCCTCAAGTTTGCCCTCTTCAAAAAGCTGAAGCTCTGTCAACCCCATCTGAAGTCCCCAGTCACCAAGATGAACATCGCTGATGACTTCATCACCTAAAAGCCTATAAAGCCTTTTCAAACTCTCACCAATAATCGCAGGTCTGAGATGTCCAATATGAAGTGCTTTTGCAACGTTTGCGCCACCATAATCAAGCAAGATTTTTTGTGAAAGTTTATTTTTCTCAAGCCCTCCCAATTGATCAGAGAGCATGAAATTTGCAAGTTTTTCAAGCCCAGCATCCGTGACTTTAATATTTATAAATGCAGGCTGTGAAACCTCAAATTCAAATTTGTCATTTTTATCAATTTGACTTATGATTTCATTTGCAATTTCAAAAGGTTTTTTGCCATATTTCTTTGCCAGAGCAAAGCACCCATTACATTGAAAATCGCATATCCCCATATTAGAAAAACTGACCGACAAATTCTCGTCATAGCCAGCTTTCTCACAAGCATTTTTAAGTGTAAGTTCTATTTCTTTTATTAAGTTCATCCTCACTCCAAATTTATCTTTAAAGTTTGTTTATACAATATGTTGTATCTATTCTTTCAAACATAATACAACTGGTCTTGCTATTATGCAGTTTAGTTTAATTCTCGTCTGCCTTCAAGTGCCCTTGAAAGAGTGACTTCATCGGCGTATTCAAGATCACTGCCCATTGACACACCTTGTGCAAGTCTTGTCACTTTCACGCCAAGTGGAGAAAGAATTTTTGCAATATACATAGCTGTTGCATCACCCTCAACATCAGGGTTTGTCGCCATGATTACTTCCTCAACATCATCCTCTTTTACGCGAGCTAAAAGTTCTTTAATTTTGATGTCATTTGGCCCGCGATGTTCAAGCGGACTGATCGTCCCAAAAAGAACATGATAGACCCCAGAATAGGTTTTGACTTTTTCCATAGCAAGCACATCTTTAGGCTCTTTAACAACACATATAACTTTTCTGTTGCGACTAATGCAGATAGGACAAATTTCCCTATCAGTAAAGTTTCCGCATACCTGACAAAACCCAATTTTTTCTTTTGCTTCTAAAATTGTTTGACTAAATCTTTTTGCACGCTCTTCTTTGCCTTCAATGATTGAAAAAGCATATCTCTGTGCAGTCTTATAGCCCACTCCAGGTAATGTGCGAAACTGCTCTATCAATTTTTCAATAACATCTTCGTTGCTCATATCACCGCCTTAGAAAAGTCCAGGAACCTGTGGCATACTTGCTTGCTCTTTGCGAGAAATTTGTTCAAGACAGTCATTTACTGCTGAGATGACAAGGTCCTCAAGCATCTCTTTATCTTCAGGATCAATTACCTCATCTTTAATGCTGATAGATTGCATAACTCTTGCACCAGTCATCTTGACTTCAACCATTCCACCACCAACTGATGATGTGAATATGCTTTCTTCAAGCTCTTGCTTGGCTCTTGCCATATCCTCTTGCATCTTTTGAGCTTGACGCATAAGTTGCCCCATATTTGCTCCGCCAAATCCTCCAAAATTATTGTATCCCATTTTTTACCTCCAATTTTTTCTATCAATAAGTTGTATTTCTCCAAAAACCTCTTTCAGTCTCTTTTTGTCATATTCGCTGTCAGAAATTTGCACTTTTTTCAAGTTGACTTCAACATCAAGTTCAAGCCCCTGCCACCGCAATGCCCGCTCGATAATCCCCTTCCCTTCAAGAAGAAGTTTTGCAAGCATTTGTTCAACAACGTTGATGACAAGCTTGCCATCAGCAATCGTCACATCGGTGATGTCTCCGCATGCAACATGAAGAGCAACATGCCTGTTTTCTTTTAAATAAAGCACCACCTTTCCCCAAACCGTCTTTGCAGTCAGTGGCATTTTATCTGTCACCATTTTCAGTTTTTTTTTACTTCATCACTGCCAATTCCAGACATAACTGAAAGCGAAAGCGTTTCAAGCAGCAAGCGTGGTGAAATTGTATATCTCAATTCATTCTCAGCCCCGCCAAAACTTTGCATATAGCTGATAAGAAGCCTCTCATCAAATTCTTCTGATTGCTCTTTAAGCCTTTTAAAACTCTCATCTGCCATATTCAATATGTCATTTGGTTTTGCACAACTCTTGCAAACAAGCAAGTTGCGTGCATGCTTTGAAAGGTCCTTGACAAGAATAGACATATTTTTGCCCCCCTCGTCAAGCTTGCTTACAAGCTGCAAAAGCCCACCAATATCTTTGTTTTTAAGCTTGTCAAAGTATTCAATCATAAGACTTTCATCTGTTGAGCCCAGCACCTTTTGAACACCTTCAAGTGTGACCTTGCCAATTGAATATGCAATCACACTGTCAGCAATTGAAAGTGTATCTCTCACACTGCCCTCGCCCGCAAGAGCTATCGCTTTAAGGGCTTCATCATCATAAGAGATATTCTCACTGTCAAAGACCTTTTTAAGAAGTCCTACAAGTTCATCAAGACCAACCAACCTAAAATCAAATCTCACACACCTAGAAAGTATTGTTGCAGGCAACTTGTGAGCCTCTGTCGTTGCCAAGATAAATATTACGTGTTTTGGTGGCTCTTCCAAAGTTTTCAAAAGTGCATTGAAGGCAGAGTCTGTCAACATATGAACTTCATCTATAATATAAACCTTATATTTTGCATCAACAGGTGCAAACTTAACCTTCTCACGAAGCTCTCTCACATCGTCAACCCTGTTGTTTGATGCGGCATCGATCTCAATTATATTGATGTCATTTTGCCTTTCAAGCTTTTGACAACTTTCACACCTGCCACAAGGCGAACCATTTTGATTGTCAAGACAATTGACCGCCCTTGCAAGTATTCTCGCAATGGAAGTTTTGCCTATCCCGCGTGAACCAGTAAACAAATATGCATGCCCAATGCTGCCCGAAGCAATCTGATTTTTAAGTGCCCGAGTGATATGCTCCTGCCCAACAACTTCATCAAAATTTGAAGGGCGATATTTTCTATATAAAGCAAGATGTTCCATGAATCTCCTTTTGTCATAAGTATAACTTTTTTAAAGAAAAAAATCAATTGATTTCAAACATTAATCCTCAAGACCCGCCAAATAGTCTAATGAAACTTTAAAATATTGTGCAATTGCAATTACCGCATCTAAGTTTGGAACTCTTTCATTCCTTTCCCATTGTCCAATTCCAGTTCCAGAAAGTCCAACTTTTTTCGCAAGTTGAGATTGTGTTAATTTATTTTCTATTCTTAATTCTTTTAATCTTTCGGCAAACTTATTCATATAAACCTCTCATTTATTTTACATCAAATGAGGTTAAAATAATTGACAAAACTCAAATGAGGTGTTATAATAACCTCAAACGAGTTAAATATTTTGAAAGGAGTTAAAAAATGAAAGAAATAGCAAAGTTGTTTTATGAAAGTTATTTAAAGCATAACTATGAGGCTCACACGGCGTCCAATAATGAGTTTGATTTGGCTGAAAGAAATTTTTTGAAAGAGCTTTCCAAAGCCCAATATGATCTTTTTCTTCAATATGAAATGTATCTTATTGATCATATCGCTGATAGAGAAATCAGAATCATTGAATATATATTTGATTTGCTTAATCCTGAAGATTAAAAAATCTTGATGACAAGCACTGTCATGTCATCGACAGCATAGCCATTGTTTATTGAAAGTGCCTTTGCAAGAATTTGGTCGGCATATTCTTGAGGATTTTGGGCTTTGACTGTCAATAGAAAATCTTTAAATTCACCGTCACTGCCAAATGCATCATTTATGCCATCAGAGCAAAGAATGATGTTGTCCTTATTTTGCAACACAATCTTTTTTGTGTATGCTTTTGCGTTATCTAATATTCCGACAGGAAGTGCTGAGCATTCAACAATCTTGCAACCCTCTTCACCTCGAACATAAGATGTAGTTGCCCCCATTTTGATAAAGTCGGCAATTCCGTCTTTGAGGTCAACAATGCATATATCAATACTTGAAAAAATGTCACTGCTTTCAAGGTTCATCAGTCTATTGACAGAGGAAAGGATTATTTCGCTTTCAAAACCAGCCTTATAAAAATTTTCAATCAGACCGATAGTTGTCTCTGCCTTTTTCCCAGCCTGAGCACCACTGCCCATTCCGTCACAAATAGCAAAGATAAATCTATCGCCATCCAGTCTTTCAATGCTATGCCTGTCTCCAGACTCACCGCCGCCACCCTTTGCAGCACTTGCAAGCCCAAAAATGCAATCATAACGTGGTGCTGTTTTCAAGTTTACAGCGACAAGCCCAGCGCGCTCTGTTGGAGTGACATCATTAATCACCATCTTGTTTCCACATATCTTTGAAGCTATTGCTTGAAGTTTCAGTTTATCAGCGTCTTCATCACGCACAACAAGAGTAGCCATCATGGTTCTGGCATCTCTTTCATAAACGACCGCATCAGTGCAGATGATATTGTTTGATGAAAGTTCATCCAAAATTCGCCTCTCACGTGCAGAATCCATGCTGATCATTGTATCAACTTCACCTGCAAGGGTTTTCATAAGCCCTGAAATACCTTCAAGCTGATCAGAAATTAAAAGTTTGCTTGTGTCAACATTGCCTACAAGCTGAGAATATGATTTATATTGTTTTGTCAGTGTGTTTGTCTCTGAAATAAGTCTTGCTGACTGACCACAACGAGATGAAAGATAACTTGGAAGGTCAAGAATGCTTATCTTTCCTCTCTCAAGAGATATTGCTATCAAATTCAAAAAAATTCGCCTAGTATCCTCACTGAAAGTCCTGTGACAATGTTTGTATTCAGGACAGTTTTTGCATATGGTTGACTTTATCTCTTCATAAAGCATTTCTTTGGCATCATCTTCACTTGCCCCCTGCTTGATAAGCGACCTAAAAACTGCATTCATATCATAAAAAACTTCACCCAATATATTAAGCCGCCTCTGAAGGATATCGCGGTTGCGGTTTAAAAGACACTTAACTGCACTTCTCTCTTTCTCAGTAGAAAGCAAAAGCGATAATGAATAGTAAAAGGATTTAGGGACAATCAAAAATGCTAACGCTCCAATTACCACAGGCACAAAGCCAACGATTGTGAAAGAATAATATAGTTGAAAATAAAAGGTTATCAAAACTTCACTGACTACAATAGCACTTGCTGGAAGAATACGATTATTAAACTTAAAGGCTATCACTGCAAGCCCCCATATGATAAATGGTGCCATAAACATTGGATTGTTTCCACTTATAAGTGCACCAAGCCCCATAAGAGAGGCAAATATCATCGTTCTGCCAGAGTTTGACACCTGCGAAATTGACAAAAGTGAAAAGGCAACAAAAAGTTTTAAAAGTGAAAAACCATAGATATCACAATTTGCAAGCCCACTTGCCATGCTCATCAAAAGCACACCACCACACACGATTTCTGGCAGAGTAAGCTTATGATTAAAACCACGCCTCAACAGTGGCTCGAAAATAGAAAGTGCAATAAAAAGATAAAACAGCCCGACAACCAGCGACAAGACAACATAATAGATTTCCATGCCACCCAGAATGGAAAATACAATCCATGCAGTTTGACTTACAAAAGCAAAAATGAAAAGTTCCCATTTCAGCATTGGCTTTTTTATGCTTACATGAATATAGTAAGGCAAAACCAGCATAATCGCAGTGACAAGAGTGCTGATTGCACCCTCAAAAGTAAAGTTGTTTACAATAGATGCAATGATATATGCTGGTACAACCAACCATACCTTTTGATTTGCCCAAGCAAGTGCAAACATCATAGAAAAAGCAAAAGGGAATATAACACCATTTATCCCCGCCCTTGACAGCACAAAAAATATAAGCAAAAATGCAAAAAATTTTAATATGTAATTTATTTTTGATTTCATTTCAATCTTGATTATAACTCGCCTCTTTCCAATTCAGATATAAATTATCTGCCATAATTTGACGAAAAAGAGCAAAATTTTTCACATTTTATTCAATCGAAAATATTTTCTGTTTTTTTCTTTAAAACTCAAAGAAAAATCTTATCCAATAAAATCTTTTTAGTTTTGCACTTGACAATAAAAAGACCGTTATGTTAAACTCAAGTTATAAAGTTTTAGGAGGTCAGGAATGAAAGAAAAACACTATGCAACTATTTTTACAAACAAAAATGTTATTCCCACAGAAAAAACAACAAGGGTTGCAACAAATGATATCCTAGACATGACAATCCCAATTGAAGCATATCGCGTGATCACTTTTGACAGAATAATTGATGAGATTGAATATAATGGCAAGATTTATAAAGTCGCAACAAAAAAACTCAATCATAAAATATATCATATAGGCAAATTTGAAAATCTTGATCAACTTGCAAAAAAAGATGAACTTTTTGTTAAACTTGCAAAAAACAACAATTGTATAGGAATGGTGACTTCCTATTCAGGGCTTGAAAGCATGGTGTTTGAAGGTGAAGGAATTGTTGAAATAAAAAACAACAATAAACATATCATTAAGGATTGCACAATGAAGGTTGATGAAATCTTTGAAAGTAAAAAAGAAGAAAAATCAAAAACCGATTCAATCAATACTTCAACAGATGAAAATGGTGAAAATAAAGAAAATTAAAGAAAAATATCTATAAAAACGCAAAAAATCATACATTTTGTATGATTTTTTTATTTTTTAAACTGATTTTTGTCAAATAATTTAAATTGGTTATCTTTTGCAGTCAATAAAATTTAATATTGTATCAATTGTTTTTTCCATGTCAATGTTTTCAACAACAAGGTCAAATTCAGGTTTATATGAACGTTCCAACACGCTTCTTGAAAGCCTCTTTTCAATGTCCTCTTCGCTGTCACCTCTTGCCTTCAAACGTGCTTTCAAGACATCATCTGGCGCGTCAAGAAAAATTGTGACTATTTTATCTCTTCCAAAAAATTTGCGTAAATTGACCATGCCTTTTACATCGATATCTCTGATATAATTGCAAGTGTCATCATTTTTTGCTCTCTCAAGCTGAGAAAGAATAGTCCCATAATAATTGCCATGCACAAGCTCATATTCAAAAAACTTGCCTTCATCAATTTCTTTTTTAAAATCCTGTTCACTCATATAGAGATAGATATTAAAAACTTTATCACTTTCACGAGGTTGACGAGTTGTAGCCGAAGAACGATCAAGCACTTTGAAATCTTCTCTTCTTTTCACAATTTCATTTATAATAGTGTTTTTGCCACTTGATGAAACCCCGCTAAAAGCAACAAACATATTTCCTCCGTCGTTTTCTTTATATTATCATAAAATTTTGAAATAATCAACAAGATGACTTAAATATTAAAAATTTAAAAAATTTGCAGAGAAAATATTTTTTACATCTCAAAATATGAAATCACACCAGCTAAAATTGAATAGCAAAATTTCTGGCAATAATTCTTATCTTTTAAAAGCTTTTCTTCTTTGGGATTTGATAAGAAACCACATTCAATTAATATTGCTGGCATTTGTGCTGTATTGATTACAAAATAGTCACCAACTGAAACATAGCCTCTTGCACTCTCAAAAACTTTACAAACACTTGTCTGAACACTCTTTGCAAGATTAAAGCCACCGCCACTTCCTTTAGCATAAAAAATTTGTGCTCCTTCACTTGAAGAAAGAGGAAAAGAATTCATATGAATGCTGACCATAACATCTGCACCACTATTATTAATAATCCGTTTTCTCCTTTCCATTTCGCTTTTCTTTTTGTTTGGGGCATTATCATCATAAAGCCCATTCATGTCGCTTCGAGTGAGGACAGCTTTAATTCCAAAATCTTCACAGAGTTTTGCAAGCTGCTTTGCATACATGAGATTAAGTTCGCTTTCTGTCACACCAGTAGAAACGCCAATCGCTCCCCCATCCCTTCCGCCATGCCCCGCGTCAATGACAATAGTATGCGTATATCTTGGCATGGCAGAAGCCTTAATGGTATAATAGGCACCAAATAATCCACATAAGCAAATTACAATAAACAAAAAAATCACAATTGTCTTTTTTTTAATAGTCAAAAATTTCACTTTCATAATTATATATTATTTGACAGATTTTGCAATTATCACAAAAAATTGTCAGTCATCATTGATTTTTGAAATTTTCAACCCCTATAATTACCTGCAAAGGAGAATAAGATGAATATATTAGAGCTAATAGGCAATTTCTTAAAATTGAATCTGGGGATTCCTTGCGATTGCTGGGCTATACGAAGAAGCCGAAGTAAAAAAAATATTGAAACGTGCAAAGGAGAAGCAACCTATGACGAAGCAACCAATACTTGTGCACATTGTGTAGCATTAAACCAAACAATATTTAAAGGAAACAATCTGCCTATGTTTAAACATTTTCGTTGCAAATGCCTATGGATACCTACACAGTTAAATAATGTTATACTCGACTTTCCTCAAGATAAAATCACAAAATACTTATTATATGAACCAAATAAATTTGCAATGATGAGAAGCATGGGTTATAATAAAGAAAATGCAAATGAAATATATGAAAAGATTTCAAAAGAAGTTTCAAAAGGATTTCTTAATAATCAATATCAATTAAAATCTTTTAATAATCATGGCCAACATATTCAAATAAATTTTATTCTAGACGGCAAAAATGAACATTCTCATGAGCTATTCAACTGTCACACTGGTTGTGTTGTTTGGCCAAACGGCAAAATAAAAATTGCAACACCATTAATAAAAGATTAAAGGAGGAAAAATATGAAATGGTTAGATCAAGTAAGAGTAACTGTCAGCAAAAAAAAATATGAAAAGGAAGGTGTTTTTAAAGGAGCAATAGGAACTATAATTTTATCGGAAATTAGATATAATCAATTTGAAGTTGTTTTCTCAAATCCAGACGGAAGTGATTATGCTGAAATAGAAATAAATGTTTCAGATTTAGAATTAGTAAAAGACAATGGACTTTCAGATCAATCAATTTTACAGGACCTTCCCAAACATGATCCACATTGGTGGTGCAAAGTTGAAGATGGATATATCTTGAATCTCTTAGGCGAAAAGAAAAACAAAATCCCCTATGACTACAATTCTTAAAAACAGAGCGTTTGCTCTGTTTTTTTGTTTTCCAAATTTTCTTTTCAATAATACTAGCTTTTTAAATAAAAAAACAAACACGATTACCCTTTTATCGCCAAATTTCCATCTGAATCAGGTTGAACTTTAAAAATCATTACAAAAATGTTAAATTTTGTCAGTCATCATTGATTTTTGAAATTTTCAACCCCTATAATCACTTGCAAAGGAGAATAAGATGATTAAAAACGAACAATTAAGTTCGCTTTTTTCTTTTGATGATAATTATTTTGATTATGATGAAGAAAAGCGAAAGAAAAAACAAAAACTCGTGAGAAATGAGTTTGAAAAATGTGGCAAATATGGCATGCCGCTTATCAAAAGACAAAATATTGATTTAGATAGAATAGAGCTTTTAAGCTATCTTAAAACAAAGCCAGCAGATTTAGGAAACAAAAATAAAACCATTCACTTTTTTACTTACGATTGGAATTTTGAAAATGTTTATCAAAAACCAGAACAAGCACTTGAAAAATTAGACCAATATTATGCCTTGCTCACACCCGAATTTAGCACCTATAAAGATATGCCTCTTGCAAGACAAATTGACAGTGTTTTCAAAAATCGTTGGTGCGGTGCATTCTGGCAAAAGCAAGGAATGCTTGTCATTCCAACAATTTCTTGGGGCTCTTATGGTTGTTTTGATTTCTTTTGCGATGGCGTTGAAGAGGGCTCAATTGTGGCTGTATCAACATATACAAGAGAAGATAATAAAAAAGGTTTCATGAAAGGCTATAAAATCATGATGGAAAAAATAAAGCCATCCGCAATCATTTGTTATGGCACACCTTTTGATGAAATGAAAGGGAATATTAAGTCGATTGACCCCTATAATACAAAAGAACTTATTAAAAAAATTGGACTTGAAGAGTTTACAAGAAAATACTTAGCTGGCGAGCTTTATCCCGAAATTTAGGAGCAAATATGGAAGAATTTAAACTATCAATAAATATTCTCCCAAAAGGAGCTTGGAACAACGATTTTAGCAAAACACTCTCTAAAAAAGATTGGGATAAACTTCGTAAATTTGCATTGAAAAGAGCAAATGGAAGATGTGAAATATGTGGATTTAAAACTCAAGAACTTGACGTCCACGAAGAATGGGATTTTGATAATGAAAAGAAAACACAAACATTAAAATATATCAAGGCAATTTGTTCTCGTTGTCATGGCGTTAAACACTTTAAAAATTCGGTCAGACTTGGCTTTGGCGAAGAAGCACAAAAGCATTTTTTGAAAGTAAACAATTGCACAGAAATGCAATTTGCGTCTCATCTTAATAAAGCACTTATTGAATATAATGAAAGAAACAAAGTTTTTCGATGGAAAATTGTCGCAGACCTAAAAAAATTTGGCGGAAGCGGCATTAAAATCAATCAAAACGCTATTCCCCTGATAAAAAATCCTTATGAAAATATTAATTGGAATACAATATCATATAACGAAACAAAAAAACTTTTTGAAATTACAAGAAACGACAATTTAATAGGAGCACCCAAAATTGTTTCTATTGAAGTAAATAATTATCAAGGCGAAATTCAAATTAAATCACTATTTTCTGACAAAATTGAATGGTTTTTGGATGAGCAAAAGATTAAGACAAAATATCACACTGCTGGGCTTTTCACAACCAAGCTAAAAGTAAAAGATTTGATTGGCAAGCTGTTAAATTTCAAAATAATAGGCATCGGTGGTGAAATTGTTTCTAACCCATTTGAACTTCTATCACAGGAGGTGCTATAATGGGAATGTGTAAATCAAGTGGCGGAATAAGTTCTCAAGTGGGAAGAGTTGGCTCGTTACCAAGAATATCGCTACCAAACACAAGAATTGATTTATATGATGAAAATGGGAATCTATTACAGCAAGGATGGTATGGTCCAGACGGCAGAATAATATGGTATCGTGATTGGTCACATGGTGCTGGGCCACATGAATGGCCTCATGACCATTATGTTAATTGGGATAATTCTAAAAAACCTAGACCGCCTTATATTGGTCCTAATGGCGAAAAAACCAATCCAAATTATTGTTGAAAGGAGTATAGTATGGAAAACAAAAATATAAAAGATAAAATTTATGAAAAAAAATGTGAAGTTTGTGGAAAAACAACAAAAGTTGATATTTACGAACAAGGAAAATGTAAATATTGCGGATGGTTTAATTGTTTTCTTAATGAAGAAAATCCTAACATTGTTGCTTTGCCTAATACTCTTTCCCTCAATAGAGCTCGACAACTTTTTAAAGAAGGAAAACCTTTTGACCTAGACTTAAATGATTTCATTGAAGCGTTGTATAGTTATGGTGAAATGCAGTTTGAATACAATGGAACATATTATGCAGTTGAACTCGTCGGAAAGAATAAAGATGAAATCAATATTCAACTTTATAACTCAAAAACAAAAGAAATGTCAATTTATAAAGATGAAACAGATTTTAAAAACAATGCAAAAGTCGAAGGAAAACTTTTAAGAGATGTTTGGGACGAAACAACTGACAGATATTGGTTGCAATAAATGTTTACAATTTCAACACAATAAAAAACAAAAATATGGTGATACACAAATGATGGACATTCTTAAAAAGCACGGAGCAGACATATATACCAAAAACAATGACGGTTTAAATACTCTTGATCTTTCTCTTAGCTATTTACAAAAAAACTTCTATAAAAAACATATTAAACAATGGCATCGATACTTTTGACAATTTATCAAACAAAAATATTGATTGGCAAAAAGATGAAATCATTTTAAAAAATGGTAATATAAAATAGCAAATAATTTTCAAATTAAATAGAAAAAACCACCTCTTATTGAGGTGGATTTTTTGAAAAAAATTTTATGATAAAAGCATTGACATTTTATGTTATTTATTTTATCATTTAGAAGAGGTATAAATTATGGCAAAAGATATAAAGAAAATGATTTCAGAATATAAAAAAGTTTCCTACAAAATAGAAACTGATACTAGAGCATTGCAAAAAGCAAAAAAATATCTTGAATATTTGATAGTTTCAGATAATAAAAATGAGATTGAAGAAACTAAAAAGAAAATCAAAGCTCTCACAAAATCATTAGAAAGAAATCACTCTATTTTCAACGATAAAAAACAATATTTTAATGTTTCTATGAAAGAACTTCTCAATGGCATGAAACAAGTTTTACAAAATGCATATCCTTATGAGAAAATCGATCTTGTGGCAGAGACCAAAACTCTTAAAAAATTTGTAATTGAAGATTTCTATGGTGATTCTACCTATTATAATAAAGAACTGGTATTTGGTTGTGAAATCAAAAGTTTAGGCATAAGAAAGACTTTTGAGATTAATGAAAATTATTCTAAAAATAGTTTTGATGCTCTCGATTACTTTTTTCACGAAAATATAAATTTAGTAGATAGAGAATTAATATTCGCTAATAATGCTTTTAGTGAAAAAGAATTTAAAGATCTATTTTTTGAAATATTTGAAAAAAATATTAATGACGCTGTTGAAAAATTAAAAAATAAGCATGAAAATGACAAAAAATCATTAGAAGAAAGATACAATGATGAAATGGAAGAAATTTTTCGCTAATTTCGTTAACTAAACAAAAACATATCTTATTGATATGTTTTTATTTATTTTGTTTGACATAGAACTCATAAAGAATTATCATATTTATATTGAATTAATAAGGAATAAAATAAGACAATAACAAAACACTTAGGAGTAAACTATGAAAAAAGGTATAAGTTTTTATTTTGGATTTGAAGATGAAGGTTCGCATGAAGAAAGAGTGAAAATGATCAAGGATGCTGGTTTTGACAGTGTAATCACTGTTGCAAACAAAAAATTGGACAAACAAAATGGAAAATTCAAAAGCCAGATAAAATTTTTTAAGAAACATAGCCTTTCTCCCTCTTCTTTGCATATGAGATATAACAGATCAGAATTGCCAGAGTTTTTCAAAGATGGAAAAGTTGGCAAAAGAATGGAAAAAGATTTGAAAAGAGATGTCAAACTTGCAAAAAAATATGGCTTTTCATGCGTTGTTGTTCACCTATTTTGCACTTCACCTTCAAGAGAAATTGGCTTTGACAGGATAAGAAAAGTTTTAAAACTTTGTGAAAAAATTGATTTGCCTCTTGCAATTGAAAATATTGATGACCAAGAAACATTTAAAGCCGTGTTTAAGGAAATCAATCACCCATATTTAAAAATGTGTTATGACAGTGGTCATAATCATTGCTTTGACCCTGAATTTGATTATTTCAAAGATTATGGAGATAAAATTATCTGCCTGCATCTACATGATAACTTTGGCAAGAAAGATGAACATACGTTAAACAAATATGGATCAATTGATTGGCAAAAAATTGCCTATAACTTAGCAAAACTTCCCAATGAAGTTGTTTTAGACTATGAAATATTAATGCACACCGGTGACAATGAAACAAAAGAAGAAACTTTAATAGAAGTTTT
This sequence comes from uncultured Clostridia bacterium, assembly GCA_947062475.1. Taxonomy (GTDB): domain Bacteria; phylum Bacillota; class Clostridia; order Christensenellales; family UBA1242; genus Caccovivens. Next base: position 41,015 of record CAMSQA010000001.1, read on the forward strand.
TAAACAAGCTTGTCAACTTGAAAATATGATCAAGAAAGCAAAAAACAAATAAAATTTATTTAGTCAAGGATAAATTATGTTTCCATTAAAAATTTTTAAATTTAATCAGCAAGAAAGTCAGACTTTCAACAAATATTTTGCAGAAAAGAATGGAGAATTTTATTTTGAAGGTATGTGGTTTCGAAATCAAAGACCTGAAAATAAAAATCAATCAGGATATATTGATAAGACAACTCAAAGAAGAAGATATATTCATTTTTACAACACTTATACAAACAAAAATGAAAACTTCTCTTTAAAAAATGCTTATATGATTGTTTCAAACACAATGCCTAAAGAAGAAAATGAGAGATATTTAAAAAGAATTTTAGATGCATTAAAAGAAAATCAGTTTAAAAAAATAAATCATCGACTTTGGCAAAAAGAAAACCTACAGATCATCATTGATATATATGAAAATCACCCTATGAACGAACTTTGCAAAGCTTCTTTTCCTTCAAATTATAATTCCATTGACATAATCGCACTCACTGAAGGATATGACTATCAAGAACATTATTTAAGAATGTGGAATCATTCAACAAAACTTTTTAGAATACCTGAAAAAAGGGAAAATCCAAAATATATTCATGATATAAATGAGATAAAGAAATTTCTTCCTGCACAAGTGGAAATGGGTTGCGGACCTTCTATCGCTGCGGGAATTGATCCTTTATATGAAATGCATGAAACTTATCGTGTCCAAAACCATATATCTAAAAAATTTTATTTTGCCGATGATGACGATTTAATGGAAAACTTAATAAAAGATCCATTGTCAGCATACATCAAATTTTCTCAAACGCCAAAAAAGTGCTTGCAAGCAAAGCACACCGAAGCTTATAATACTTTTAATAAACTATATAAAAATGGACTTTTTGTTGGCACAGTTTACAACAACAATTTTGATAGACTTGTAAAACGCTTTGACATACCTGAAATAATTTTAAGAACATACAATATCAAGACTTATATTCAAAAAATCAACTTTGACCAAAAAGCAAAATCTCTTATTTGCATTGGCACTCATGCAGACAGACGACAAGTGCAAAAACAGGCAAGAGAGGCAGGATTGCAAATTATTTACATTGACCCAGAAGGTTTTTATAATGATGACGGTTTTATATCCTACCCTATTGAAGGTCCAAAAAATAATGATATTATATTAAAAATGACTTTTGAAGAAGCGATGGAAAAATTTGCAAAAGAGCTTTTATAAAAACTATACCTTAAAAACGCGAAATTTCGCGTTTTTTGTTTTAAACAACTATTATAAACTTTATTATATTAAAATCATAGATCATATAAAGAGAATTTTATTTTAATTACAATTTTTAATGCAATATTGACATTATAAACAAAATATAGTAAACTAAATTATATAAAGATACAATAGAATATCATGAAAGATAAAAGCCAAAAAAAATTATTATAAAAAGGATTATTATGACATCAGAAAATCTTATCAAAAACCTAAAAACCTTATATGATAAATATGGCATGTGTGAAGAGGTCTATGAAATTGAACGAATTATTCTCGATTTAAAAGATCCAAAACTATGCTACAATTTTGTCATGATAATCCCTAAAGCTGATAAAGAAAAACATGCAAAAATCATACTTGAAAGCAAAGACTGCTTATATAATCTTCTCTACGCCAAAAATATGCCTGAAGCTGACATAAAAGCACATGGAAAGGTGATCATTGACAGCAAAGATAATGAGTGGAACTCTTATTTCGCTCAAGCAGTTGATGGTGCAGATGTTCAAGCACATGGCAAGGTAATCATTGAAAGTAAAAATCTAAAAGATAATTATGATTTCGCTTTAAACATTGATAGGTGTGATAAAGTATCTCACTTAAATGTGGTTATAGACAGTAAGGATGGTTATTACAACTTTTTGGCAGTAAAAAATATCAAAGGAGCAGACATAAAAGCACATCAGCAGGCTGTGATTGAAAGCGGAAATAATGAATGGATAACCACCTTTGCGACTGAAATTCGCGGTGCAGACATTGATTTGTTGATGAATGCAGTCATTGAAAGCAATGACCTCAAGGCAATCTACAACTTTGCCAAGAATGTAAAAGGTGCAAACATAAAAGCACTTGCTCAAATAGTAGTTGACAGCAAAGATCCATATTACAATTATTTATTTGCAAAAGATTTTCGTAGCAGGAGTCTTTTTAAGCAACACGCTCATGTCATAATTCAAACTGGTGATCCAGCTAAAAATACCATATTCGCAAAAAACGTTGGCGGTGCAAATATCCAAGCACACGCACAAGTAGTCCTCAACAGCAAAGACCCACAATGGAATTATATATTCACAACCAATTTCAAAGATTGTGATATCTTGGCTCATGGAAAGGTCATTGCAGAAAGCAATGATATTTACTTCAATTATTTATTTGCAAAAGACATTGAAAATGCAGATATAAAACTTCATGAACAAGTCATAAAAAACAAAAAATCTCCAAAATGGTGCTATCATTTTGCAAAAGATATCAATGGTGCAGATATAAAAGAATTAGGCCAAATTGTGATAGACAGCAAAAGTCTTAAATGGAATTATTTATTTGCTCGCGACATTGAAGGTGCTGATGTTCTTGCTCATGGACAGGTAATTTACGAAAGCGAAAATTTTGTTTGGAATGAAAAATTTGCAAAGGATATTGAAAAATCTGATCTAGAACTGCACAACAAAATAAAAAGTGAAAAAAGCTATTATGATGAAATTGAAGGATTAAAATATGATACTTATATAGATGAACCGAGCAAGCAATAAAATTCAAAAACTTAAAAATAAAAATTATAAATCTCCTCGATTAGGCAATATAAAAAAGCCCAAGAAAACAAAAAGACCATAAAAAGAAATAAATTCAAAATATGATCTTTTTTATATTCACTTTATTTACTATATTTCACCTTTCCAGAAGCAACTTCATCACAGGCGATACTAATAGCCTTTTTATCTTGATCGGCAAGTTCCAACCTGCGGACACTTTCAATTTCATTTGCCCTTTTTGAAACAACATTGCAAAGAATATATTTATTTCCTTTAGTTTGACTTAATAGTTTGTCAATTGATGGTTCTATCATCATAATCAATCACCTCATTAATTAATTTTCTCAGTTATTTTATCATAAAATAAAATAAAAGTAAAGAAATATATTACAATTTAATCAATATTTTATCCCACTATTGACTTTTTAATCAAACTTTGATACAATTCAATTAATTATGGAGGCAAATTATGAAATATATTGAAAAATCACAATTAAATGAAAATATCGTAAGATTAGGTATTAAAGAAAAAAATCCAGTTTTTGAATCTGTCAAAGAATATTTTAATTACACTGCTCGTCCAAACAAAAAAGATATTGAAAACTATGCAATCAAACTATATATAAACAATTACACAGAAGTTGACAAACTTTATTATGGTGAAAATCATTTGATGAGCAAATGTTTAGACAGGTCTGCAAATGTCCTTTTTAATCAAAAAATGGAAGAAAATAAAAAGCTTTTAAATCAAGCAAAACCAGCACAAAAAGGTTATGCATATTTTTCTCTTTCAAACGGTTTTGAGTTGAAAGATCTATTTTTCTTTGTAAATGTTGAAGTGGCAAAAGCTTGCATTGATGAATTGAAATTCAAAAACAAAGACTTAGATATTGATATCTATGATGAAAATGGACATTCTATAGAACTTTATCAAGCTGAGCAAGAACGTGAATAACTTTGTCTAATCATACAATATTATTTAAAAATTATTAAACAACCACAAACAAAATGCTTGTATATATCATTGCATTTAAAGGAGAAAAATGGAAAAGTTTGATTTGTATGACATCAACAGACAAAAACTCGGCAAAACACATGACAGAAACTCACCTATTCCAAAAGATTGTTGCCGAATTGTGGTTCATTGTTGTATTTTCAATAGTAAAGGTGAAATGCTGATTCAAAAGCGTTCTGCCACAAAAAAAGTCAATCCAAACCTATGGGACATTTCATTGGGAGGATGCGTTCAAGCTGGCGAAACTTCACAAGAGGCAATGACGCGAGAACTTTCTGAAGAGCTTGGAATTTGTCACAACTTTTCAGGAATAATTCCTCATTTAACTATCAACTTTGTGGGAGGCTTTGATGACTTTTATATTCTCACAAAAGATGTCGATATAAATTCTGAAATTAATTTTACAGACAACGAAGTCCAGTGCGTCAAATGGGCAAGCAAAGCTGAAATCATAACAATGATGAAAAACAAAACATTTTTGCCATACCATCCAGAGCTTATTTCAATGTTATTTGTTATGAGCAAAACAGCGGACTATGGTGCTTTTCAATATAACATCTTTTCTAAAGATAAGCAATAAGCAAATTACGATTAGGCATTGTAAATTCTCAAATGTTTTAAGTCATAAATTAAAACGTATAAGATAAACGAAAACTAAAATTTATAAAAAGAAAAAAAAAGATGAACTAAATTGTTCATCTTTTTTATTTTAAAAGCAATATTATCTTCTTGGATTTTTGATGTTTGCTTGAGCAGCAGCAAGACGTGCAATTGGCACTCTGAATGGTGAGCAAGAAACATAAGTGAGACCACAGTTATGGCAGAACTCAACACTTGATGGATCTCCACCATGTTCTCCGCAGATACCAAGTTTAATATCAGGTCTTGCTTTTTTGCCAAGTTCAGCAGCCATCTTAACAAGTTTGCCAACACCATTTTGGTCAATTCTTGCAAATGGATCGCTTTCAAAAATCTTCTTAGCATAGTAAACATCAAGGAATTTGCTTGAGTCATCACGGCTGAAACCATATGTCATTTGAGTAAGGTCATTAGTGCCGAATGAGAAAAATTCTGCACTCTTAGCAACTTCATCAGCAGTCAAAGCAGCACGAGGAATTTCAATCATAGTGCCTATCTTGTAAGAAAGCTCAACGCCATTTGCTTTGATAATTTCATCAGCTTTATTTGCTACGATATCACGAACATACTTAAATTCTTTTGAATCACAAGTAAGAGGAATCATAATTTCTGGAACGATTTTGAAGCCCATTTCTTTGTTTACATCAATTGCAGCTTCAATGACAGCTTGGGTTTGCATTTCAGCAATTTCAGGATAAGTCACCGCAAGTCTAAGTCCACGATGTCCCATCATTGGGTTGAATTCATGGAGGTCAGCAACTGTTTGTTTAAGTTTTTCAAATGTAAGTCCCATTTCTTCAGCTAACGCTCTGATTTCACTATTTTCATGAGGTAAAAATTCATGAAGTGGTGGATCAAGGAAACGGATAGTCACAGGCAGTCCTTCCATTGCTTTATAAATTCCAATAAAGTCTTTTCTTTGCATTGGAAGAAGTTTTGCAAGCGCTTTCTTTCTTTCTTCAACAGTTGAAGATACAATCATTTCTCTCACTGCAGGGATTCTGTCAGCTTCAAAGAACATATGCTCTGTTCTGCAAAGACCAACACCCTGTGCACCAAAATTGAATGCATTTCTTGCATCTTTTGGATTATCAGCATTTGTGCGAACTTGCATTGCACGATATTTATCAGCCCACTGCATAATTGTAGCAAATTCACCTGAGATTTTTGCAGGTTCAGTTGCCATAATTCCATCATAGATTTTTCCAGTTGAACCATCAAAAGAGATATCATCACCTTCATGGTAAACTTTTCCGCCAAGTGTGAAAGACTTTTCATCGTCAGCAAATTTAATTGCACTGCATCCAGCAACGCAGGCAGTCCCCATACCGCGAGCAACAACGGCAGCGTGAGAAGTCATTCCACCACGAGCAGTCAAAACACCTTGACTTACAGCCATACCTTCAATATCTTCTGGTGAAGTTTCAAGTCTTACAAGCACTACTTTTTCACTTACAGCCATTTCTTTCGCTTTTTCTGCAGTGAAGCAGATTTTTCCGCAAGCTGCACCAGGTGATGCTGGAAGAGCTTCTGCAATTGGAAGTGCTTTCTTTAAAGCAACGTCATCAAATTGAGGGTGCAAAAGTGCATCAAGTTGTTTTGGATCAAGCATCATAAGTGCTTCTTTCTCTGTGATCATGCCTTCATTTACAAGGTCAACTGCTACTTTAAGTGCAGCTTTGGCAGTTCTCTTTCCATTTCTTGTTTGAAGCATATAAAGTTTGCCATTTTCGATTGTAAACTCCATATCTTGCATGTCTTTGTTGTGTTTTTCAAGCTTCTTTGCAATTTCAGCAAATTCTTTGTAAACTTTTGGATTTTGTTTTTCAAGGCTTGAGATTGGAAGTGGAGTTCTGATTCCAGCTACAACATCTTCGCCTTGTGCATTCATAAGATATTCGCCATAGAGTTTGTTTTCACCAGTAGCTGGGTTTCTTGAGAAGGCAACACCAGTGCCTGAGGTTTCTCCCATATTTCCAAATACCATTGACTGAACGTTGACAGCAGTCCCCCATTCATAAGGAATGTCATGCATTCTTCTGTAAACATTTGCTCTGTCATTGTCCCAAGAACGGAAAACAGCTTTTACAGCTTCGATAAGTTGAATACGTGGTTGTTGAGGAAAATCTTCGCCTTGAGCTTTTTTATAGAGTTCTTTAAACATGTTCACGATTTCTTTAAGATCCTCAGCAGTGAGGTCTTTATCAAATTCAACACCCTTTTCTTCTTTCACTTTGTCAAGTATTCTTTCATATTTTGATTTTTCTTGTTGCATAACAACATCTGAGAACATTTGGATAAATCTTCTATAAGAGTCATAAGCAAATCTTGCATTGTTTGTAAGCTTTGCAAGTCCTTCAACAACTTCGTCATTTAGACCAAGATTGAGAATTGTATCCATCATTCCAGGCATTGAGACTCTTGCACCTGAACGAACTGAAACAAGAAGAGGATTTTTCTTGTCACCAAACTTTTTACCTGTCATTTTTTCAAGATCACTAAGTTTGTTTTCGATTTGCGACATGATTGATTCATTGATTTTTTTGCCGTCTTTGTAATACTGAGTGCATGCCTCAGTTGTAATGGTAAAGCCTTGTGGAACAGGCATACCAAGATTTGTCATTTCAGCAAGGTTTGCACCTTTGCCACCAAAGAGAGCTTTGTTTTTACCATCAGCTTCTTTGAATAAATAAACAAATTGTTTCATATTTTCTCCTTTTTCTATTATACCTTTAAAGTATAGCTCATTTTAAGAAATTCTTCAAGCAATTTTTAAGATATTTTTTGATTTTTTATCATTTTGTATTATCTCTATCAAACAAAATATTTTAATTGTTTAATTATTTTAAATTGATTAAAAAATCTTTTCAATTCAGTTACGGACGAAATTACATGACTTGCTTTTGCAAATCATGCCTCTCATGCTCTTATAGGAGCATGAGAACAAGCTTTTGAAATTGAAATTTCAAAAGCTTTATTTCGTCCTTTATCAAAAAAAACTATGCATATGCATAGTTTTAATTTATTTATCTTTCTTTAAGCTATTTATTGCACTCTCTTTATTTTGTGCTTTGAATATAAAACTTCCACTCACTAATATATCTGCACCTGCCGAAATAAGTTCTTGTGAATTATCGATACTTACCCCGCCATCAACTTCAATCTTATATTTGAAATCATTTTTCTCTCTTATTTGGTCAAGCAGCTTGATTTTGTCAAGTGCAGAGGCTATAAACTTTTGCCCACTCGCACCTGGCTCTACCCCAAGCACAAGAATAACATCAAAGTCATGAAGAAACATTTTAATATCCTTTATCTCAGTTTCAGGATTGATTGCAAGCCCAGCAAGTGCTTTTGCCGACTTAATTTTATCAAGAGCAAGCACAATATCATTCTTATCTTCAAAAGCCTCATAATGAACTGTCACAATATTTGCACCAGCTTTGAGATAATCATCTATCATTTTTAAAGGTTCTTTACACATAAGATGAACATCAAGCATTGTCAGACAATTTTGATTTATATTTCTTGTGAGGCCTGCATCAAAATTTTTGCTGGAAACAAAAATCCCATCTTTGACATCACAATGAATTAGGTCAGCTTTGCCCTGCAAACTTTTTGCATACTCAACCACCTTTTGATATTCTTTAATTGGGTCTGTTGAAACAGAGACATAAATATTGTTTTTCATAACTTCTCCTTATATACTTTGTTTATCTTTTGTTTAAATTATATTAAAATGCGAAAACTCTTATATATTATGTTTTATATCAAAACTTTTTTGCACTTTTTAGTTCTTCCAGAATTTTCAAATAGTTTTCATATCGTCTTTGTGAAATTTTCCCACTTTTCACTCTTTGAATAACCCCACAATCAACATCTGAAATATGCAAACATGATCGATATTTACAATTTTCCCTTCCCTGCAAAAAGTCAGGATAATATGCTGCAAGTTCTCGCTCTTCGATGTTTGAGACCATTGCAAGATCCAAAAGTGAAAAACCAGCGGTGTCAGCAAGATAGTTTTTGCCAATTTTGAAGAGTTTGACAATTCGTGTTGTCTGCCTTCCTCTTTCAATTTTTTTTGATAAAGAGCCAACCATTTCATCGTCATTTTCAAATATCGCATTGATTAATGATGATTTGCCTACTGCACTTTGACCAGCAAGAACGCAAAGTCCTTTTATCTCTTTTTTAAGGTCTTGCACATCTCCATCCTTTGCACACACTTTTATTATTTGATAATCTTTTCCATAATCCTCAACAATTTTTTCAACAAACTCTCTACTGCACTGATCAAGCTTGTTGACAACTATTATTGGCTCGATTGCAGTGAGCATGCAATATATCAATATTTTATCTACAAGCACAAAATCAGGTTTTGGCAACTGAGATATGACCACAAAAATTCTGTCAATGTTTGCGACAGGTGGCCTTATTAAAAGGTTCTTCCGTGGCAACACCTTAGTTATATTTTCAGCAAATTCAACTCTGTCACCCACAAAAATACCTTTAGCCTTTGTTTTGCCACTTGGCCTTAGATTGTAAAATTTATCATCAAATTCAACTGTGAATAAATCTGCGTTTTTACAAACAACCAATCCTTGCACATTTTCTCCTTTTTAATTAATAATTATTTTTAATAAAATCAATTTTAATAATTTAATAATATTTATTATTTTTTTACTATTTTTCTTAATAAATATGATTTTTTATTATTTTTTTATATTAAAATCTATTTTTTTTGATTTTTTGTATTTATTTTTTTATTATTTTTCGATAAAATAATTTATTTTTAATATTTTTCTTTGATTTTAATTATTTTTTTATTATTTAATTAATTTGTTTGATTTTTTTATAATTTTAACTAAATTAATTATTTTTTATTTATTTTCTCTTAAAACTTTATTTCGCAGTTGTCCACAAGCTCCTGCAATATCCTCGCCCATTGTCCTTCTCACAGTCGCTGAAACACCATTGCTTTTAAGTAAATCAGCAAATTGATAGGCAGCAAGCCTTGTTGTCCCCTTCAAACTTCTTTCTTTGACTTCATTGAGAGGTATTACATTGACATGAGCATTGAGATTTTTCAAAAGTTTTGAAAGCCTCACCACATCATCATTTGAATCATTGACACCTTTAATGAGGGTATATTCAAAATAAATTCTTCGGCGAGTTTTATCATAATATTTTCGACATGCATCTATAATTTCTTCAATCTTCCACCTTTTTGCAATCGGCATAACCTCTTTTCTCTTTTCATCCAAAGTTGCATGTAAAGATATTGTCAATGAAATATTATATTGTTTTTCTGAAAGTTTTTGAATTTTATCGACCAAGCCACATGTGGAAAGTGATATGTTTCTCTGACTGATATTGAGACCTCTATTTGAAGAAATCAAATCAATAAATTTGCAAACATTATCAAAGTTGTCAAGCGGCTCGCCACTTCCCATAAGCACAATATTGGTGATCTGTCGATTTTTTTCGCTTCCACCAATATCTCGATTGATAAGAAGCAGCTGCCCCAAAATCTCGCCACACGAAAGATTGCGTGCAAGCCCTCCAAGCGTTGAGGCGCAAAACTTACAACCCATTCTGCAACCGACTTGAGACGAAAGGCAAACAGTATAACCATACTTATATTTCATCAGCACACTTTCAACGATATTTCCATCACCAAACTCGATGATAAATTTTTGTGTCCCGTCACGACTGATAAATTTTTTTAAGATTTTATATTTTGGATAATCTTCTGCGATGATATCTTTCAAAGCCTTTGGCAGATTTGTGATTTCCTCAAGAGTTTTGCCACTGTAGATTGCATTAAAAATCTGTTCACCTCTAAAAGCAGGCAAACCTAATTTCAATGCATATTCTTTCATCTCTTCAAAAGAAAAATCACTAAGCATTATCTATCCTTTTTGAAATAAGTTCATTATGACCATTTAAAAAGTCTCTTCCACTGATGCTTTTTCCCGATGGTGCTTTGCAAACAAGCACTTCAACAGCACCTCCTTTGCACCCGACAACAAAATGTTTTTTATTGTTTAATATTACAAAAGGCTGGACTACATATTCCCCGCTGACATCAATTAGTTTTTCAACCTTAATAATTGTGCCATCAACAGCAAAATATGTTCCAATCTCTTCTGATAAAGCTCGGACTTTATTTACAAGGTCACTAGCGGAACATGAAAAATCAAGTTTGCCATCTTCTTTTTTAAACTTTCCAACAATAATTGCTTCACCATGTTTTTGAGGAACAAAAGAAATTTGACCATGTTCATACTCTTCAATCACATCACTGACCATGTCGCCACCAAAAAGTGCCAATTTCTCTTCAGCTTCACGATAATATTCTTTTGTCAACATCATCTTCTCTTGCTTTATGATATCGCCAGCATCAACCTCGCGTGCAACTTTCATAATTGTCACACCAGTGATTTCATCACCATTTAATATTGCACTCTGAATTGGCGACGCACCTCTATATTTTGGCAAAAGAGAGGGATGAACATTGATACATAATTTCAAATTTAAAAATTCCTCAGGCAAAATCTGCCCAAATGAGGCAACAACCGAAATATCAAAATCAAGTTTTTTTATTTCTTCAATATGCAAACGAATTTTATCAAACGTCAAAACTGGAAGGCCTCTCTCTATTGCAAAACTTTTCACCTCTGTTTGTGCAAGTTTATGCCCTCGTCCAGATGGTCTATCTGGCTGAGTGATGACGCAAGATACTTCGATTTTTCGTTCAATCATCTTTTCTAGGACAATCTTTGAAAAGTGAGAACTTCCTAAAAATAAAATTTTCATTTAAACCAACTTTTAATTTTTTTAAACTTCTTTTTTATAAACAAATTATATTATTCCGCCCATTTTCAAATATTTATCTTTATCAATGCTTTTATCTACAAACAAAATACCATCAAGATGATCAATTTCGTGACAGATACATCTTGCCAGCCACTTTTCGCCAGTCAGCGTAAATTCAAAACCATATCTATCCTGTGCTCTTACAGTGACCTCCATTGGTCTTGACACTCTGCCACGAAACTTGCCTACAGATAAACATCCCTCTTCCTCAACATCTTCACCCTTTGATTTGATGATAACAGGGTTTATAAGTTCAATAAACGCATTGTTTACATCAACAATGACAGCCCTTCTAAGCACACCGACCTGAGGTGCAGCAAGACCCATTCCGTCATTTTGATACATTGTTTCTTTCATATCATCAAGAAGCTGCCAAAGATCCTCATCAAAATCTTTGACTGGTTTTGACTTCTTTCTCAAAACATTTTCTCCTATCATAGTAACATTTCTTAATGCCATTTTTCTCTCCTAAAATTATTTTGCTTATTTGTATTTTCCACAATCAAGACAGGTTTTGCGGATTGATTTCAAAGAAAACCGAATTTTTGGTTGTCCTGTCAACTATATCAAATATCTCTTTTTCAATTTTGTCAGCATTTTCTAGTTTAAACCTTGCCATAATCTGATAACGATATTTATCTTGTATTCTTTTAATAGGCGACTTCATAGCATCAAGATAGATTATATCGCTTTTATAAACCTGTCTAAGTTTTTCAATATCAGTATAACACATTTTAAGTAGTTCTCGCACATGATTTTCATCAAAATCACTAAAAAGAATCCGCAAAATACGAGAATAAGGCGGAAATTGTGCGGTCTGTCTGATATTTATCTCTTTTCTGTAAAATCCTTTATAGTCATAATTGGAAGCAAATTTATAAACATAATGTCTTGGGCTATATGTCTGCAAAACAACTTTTCCATCATTCACACTTCTTCCTGCGCGACCAGCCACTTGAGTGATAAGTTGAAATGTCTTTTCAGTAGATCGATAATCACTTTGATAAAGACTTTGATCGGCATCTACTATTCCCACCAAAATTACATCCTCAAAGTCATGACCTTTTGCAATCATCTGAGTGCCAACCAAAATTGAGGGCTTTGTGACTTTAAATTCATTTAGTATCTTTTGATGAGCATTTTTTGTGGAGGTGGTGTCATTATCCATTCTCAAAATTTTTACATTAGGGAAAAGTTCTTGCAATTTTGCAACAATCTGCTGAGTCCCCACCGCACCATATTTGACATGTTCGCTGTGACAACTTGGACATCTTGCAAGATATTTATACTGCTTGCCACAATAATGGCATTTCAATCTGTTATCCTCTTTATGATAAACAAGGCTGACATCACAATCACTGCACTTTGCAATATATCCACACTCTTTGCATTTCATAAAAGATGAAAAACCACGTCGATTGATAAATATCATCGCCTGCTTTTTATTGCTGACTACATTATATAGATCTGCAATCAGTTGATTTGAGAATATTCCGCTATTGCCTCTTCTCAGCTCTTCCATCATATCAACAATCTGAACTGGAGGCATTGCTTTGCCATTTGCTCTGACAGGGAGTTCTATCAGTTGAATTTCTCCATCAACTGCTCTCTGATAATTTTCAATGGAAGGTGTTGCGCTTCCAAGCACAAGCGGACAAGAGTTGTATCTTGCCCTAAACTCGGCAACATCATGTGTGTCATATCGTGGATTTGATTCTGAAATATAACTCGACTCATGCTCTTCATCAATAATGATCATCCCCAGATTTTCAAGGGGTGCAAAGATGGCAGAACGTGCCCCAATCGCAATCTTTGCTTCGCCTGAAAATAGCCTTTTCCATTCATCAAACCTCTCACCAGCAGAGAGCCCACTGTGAAGAAGAGCAACTGCTTCCCCAAATCGTCCTTTAAAATTGGACATAATCTGAGGTGTCAGCGAAATTTCAGGCACAAGCATGATCGCATTCTTGCCATTTTCAAGCGTTCTTTCAATAAGATTCATATAAATTTCAGTTTTTCCGCTGCCAGTCACCCCATGCAATAAATAGGTCTTATCCTCTATGATTGTTTCAATTGCCTTCTTTTGACAATCATTAAGCTCAACTCTCTTGTCGCCATTCAAAATTACAAAAGGTGAACGCTTGACCTCTTCAACTTCCTTTTTAATGTATCCTTTTTCTCTGAGTGCCTTAAGCGGAGCATAACCATATTTCTCGGCAAGTTCCACCGCAGCCACCCTCCCGCCAGAAAGAAGGTTGACAATTTCCTCCTGCTTTTTTGCGGCTTTAGAAAGTTTGATCTCTGCCCCATTTACCAGCGAATAGAAGGTTTTAAAAAGTTCTTTTACTTTGCCTTCTCTCATTTCTGCTGGCAAAAACAGCCTCAAAATCGAGGCTAATTTAAGATGGTTTTTTTCTGCCATAAATTGCATAAGCTCAAGCATTTCTTTCTTTATTGCAGAAAAATCTTCAATCTTTGAAATAATTTCTTTAAGTTTGCTTCTGTCATAATTGCAATTATCTTTTATTTTGATGACATAGCCCTGCATAATGCGTTTGCCAAAAGGAATGTAGACACGCATGCCTACACTCAAATTCAAATAATCTGGAATAATATACTCAAACACCCTGTCAAGAGCTTTTGCATCCTGGTCGATTATAATTTCAGCAAACACAAATATTTCTCCACTCGAATTTTATCACACCTTATAAAAAAAATCAACCAACATAAACAATATAAAAAATCTTTCTAGATTTAGTTGTCAAAAATAAGCGCTGTTCTCCCCAAACTAAAATATTAAAAAAAGGACTTGACAATTCCCCCACCGATTATAATTGAAGTATAAGGAGAAAAATATAAAAATTTATTCTAAATTTATTGCTTTAAGAAAGCTTAATACAGCACTCGATATCTTTTCGGCTTTAAAAAATTATCTGATAAACTTAAAGACGATAAAGATGTTTTTCTTAAAGCAAGTGATATGAAAGGTGAAGTTATTGTATTTGCTTCTAACTGAGTTTTAAAAAATACTAATATATTGGATGATGAAATTGAAAACGAAATTATGCAAAAACAATAGGAAGAATATGAAATGTAAATTAGATAAAATTTGCATAAAAAATAGCTCCAAAAATTTGGAGTTATTTTTTACATCAGAAGATTTCCATCATCAGTTTCAATCACCTTAAGCACATTTTCAAGGTCGCCATCACTTGAATTGAAATAGAAGTAATATGTGCTGTTTTCGTTATCAGCTTCAACTTCAACGCATACAACTTCGCGATTGTAATCAAGCGGCGATAAAACATGTCTTGCCTGCACGATTTCAAAGTTTGATGGAACTTTTCCTTTGGCATCAGACAAAGAAAGGCCTCCCTTACTTAAAGATCTGTCAGTGTGATTTGTGAAATATGTTGTCGCATCATAACCTACGATTGTGCCTGAAGTCATATTTACTTTGACTTTGACAAGATCAGGATAAAGGATTATTCCGCCCGACTTTGGTGCTATGTTGAGATATATATCATTTTCAATAGTATCACTCCACACAACTTCTGCGTCTTCTATTCCATTATCAGTGGCAAACTTGATTGCAATGTCTTTTGAGGCTTTCTCGTCAATACTGCTTTCGCCATTTCTTCCAGTCCCGCTTATAGTCAAGATATTTCCACCTATCTTTGTCACTTGAACAAACAATCTTTCACTGTCGGAATTTACAACTCGGAAATTGAAAGTTTCAAATCGTCCATTTGTTTCACCTTCATAAACAATATCTGTGGCAACTTTAAAATGCTTTTTGACATTTTCTGCCGCTTCCGATTTTGTCACGGTTTTTCCTGAAAGACCTTTTACTTTGCTGCTGACAACAGAATCGGAGAAAGGACCATCATAAATCATTGTAGGGTATTCGATATCATTGTTTTTAAGCGAATTTAAACTTCTTGTAAAGTCGTTTACATCTTCTCTCACATCAAGACTTCTATCTAATATTGAATAACCATTATTAAGTTTTTTCTCAAAATCATTCAATCGAAGTTTTAAGTCAAGCACGCTTTTATGTATTTTTTCAAGAGTATCCACTTCTTCCGGAGTTAAACTCTCCCCTCTTACCATTTTCTCAGCCAGCGTTGATGTATAACCTGAAATTTGATTGACCAATTTTATTGTATCTTGAATTTCAGATTGAGAAAGCGGAAGTTGAGAAACGGAAATTTCTGCTTCGCTTGCATTTTTTGACGCCTCCAGAAGCATCTTTCTTTGATAAGTTGAACCACTTCCTGAAGAAAGTGTCTTTGAAATCTTGTTTTCAAGATTATTTACACTGTCAAGAAGATTGTAGAAATTGTTGTTGTAAACATTTTCAAGATCAGCCCTATAATTCATTGCGTTATGTTGGCTTACACATACTCCAACTCCAAGTCCAATGGTTGAAAGAGCAAGGACGGCGGTTGCAATTGACAAACCAATTATCGCACCATTTTTTCTTTTGTTTTCTCCCCTTTCATGTGCAAGAGCACTTTTGTTGCTCGCACTTTTTTGATTTATTTCACTCATAGCTTGCTCCTTTTACCTAAATTGCAAACACATGTTTGCCTATCGTGACTACTGTCTTTCTTGACCAAATCCAAGAGCTTGTTGCAGTTCTTGGGTTGTAATAGTAAAGGCATCCATATGTTGGATCCCAGCCATTTAGGGCATCTTGGGCTGCTTTGTATGCAGTTGAATTTGGCTCTAAATTTATTTGTCCATCATCAACAGCAGTAAAAGCATATGGCTGATAGATTACACCTGCAATTGTGTTTGGGAAAGATGAACTCTTCACCCTGTTTAATATTACTGCCGCAACTGCCACCTGTCCAGTGTATGGCTCACCTCTCGCTTCAGCATGCACGCATTTCGCAAGAAGATGCAAGTCATTTGATGACTGAGATGTGCCTGAACTTGACCCACTGATAGTCATGCCAAGTGCGGCAGCGGTTTTTGGTCCAACAATGCCGTCTACACTCAGTCCATTTTTACGTTGAAAACTTTTGACAGCGGCTTTAGTCTTAGCACCATAAATCCCATCAACTGCACCTGTGTAATAGCCCCAACGTTTTAGTTTTGTTTGAACTGTTTTGTTTTGAGCAGTTGTAAGAGTGTCAAGCACCTCGCTTTGCTCTGCCTTTTCTCCCGCATTCACAATATGAGAAGTTGTCAACCCAACCCCCGTGAAAGTGAGAGCAAAGATGAAAACAATTGACAAAACGATTATTAGTTTTTTCTTCATGATTTCCTCCTAGTCCACACTTTTAATGTTTCCCATATTTTCGAAATATATACTATATTGGCGGAATTTGACGAATTTGTGAAACAAAAAGCGGGATAAACCAAACACCACCAGTTGTCTCCTTCGCCACTTCCCAATCTTAAAATGAGTGCATCATAAAACCCCTCCTCTAAAGTGAGACTGTCATAAACACGCGTTGGGAAATATTCATTGTCGATTTGTGCCTTACAACCATAATAAAAACCATGATTTATCAAAACTTCATTTGCCACACTTTCAATCATGTCAAAGTTTTTACTCATTACTACTTTTGCTTCTTCAAAGTCGTCAATGTCAGCAAGAATAGGAATTAGGGCGTCGACAACTGCATCTTTAACCATATATTTGACATTTTGATCGACTTGTGAATTTGAATTTGCCCTGATATGTATTCTCAAATACTGCGGAGAAACATCTTTGCCAAAACCATTCATAGGACAAAAAACAAAGATCAATGCAATTCCGATCACAGCTACCGCACCCAAAACATACTTCATATATCACCTGCCTTGAAAAAATTGTTGACATTAAAAAATATATAGAATAAGAAAAAGATATGCTTTTCACACTTTTTTTGTCGATTGGCTATACTTTTCGTAATGTAAACAAGTCTTTTATTTTTATCTTTCAAATCAATAAAATCAATTACCTTTTTGGAAAGTTTAAAATAAAAAAACCACCTAATAAGGTGGAACTTTTTTAAATTTTTTTATTGAACTCTTTGATAAAACAGCACAAGCGGAGTATCATTTGAAACAGGGAAAGTTACTTCAGGATTTTGAGAAACAATTTGTTCTTCTTTTACTCTTGCAGCTTTGGCAACTTCCCAAAGTTCTTTTCCAGAAGGAGCGAATACAACTTCCATAGCATAATCTTTTACAGGATATTCCTCCATAAGTTCAGCCTCAGAAATCACACTTGAAACAATCTCCGATGAATAACCAACAGATGCTTTTATTTTTGCATCATAATATATTTCTCTGCCCTTCTTGACAACTACATCCACATCATTTACTATTGCATCAACTGTCAAAATTCCGCTTTCAGTAGCATTGAATTTGTCAGAAATTACAAATGGAACATCAAGTTGGACGCTATGCAAAGTCGATTCTTCATCATTAAGATAAATCGCAGTTGTCTTTGCAATTCCCTCAATGACAATTTCGCCGTCTTTTAGATAACTGTTTGTTACAGCAACACTATTTCCGCCACTAAATAAAAACTTATCAACTCTTGGCATTTCTTCATCCAAAGTAAGTGAGCCTTCAATCTTGCCTTCAGCCACAGCCATTGGAGAAATAGATGACATATTGAAAGAAGAAGTAGTGACATTGATATCATTTTTTATACTATAAATATCATTTATCACAGCAACTTTGCCTTCTTCAAAACCGCGAACAGTAAGAACAATTGGCACTTTTACAACAATCTTGCCACCTTTTTCATCTTGAATAATCTCGGTGACAACACTGTCAGACTTGACAAATGCATCGCCTTCCACAAAACTTTCTCTTGTAATTCCTGCAAGCTCAACTTCTTCTTTGAAAGTATCATTAATATATCCACTTTCAAATTTATCATTTTCACTTAAATATAACACTCTTGTGACCACGTCACCACTAATAGCCACAAAACCTGCACCCGCGTCAACATTTTTTACAATAGCATGGCTCTCTGTCAAAAGTATTTTTTTGATGTTTTCACGAAGATTAATTTCACTTTCGTTTGTCACTTCCACTTTTGATGAACCAACATACTTGATGATTGAAATCTCATCTTTTTTATAGCAAACATCATCGTCATGACAGTCTATAGTGCCAACTTCACGATTTGCAAGAGTGAAAGCATTTTGTTCAAGCACCACAGCTACTTTGACCATTTCGCCACCAATACTCTCGACGTTATAATCAATAACTTTGACTTTTACAAACGCATCCTGTCCGCTTTCTATCTCTTCACTTTCAAAGCGAGATGAGAAAGGACAGCTTGAACAAACTGTATTTATCTGTCCATCTTCAGCCATTATTACAAGTTTGGTGTCAACCGCACCTGAATAATTAATCACTCCGTTTAAAGCTTCAACGCTATTTACGAAGCCTTCTACCGCAAGCGATAGAACTTTTGAAACATTTGCCCCTGTTGAAACGTTACATTCAACAGTCAAATCACCTTTTGATAGATTTGATTTTTTAGCAACATTAAAATTTTCTCTTTCAAATGCCATTTTACCCTCCAAACATTTACAAGGTATAATACGAACACTATCGGAAGAATATGACAAAAATGTTTAGAATTTTATTTTTATGTCAAAAATATTGTAAACCAACTTATATTGAAAGATTAAAAAATTATTTTTCCAAAAATTAAATTATCCTTTTCAAGAAAAAAAGTTGCAGTTTTTTAGGAGGTCAAAATGAGAAAAGCAGGAATGCAAATAGATGAAATAAAAGCAAAGATAATATCTTTAAAAGGAAGAGAAGTTGAGATGAATGTCAATCGAGGCAGAAAAAAATTTGATACCTTGAGCGGAACAATCAAAGATGTCTATCCAAGTGTTTTTACAGTTGCTTTAGATGACAACAAATCACAATTGCAAACTTTTTCATATTATGATGTGCTTTGCGGAAATGTTGTGTTTTTAGGAGAATAATTTATATAAATGAAAAGTCAAGTTTATAAAAAGAAAAATATTTATTAAAATAATGACAAATTCTCTTTAACTTTATTTTCTACTAAAGACAAAAAACCACGAATTATGTCGTGGTTTTTTAATTAATTTTTTTAATTTATCTTTTCAAAACAATCTGATTTCTTCTTTCAATATCATAGAAGATATTTTCTATATCAAGTTGTCTTGAAAGTGCAATAGGCATAGTTTTTGCCTTCTTTTCCATACATTTTGTTGCAAAGAAAGGTGTCATAACATCTTTCATAATGGATTTTCTGAAAATCTTAGCAACTATGGTCCAACGTTCAAGCTGACGAAGCTGTTGCTTATCCAAAAGTGGCTTTCTTGTTCTCTGAGTAGAAATTGTGATATTTTCACTTTGCATAACATCTTTTCCAGTCTGTCGAGAACGAGAAGTTTCTTCATGGAATACAGTTGTTTCACCGCAGGCTTCTGAGAATGCTTGAATGGTCGAAGGATCTTCCGATCCAAGAAACACTTCCATTTGGAAGTTTCCGCGAATATTTTGTGCTTCATCCTGACCATACTTAATGTCAAGTTGTTTATATGACTGCAAAATAATTTCAAAGAAGATATTTCTTGAACGCGATACAGTCACCATAGTCCCGAAGTTTGGCACTGCTGGCATATTTCCAAACTCATCAAGAATGAAATAAACAGGTCTTTCAAGTTTTCCACCCTTTCCAGTTTTCAAGTTGATAGTCTTGTTTGCCACATCAACCAAAACTTTATAAAGTTGGCTGATACAAAGCACACCAAGAGGATGTCTTTCTGTTTTGTGGTCTGGGATTCTGATAAAGAAAGCTGTTGGCTGTTTTGGTATTTGAGTGAAATCAATATCTGTGCCACTTGTAAGATACAAGATACCTTCATCACCAAGCGTTTTGCCGACAGAAGAAGAAAGAGTTGAAAGGAAAGATCTTTGAGTCACACCACTGGCAAGACAGACTCCACTCATAAGCTGGAAAACATTTCCTCTTACTTTATCTCTGCCATCAGCATAACTTGTGACTGTTTTAAGAGCGCTTTCTCTTTCTCCAGCTGGATCACGCAGCATGCAAATTTTATAAAGATTGAAGAAATTGAATTTGTCAATAGTCATGCCAAGTCTTGGGTCACGAGAATCTTCAAGCATAGCAAACATAATACCTGTGATAAAGTCACGGCAACCATTTGTCCATGTTGGGTCTTTGCTGTTTGGATCATCAGGAATAAGAGAAAGACCGATGTTTTTGATATCACTCTTTGCCTCTTCTTCAAGCTGTATTCTCTTTGCATCAAGTTCTTGTTGCAAAATTTCCTTACTTGGGAAGGCTTTTCCTTCAAAACCATACCAAACATTACCATATTCTATGCCATGCAAAAGCTCTGAATTAAATCTTACATGGTCGACATCTTCTGGCTTTACATCTGTATATTTTTTTACTTCTTTTGCAAGATTACCCGCTCTTTCATAGGTCCTATAAGCAATTTCCATAGGATTCCAAAGTGAAGAAGCATATGGATTGTCAAGGTTTAAAACAATACATTTATATCCTTCTTCCTCTAATATAGCAGCGTTATCAGCATAAAGTTCACCTTTAGGATCGGTCATAACCATACTTGGTTTTTCACCAGAGTGAGCAAGCACTCTTATTGTAGGATTTGCCAAAAGTTGGGTTTTACCTACACCAGTAGTTCCCAAAACCAGTGCATGTGTTTCAGGTTTCATATTGACTTCAAAACTTGTTGGAGTTTGCTTCATTCTGAAAAGAAAACCTGTTTTTTTAAGTGAAGGAAGATTTTTCCATGTAGAAAAGATGAGTTCTTTATCATGTTTCATTTCCTCAGGTGTTATGAATTTAGAGTCAAAGTTGATATCAGTTTCTTCACCAGATACTGTTTCACCAGTATTACTTCTATTCAATCTTGACTTGCCTGAGAAGAGACCTAGTCCAAGCCCAAGAAAAACTCCAATTACTGCACCAACTATAGAAAATACACTTCCTAAAGCTTGAACAAGCTCTTTGCTTTCTATTAAATAAGAGCAAACAAAGCCAACAACAAAACCTACGATTCCCAAAATCAATGCAAAAATCAAAGATTGTTTGATTCTTCTTTTCATAAACACTCCTTTAAATAAATGATTTTTTACAATTTAATCTTAACATTTTTTAAAAACTTATGTCAAACAAGTTTAACAATTTGTATAAAAATATTTAAATTCATTTAATTTAATTTTATAATAAATAATAAGTATTTTATTTCTGACATTTTATTCTAAAATCATAGAGTGTTTTTTTACTATATTGACAAGTTATAATATTAATTTTTACTGAAAAATGCAACTGCTATTGCTCCTGGTCCTATATGGGTCCCAATTGTTGAGCCTATCATAAATGAAGGCACTTGATTGGTTTCATTTTCCCATAAATTGTGGCTATCTTCAAGATATTTTTGAAGCACATCATCAGAAAGTCCTGAATAACCCACACAATAAGGCATTTTAAAATCAATACCACCACATTTTTCAACAAGTTGATTTAACAAGTTGTTTCCCTTTTTAGAGCCAATCGCCTTTCCCACAAGTTTAACCTCTCCATCAATAATAGAAATGACAGGTTTAATTGAAAAAGCTTCTCCAGTAAAGGCAACAACGCTTGAAATTCTTCCACCTTTTTTAAGGTATTTAAGAGTGCCTAAAACTCCTAGAACTTGTATATTTTTCTTTTTTTGATTTAGCTTGTCTGCTATTTCACTTGCAGAAAGTTTATTTTCAGCAATAAGCTTTAAAGCATATTCTAATAATATTCTCTCACCAATGCAGGCATTCAAACTGTCAACTACAAACACTTTGCCAGCAAATTTCTTTGCAGCTTTTTCTGCACTATGGCAAGTCCCAGAAAGCTTTGACGAAAGAGTGAGTGCAATGACCTGATCGCCACCACTTACAATCTTTTCAAATGTTTCTTCAAACGTGTATTGATTTATTTGACTTGTTTTGGGGAGCTCATTGCTTTCTATCAATTTTTCAAAAAATTCTCGATGAGAAAGATTTATTCCATCTAAATAAACCTCCTCATCAAACCTTACCTCCATAGGAACAAGAACTACACCTCTTTTTTCTGCCTCAATACTATCTACATCACTTGCAGAATCCACCACTAATTTAATCGCCATTTTTTTCTCCATAACCTTTACAAATTTTTTTTAAATTATCTGAAACGATATCTAAAAGAGCATAAAATTTTTCTCTTTCATCCTCTCCTATTCCTTCGCTTGCGATATAAAAGATATCATCAATTTTATTGCTGATAAGTTTACCAAGATTTCGACCACGAGCAGTCAATTTAATAGGGTTGCGATATTTTTGATCACCTTTTTCCTCAACATAAAGATAATCGCCTATCTCAA
Organism: uncultured Clostridia bacterium; assembly: GCA_947062475.1. Classification (GTDB taxonomy): domain Bacteria; phylum Bacillota; class Clostridia; order Christensenellales; family UBA1242; genus Caccovivens. The sequence continues at coordinate 63,770 of CAMSQA010000001.1, forward strand.
GTTCTTTCACCGTCCTTGACATTGCCCCCTTATCTTCATTACACAAAAGAGCAAGTTGGGTCACACAAATTCCCTCTTCATCGTTATATAAATGATAAATACATTGCACCTGCTTGCCTTTCAGACCAAAATTATTCATTTCAAAATTTTTTATTTTTTGTATATTCTTATTGATACTCAGTATCAAAGAGGAAAATCTATCATATCTCGATTGCATAATTATATCCTTTCAATGCCAGCAAAATTGTTGACATGACAACATTTTAATATAAATTTATTGATTTGTCAACAATTTTATGCAAAAAATATAAAACTTTTTTAAATAATTAAAAGGCGACTTATAATTTAGTCGTCTTTCGATAACAAATTTGATTAATTTAATTTTTTATTATCATGGTTTTTATTTGTTTTTTCATTCTTTACCAAAGCTATTGCTCCCAAAAGCATACCAAGTGCAACTAGCATTGAAAGCACAAGTGCAGCAATCCAACCACCTTTTGAATGATTTGCATTCACTTCATCAGTTTTATTTGGTTGGTTTATTTGACTTGTATTATCTGTGTTATTTCCTCCATTTGATATATTTGAATTTGGAGGTTTTATACTGACAATATCATCAGACGCTTGATCATCATCAACGTTTATGTCACCATTATCATCAGTTTGACTTTGATAAAGTGCCTTATCTACCACATCAGCAAGAAGTGGAAGAGATTTTAATACATATTCTTTTTCAATAAGATACGTTCCCATTTCAAACAATAAGTTTGTAGGCTGAAGGGCTTGATTATAGTGGCCTTTGCCAAGATAAATATCAGAAAATAAAAATGGATACATGCTGTTGCCAAGTGCAAATATTGTCTGTGCAAAAGAATAATTTTCACTGAAATTTGGATTTGATTTTCCAATAACTATCCTAATTTTACTATACCCTTCACCATTGTTTGTGACATAATAAAAACTTTTGCTCACACCATCACGATGCACATCAAACATCGCATCAGGACGCTCGTTATCTAAAAGTTTCTTTGCTGTCACACCAGAACGAGAATATGCAGTGCTATTATGTGGAATATGCAGAGTTTCATCAAGCACCACTGAAATTCCTTTACTGCCCAGTTGTTTTTGAAATTCTTTGGCAACGTCATGAACTCCGCCTTTACCATAAATGCTATCATAACCATCTGTAGGAGTATAACTTTCATCATTATGAGTCAGATATAAACAAATCTTTTTTTCAAGTTGTCCCCGCTGAGATAATTTTTCTTTTGCAAGATTTTTTTGTGGCTTTATGTTTGGCGGTTGCAATTTTCTGACAAGCTTTGCATAACCTTTATGATTTTCTATTTGAATGATTTCATATTCGTAAAAATCAGGAGTTATAAATCCGTCACCAATTTCGATTGCACTTTTTTCACAAATTATTTCACCATTTTCGTCATATATAACATAACTCTCTCCTGCTTGCCCATCGGCAAAAGCAACAGATTTGCCAACATAAATGTTTGGCATCATAACCAATAATGATAAAATAAATAAAATAACAATCTTTTTCATGACTTTATTATGCCACTATTTAAGCATAACATACATATAATATTACTCTTGCCACTTCAGCTTAAACTTTTAGCATTTTAATAAGAAAAAAAACATATAAGTTTAAATAATCTTAAATGCTACTTTATGCTTAATTTGACTACTTAAATTTTGATACTATCTTTAAAATTTCATATACGATTTTCAAGATAGAGATTGTGAAATCTAAATATAAATTATCACGTAAGGATTTAAAAGTTTCATTAAATCAGCTACATCTTCAGCAGATAGTATTTTTGAATTTTCAATCATATAAATTGATTGCTTGTTTGCTTTCAACTTTAATTGCGAAAAGCAGGCAGAAAAATACCAAAAGATAAACCAAACTTCCCCAATAAATACCTTACACCTGCAAACAAGAAAAAGTCAGTAATGATTGTTTCCATTTGCATGCTTATAGTATCCTTGATCTTCAGTGCAATCACAGTATATTTTTTATTAAAGCTTGTAAATAATGAAGATAAAGCAATTTCCGCAATTGGTTTCATAATATTTTTATTCACCTATGGTTGGATGACTTATATTCCAGCAGTCGCGACCTCAATCGCTGGAATAGTGACAGGCTCACATGACACTCATTCATCTTCAAAAACAATCAAGGCAATAAGCGTCATCTTCTTGATTTTAAATATTTTGCTGTTTATCGCACTCGTTTTATTAGTATTTTTAGTTCTTGTATTCCCAGCTCCTTTGCAATAATCTGATAAAATTGGTTAAATCTATTGATATTTTTATAGAAATATGATATAATTTAGTCAATCTAAGGAGGAACTTATGGTCTATATGGAAGCAATACGTAAAAGAGAAGAAAATATAAAACAGCTTTATAATGAATTGGATAATTTACAAACGATTAAAAATGATTTGCAAGATAAAGCAAAATTAATTTTAAAAGAAAAAGTAAAAGTCAATGTAGAATTTAATAAATACACCAATCTTGTCAATCAGTCTGAAAACAAAGCACCTAAGATAAATAAAGAAAGAGAAAGACTTTTTGAAGAACTTAAAAAACTTGAAATTGCAAGACAGGAATTTAAAAAGCAACTAAAAGATGTTGAAGAAAAAATAAAAGGTATTGAAAAAACTATAATCACAAGCAAAACAGAAATTCAAATGTTGGAACAAGAAATGATTAATCAATTTGAAAATCCAAATAATGACTATCAAGACTATGACTTTGCACCTGTAAATTCTGAAAACAAGTCTGATAAAATTCAAGAACATCAAAGCGAATATGACTTTGATATGTAAAAAATATAAAATTTAAAATTTTAAACATCAAAAAAACCGATAGCAGTCGCTATCGATTTTTTAATTTTACAATTTATAAACTACTCGAATAAAGAAAGTGTTTTCAAAACTAAAATGTTATTTTTTTCCACTTAATGAAGTGATATCATTAATCAATGTCTCAATGCGTGCATTGATCTTTTTAAGCTCATCACCTGCATCATCTCGACCCTCAAGCTCTTTTGCCTGTTCTTTAAGCATTTCAACAGCCGAAATAATTTCTTCCTTATCTCTTTCAACGCCTTCATCAAGCTCAAGAGCTTCATCAATACTGTTGTCTACAATTGCTTTTATTTCATTAAACTTAGCTTCTTCAGCACTTATAAGGTTGTTTATATTTTCAAGTTCATCTTCTGAAACAATCTTTCTTGGTCTACCTTTCTTTTTTGGCGCAACCGAAATTGGCTGTTCATCATTAATCTTTCTTGGTCTGCCTCTTCCCTTCTTAGGCTCATCCTTCGCAGCAGATTCATCAATTATTTTTCTTGGTCTGCCCCTTCCTTTTTTATCATCTTCTTCAGCCTCTTCTTCCTTTTCTTCAATTTCATTTTCAGAGAAGAAATGCCCAAAGCTTTCAAGTTGATCATTTATGATATCTTCTTCTTTCACTTCTTCACTGTCTTGTTCACTTGACTCATCAACAAGCACACCATTCATATCATATATTCGACCATCAACATCATGGAACAAGCCTTTAGCATCATGGAAAGAACCATCATTATAGATGAAATTCCCCTTATCATCAAAATCTCCATTCAAAGATTCTTCTTTATTTTCAGTTTGTTGTTTTTCGCTGTCATTTGAAAGATTATTAAGTCTATCTCTCAAAGTGATGTTTTCATCAAGAAGTCGTTTGATTTGAGTCTGAACATTTATAAGTTCGCTCTCAATATTATTTCTCTCATCAATAAGAGTTTTCTTTTCAGATTTAATCTTGCTATCTGCCACTGCATATGCAGATTTCAAAACCTTTTTAAAGAAAGATTGATATTCAGCAGTCATACCCTTTTCTGCTTTATCAAGACTTTTTACCATCTTACGAGAAAGTTCTTCAATTTCTTTGTCAAGTTCATCCCTTGCAGAGTTGAATTTTGCCTCTTCATGATCAAGGTCTATCTGAATCTGTTCTTGACGTTTTACTTCCTTATCCTGTCTTTCTCTCAGTCTAGTAATTCCAAAACGATCAGTTGTAGTATTTTGTTCTTCAATCAATTGTTCCATATTTTCTTTTGAAGCTTGCAATTTTCTTTGAAAATCCATCTGTTTTTCTTCAAAACCTCTTCTAAGAGCCTCTTTTTGTGCTTCAACTTGTGCTATACGAGAAAGAGTTGCATTCTTAGTTGTAAGATAGGCGTCACTTTCTTTCATAGCTCTTTCAAGAAGCAAAGCACCATCAACTCCCACACCTCTAAAGTTGTAATCAATTGTGTGTGTTTCGCTTTGAGAAGCTTCTTCAAAAGCCTCTTTGGCTTCTCTGGCAAGTTTTTCATAATATTCTCTTATTTGAGCATTTCCGTTTTCAATTTCCTTGCGTTCAAAAAGAAGATTAAAATCAATGTAAGGAGGAAGTTCATCACAAGCGTTTGTGACAAATCTTGAGAAAATATGATAAAGATGATAAATTTCATCAAGATTTAAAACCCTCTTTCCTTTGATAGCAATAATTGAAATCAAACCTATAAGCAAAACGATACTTGGAAGTAAAAGAGCAATTGCAAAACTCGAGAATGAAAAAGTAGCAGATGACTGAGAACCTAGACCAAGCATAAAAGCAATAACTGCCCAAACTCCTGTCAAAATGCCAAGATTTTTGACATTGTTTTTCCAGCTACTTGTGCGAAGTGGTTTCTCAATAATGTTTTCTTCAGTCATATAAGCAATAGGTCCGCCTTCACGATTGAGGATAAATTGTTGCCAATAATAAGCAAAACGCTTTGGTCCTTTTTTTACTATATCATTAAATTCTTTAATGTTTTCTGGTTTCAACACCTTATTTTTGAAAAGCCATTCATTTGACTTATCCAAAATTTTTTTCAAACGATATTCATATGAAAAAATTGTTTTAATTGCAAATAATAAAACAAATAAAAGTTCAACTCCGATGATCAATCCTAAATATCCACCAAAACCAATAGCTTCAGTAAGTTGACCAAAGAAAAGTTTAAGCGAATCATCTATAGATAATAAAGAACCAAACATATCTTCCTCTCCTTTTATTTTAGTATATCATACATTAAAAAAAATTACTAACAAAATTGTAATTTTTTTTAATATTTTTTTTATTTATTTTTCATAACTTTTATCCTTGTATACAAGCGATATTTAAAAAAAGTAGTATGATTTAGAAAAGATTTAATCAAAAATATAAATCAAATTAATTTAATTTTTTTATATTTTTTTGATATTTTATTCAACTTCTATTAGTTTACCTTCTTTGATTGAAAGAAGATAACTGCTTGTTGGATATTTATCAAATGCTTTGAATAGGGCTTTGCTGTAAAGTTTTAATTGCTTTTCATAACGCTGAATCAAAATTTTTTCATCTCGACACGAAGTATATTTATAGTCAATAAGAATTAAGTCTTCACCAAGTGCAAATAGGTCAACAATTCCCTGAACAATCAATTCATTTTCTTCCTTGTTTGTTATTTTTAGTCTATTTTTTTCTACCAAGCCGTTTTCAGTTAAGATTTGATTTATCTCTTCAGTTGTTGAAAGCATAATAAATTCTTTTTCTTTAAAAAGTTTTTTACCACCTACCACCTTTTTTAAGGTTAAAATATTTTTGAATAATAGTGATAAGTCCAGTCTTTCAAAATATCCTTCAATCAAATTATCTTTTAATTGTGATGACATTTCTCTCAAATCATCCTCACATTCAATCAAATCAAAATCCAATATCTTTAAGGCCTCATGATAGGCATTGCCTGTCAATATGGCTTCTTCACGGTTTACAACTCTCTCATAACTTTCATTTTCTAGTTCAGAAATCTCAAACATGCTCTCTTCCTGTTTCAAAACACCTGTGACAGAATTTTTGTAGCTCTTTCTACAATCGTCAAAACCATCATATTCAAAATCGAGATAATTTTTGATATCGTTTTCAAATTTGTTGTTTATAAAAATGTTTTCAAAGCCTATCAAATTGTCACTGCTGTCATCTATTTCTGATGGTTCTACTATTATAAATTCAAAATTTTCGGTCTTTATTTTGCCTTCATTAAATAGCTGTGTGGCAAAGTTCTCGCCAAACGCATAAAAGATGAATTTCAAATAGCTGTTTTGATTTTTCACGTCATTAAAAGAAAAGTCTTTTTCTTTGGCACTTCCAATTATGAAAAGATGATTTTGAGCCCTTGTAAGAGCAACATAAAAAATCATAATTTCATCAATAAATTCTCTATTCAAAAGTTCCAGCTTTCCTGCTAAAAATGCAGGAGATGGCACCCTTGTCATGCTTTCAAAATCAAACAAACTGCATCCAAGCCCAAACTTTTCAGTCAAGATATAATTTTTTGTATAAGCTTTCTTTAAATTTTCACCTGCTTCACATAAGATAACAATAGGATATTCAAGCCCTTTTGTTGCATGAATGGTGGTGACAGTAATTGCGTTTGAGCCACCTTCTCCCCCTCGAACATCTGAAGAATTTTCAAGCAAGGCAATTATTCCAGCCACATTATAATCAAGATTAGCACCCTTTATTAGCTTAAACAAATTGTTTATATTGATTATTTTTTCATTGCTATTTTCAAAAGAATTCAAAAAATTATAATAATCAAACCTATTAAACAGACGACATAGTGCCTTTGTCACACCAAAAATTTGTATGTCAAACTTAAACTCTTCAATCATATTCTTAAAGGCTAAAACCTTTTCATCACTGCTCTCCAAAATAATATCACAAAATTTTTTATTTACATCATTTTCTAGACGAATTTTGGCAAGCTCATCAATGCTGAAGTCTGCAAAAGGCGAGCTCATGACAGAGGCAAGTGAAATATCATCTTTTACGTTTAGGGTCAATTTTAAAAGAGATGAAATAAGTGCAATTTGACTATCTTCAATAAGCGACTCTTTCAAATCAGCATTGACAGCTATCCCCAATTGTCGAAGTCTCAATACCAGTTCTTGCATAAGCTTACTTCTTCCCCTAAACAGAAGTGCAATGTCTCCAAATTCAGCCTTGCGATACTTTTCAAGCTTTGCATCATATATAGAGCTGCCCAAAACATTTTGAATTTTGTTTATTATTGCAATCAATTCGCTTTCATGAGAGTTGCTATTTTCCAGTTTATCATCCTTGACACTGTAGACGGCAAGATCTTTCACCTCGTCAGATTCAGTATTAAGATTTTTGCTTAACCCCTTTTCATCTAAAACGACATCAACGCAGACTGGAGGCAAATCACCTTTCAAATAATTTTTCATGCCTTTAAGCATAGAATTTTCTTTATAATCAATGCCCACCGTCTGAGAAGTCATAATTTTTTCAAATATGGTGTTGACAAAAGAAAGTATTGCCTCATCCGTTCTGAAATTTCCATTAAGATAAAGTGCATCTCCTTCCTCACTATCAGAAAATTCTTTAATATCTCTTTGCATAATTTCCATGCTGGCATTTCTAAAACCATATATTCCCTGTTTAATATCCCCAACAGCAGTGAAAAAGCCACATTCAGCAATAGGTTTCAAAATTCCTTCTTGAAGTCTGTTTGTATCTTGATATTCGTCAATAAAAATATAATCATACCTTTCTTGGAGTGAACGCTTGACCTCATCATCAAGAAGAAGTTTCTTTGCAAATTTTTCGATATCTGCAAAATCAAGCCCCGATTTTTTCGCCTTCAAAGTTTGATAGCTTTCTATATAATAATGATAAAAGGCGAAAATATCTCTGACAAGCTCTCCTTGCTCAGCCTGCTGCAAAGCACCACTTGGCAAAAATAGATATTTTTTCGCAAGCTCAACTATCGGGCTAAGCTGCTCTCTTGCCGCCAATAGCACAGCTTTAACTTCCTCTTTATGCCGCCCTTTCAGTGAAGGCATGCTTAAAGAGTTTAGCCTTTGACAAACTTCAAAAATATTTCCGTCAAGCGGAAGTGAAATAAAATTTTCAAGCTGTTCTAAAAACAACTGCTCAGAATTTGTCAATTCAAGACTTTTTGCACCAATAAGCACTTTTCTAGCCGAATTTTGACAAACTTTAAAAAACTCCTTTATTCTCTCTTGAGCCAGTCTATTTATCTCGCTGATATGATTTTCAAAAAATTCCAGTTTGCCCTCTTCATCCTCAATTGCACTACAAAAATTTTGAATGGCAAAAATGCAATCCTGCAATGAGTTTTTGTCCTTCTTAAAAGCCAAATAAATATTTTCAAATTTTTCATAATGATTTCGCGAAAAATGCTGATAAGTGTTGGAAAATGCGATATTTTTAAGTTTTAACGCGTTTTTTTCATCCAAAATAACAAAATTTTCATCAATTTCAAGCTTGTTGATGTTTCGCTTGATGATTTTTTCGCAAAAACTATCAATGGTGGAAATATCACTGAGCGGAAGCATATCAAGACTTTCGATAAGCTCTTTTGTCGGCTTCATTGAAAGAATGGCATTATTAAGTCTTGTTTTTATTTCAGCTGCTGCAACCTTAGTAAAGGTCAAAACCAAAAGCCTTTCAACCTTGACATGTTGCATGCATATGAGGTCTTTAAGTTTTTCAATCAAAATATAGGTTTTTCCACTGCCAGCGGATGCAGAAATAACAAGCCTCTTCGCCCTGCTATCAAGGATTTTTTGTTGTTCTTCTGTTGCCCGACTTTTCTTCTCTTCCATTTTCCCCTCATCAAATTTTGTTTTTTATTTAAAACATTTTTTTTAATTTTAACGATAAAATATCAAAAATTATGCCAATTTTCTCATTTTTTGTAGTTTTTTTTGTGATTTTTGCAATATTTAAAACAATTATCAATTTATCTTGTCAAAAACTCTTATCCTGCTTTCTCACTCCTTGTGACTTTTCATAACCGCAAAATGACCTAAAGCTGCAATAATTACAGCTCTTTGCATTTGGCTTTGGCATAATGAAACCTTCTTTGATTTCGCCTATTGCCCCCTTTGCAATTTTAAGAGAATAATCTTGCAAGCTTTCAATGGAAAGCTTTGAAACAGCACTTCCTTTATAGCTTCCGTCAGAACTTTTATAAATAGAAATAATTTTACTTTTCCCAGTTTCAAGAAGGTCGCTATCAAATTTTTCGATTATATCATCCTGATTTTTTACAAGTCCTTTCAAAATCAAAGTTTCATCATCATTTGCCTGATAATCAAGGCGAGAATTGAAATAAAACGCACCAGCTGAGATTTTCCCCGAATTTGACATCATCTTTTGATAGAGAAAAAGCTGCAACTTTTCACCATAATAAAGCTCTTTTAAGATTGTCCCAGTGCTGCCAGTCTTATAATCTATTATCCTGAAATAATTTCCTGCTTCATCTATGCGGTCTGCCCTTCCAGAAATGTAAAACTTTTCATCTCCCACCTCCAGAGCAAAATCATCAAACTTCTTTTCAATAAATTTTGGTCTAAATTGAGACCTTTCTAAGTCTCGCAAAATGTCCACAAAATTTGCTTTCATCTGCCTTTTTATAAACCTGATAAAAGAGACCCTTTCATCAAGCATAGCAATTTTCTCTTCCAGCCTTTCCTCTCTTATAATATTGTCAAATTCCCTTTCAATAAACCCGTCAACATCAATAGAATGGTCAAAGCCGCCTATAATTAACGCCCTTATAAATTTTTCATTTGCCTTATGACAAATGTTTCCTATGTCCCGTACGTCAAACTCACAACTTTCAACTTCGCTCAATCTCAAGCCATAATTTGCAAAATGTTTGAAGGGACAACTGAAATATTGTTCCAGCTGTGTGACCTTGACTTTATTATCCTTAAACATCAATTTTTGAGGTTCAAAACTCAAAATTTCGCGATTTTTAATGCTATTTTGCTGTTTTTTTGCAATTTTTTCATCAATTTTCTTTCTTTTTGAATAATCAGCACTTAAAAGCGCCCTTTCTTTGTCTTTAAAAAACCTTGCAAAAAACAGGTGCGAAGCCTTAATATCAATCTGTGAAAAGATGTCATTTAATGACTGAATATATGAAGGCAACTGATTTTTTTTGCCCTCCTCGCTCATTATTTGATAGAAGATTGTCAAGTTCTCTTTTGCAACAGCCAGCAACGAAAAAATTTTAAAACGATTTCTGCGGTTGATCATCCTTATTGTCGGCTCAATCTCTTTGATGCTCACCTTCATCTCTTCATCACTTAAAAGTCCATTATCAAGCGATATAATTGGAAGTGACTGCCCTCCAAGAATAATCAGTTTGGCACATTCGTCAAAAAAGCTTGTTGTCGCATCCCCAATCATCACTCCGTCAACATAGCTTGGCACTGTTGACACCTGCTTGAAGGACAAAAGTAGTTTAAGTTTCCTTGCATATTCATCAATTTCGATTTCTTGGTCATAAACATTTATAAGTTGCAAACATTCTTTGATTATATCGATTACTTGGACATTGATGTTTTTTTCCTTGATTTCCCCCTTCTCTTCAAGCAATCTCATAATTTCATCAAAGGATGAAAGTATCCTTCCCAAAAACTCCAAGATCACCTCGCCAAACTCTTTTGCACTCTTGCACCCTTCAAGTGAAAGAACTATGTCTCCAAAAGGAAAATCCTTTTCAATAAATTGTTTATATTTTCTCTTGCTGTCAATTTTCAGCCTCTGACATCTTTCAATCAATTCACTGCTGCCAAGAAGTGGATTTGAAAGCAGACTTAAAAGCCTCTCTCCATACAGACCAAAACTCACCCCTTCCAAAAGCTCAATCACCACTCTTCCCAAAAGCGTGTTGTCAGCAGTGACTGACAAATCAATGAAGAAAGGGATTTGATATCTGTCAAATATGTTTTCAATCTGCGTCTGATATCTCGCAAGATCACTCACAGCAATTGATATGTCTTTAAATTTTGCCCCCTCATAAACCTGATATCTAATGAGTTTTGCGGCAGCCTCCACCTCTTCTTGAAGGTTGCCCGCAGAAAAGAGGTTGTAAAAACCATTGTTTTCACACCTGACCTTACCATAACTATAGACACCGCTCACAATCGCCTTCTTGTGCGAAGCGATTTCTTTATTAAATCTGTTGAAGGCAATCGTCACCCCATTTTCAGTCGCAAACTTCTCAAGCTTCTGCAAAATATCGCGGTCATAGATATACTCATTGCCTTCATCATAACTGCCAGCGACAGAAAAACTCACCTCCTCACATGCGGTGATAAGCTTTTTGATAAGCTCAAATCCCTCTTTGGTGAAGGCATCAAACCCAGCAAAATATAACTTCGTCTTTTTAAGCAGACTTTTTTCGTCAAAGTTTTTGATAAGCAGCCCCAATCTTTCATTTGCGTCAAGCTTGCCCGCAAGCAATCTCTGATATTCCTGATATATCAGCCTCAAATCATGATACTTCTCTTCAGCAAGCCTCCCTTCGCCTATCAAATTCTCACACTCAATTCCCGAGCTTTTAAACTGAGACAAAAGCTTGCTTATCTCATAGGCAAAAGCAATGCGATTTTTCTTGAATGACTTAAGCTCCTCCTTGACATTTTCAATCGCCTTTTGCGTAAGAAGCAATACTTCGCCACTTGAAAGGATATCCGTCTGCTTAAAGCCCAATTTCTCAAGCAAACCCACAGAAAAACTTGTCAGGTTTTCAACCCTAACGTTGAATAATGCCTTTGGCAAAGCTTTAAGAAGCAGTTTTTCAGATAACAATGAAAATCTATCAGGCACAATGACAATATGCTCAACAAAAATATCACTATTGTCAATAGCGGAAAACATATCTTTGACAGCATCAAGCTGAGTAAAGTTTTGATAGATTGATATTTTCATATAGATATAATAACATATTTTCAAGCCAATGAAAAGCCTTTGAAGATAAAAAAAGAGCCCCTTTTTTCAGACCCCTTTTTTGCCCTTGTTTAATTTAATATTTCAGTGTGAAATCTTTTACAAACTTCAGCACAAACTCAACAAGCTTGATGTCTCGATCAGTGCTGTCATTTACCATTTTGTCAACATGCCTTATAAACATATGATAAACTTCAAGCGTCAGATTTTTTCTTGCATATTCTTCAAACTCATCACGCTCTTCCTTCTTATTTTGCTTTCTTTCAGCTTTCACTTCCTCCTCGTCAAATACATCAAGAATAAAATTGACAAGATCCTTCATCTCCCTCTCTTTTTGTTTGACTTTCTTTTGTTTTGTCAACTTTTTCACCTCCTTCTTCACAACTATCCTTCTTTTTTGCATAATATTATCCTCCTTTTCAGTAAAATACGATATTATCATACTAAAATCTAATACAATTGTCAAGTATTTTCGTATAATAGTATTAAAAGAATAGGAGAAAAATATGTTATTAAATGAAAAAATTAAATTATTAAGAAAAAATAAAAATGTAACACAAAAAGAATTAGCAGATACATTAGGTGTAAGCAAACAATTATTATCAGGATGGGAAAGTAACTATTCTGTCCCTACTATATATAAATTAATTGATTTAGCTTATTATTTTGGAGTATCAACTGATTATTTATTAGGTTTAGAAACAGAAAAGAAAATTAGTGTTTCTGGTTTAACTGAAGAAGAAATTTCGCATGTCGCCCAAATAATCAACGACTTAAAAAAGAAAGATAAGGAATAACTTTTTTTTTGGGGGCGCGGTATGTTTAGTGAAAAATTAAAAATGTTGAGGGAAAGCCTTAATTTATCTCAATCTCAAATGGCGGCACGCTTAAATATTTCCAAATAGACCTATAGTAACTGGGAAAACAACAACGCAATGCCCTCAATAACAAAAATTATTATGATAGCAGACCGTTTTGGTGTAACAACTGATTATTTATTAGGCAGAGAAAATAATGTTAGCATAGATATAACAGGTTTGACTGATGAAGAACTTGCACCAATAAGACAATTAATCTTTAATTTAAAAAACAGAAAATAATAATATAGTTTAATTAAACTTTTTAGGAGCAAACTATGTTGAATGATAAAATTAAAACATTGCGAGAAGCACGCAAAATGTCACAAACAGAACTGGCAAAAGAATTTAATATAACAAAACAAACTGTATCAAATTGGGAAAGCGGTTATATCAATCCTTCCATAACAAAGTTGAAGCAATTGGCAGAATTTTTTAATGTAAGCACTGACTATCTATTAGATTTAGAGAGCAACAACTCAATTGACATAACAAACTTAACCGATGAAGAAGTTGGATTTGTATCTCAAATCGTCAATGACTTAAAAAACAAAAATAAGAAAAAAGAGCAATAAAATTGCTCTTTTTTCAATTACAAAGGCAGTCATTTTCAATGTGTTACAATTTGTAATGCTTTCATTCTCTTTACTATTCTTTTTCTTCCAATTTTTGACGCAGTTTTTCTGCCCTGTCACAGCGAAGTTGAAGGTTTAAATTGACAAGTCTGCTGTTTTCATTTTTGACTTTTGAAAGCTCTTCTTTCAATTTGTCATTATCACGCTGGCTTGTGCTGAGTTTTGCGATTGCCTTTCTCAGGCTTTCATTTGCCTGCGTCAGTCTTGCCTTATAAGCCTCTTCACTTTCTTCAAGTGCATTTCTTTTGACAAGGCGCACCAGCCCCATAAACAGTGATTGCACCTCACTGTCAGAAAGAGTTTTGCCCATACGTTTGAAGGTTATCACATTGTCTGGCTTTTCCAATTTGTCATTTTTATCAATATTTTGCTGGTTTTTCTTGTTTTTTGCTAGATAATTGCGATATTTATTTTGATATCGCAACATTTGGCTGATATCACCACCTGACAAAGTGAGGCAGGCTTTTCTGACTGAAATGCCTTTTTGCACCATGTCATCTACCTCTTTCATAAGGGCTTTTTCCTCTTCTGGGGAGAAGTAGGCGACATTGGTTTTACTGTGAAGGCTTAGGTTTATTCCAAGTTTTTCAAGTCTAGTGCCATCTTCCTTCAAATTATCAACTTCATGATAATAATAGTTTCGCACGCTGTTTGGTTTTCTGCCATACTTTTGGGCATGAGAGATAAAGGCAAGCTTCAATGATTTGTTTTTTTCTTTATAATTTTCCACCACTTCAAAAAGTTCTTTTACTTCGCTGTTTTTCCAAATTCCTTTCATAATATTCACCTCGAAAGGATTATAGACAGTGATTTTTTATTTTATACATTATTTTTATTTTTTCATCATTTATCAAAAAAATCTTGAAAATTCCTTTATTTTTTAGTTTATAGCGATATTTTTGTGCATTTGCCATCTTTGCGTGCATAAATTAATATATGAAGCTTAATATTTACACATCTTATCCCTGTCAAGTGAAGCTTGATGGTCGCTTTCAAGCTATCAATCAGAATGAGCATATTGAAGTTGAATATTCTGGGCAGGACATCATAATAAGACCGCAAAAGAATAGTGGAATGCCTTTTGTAATAGACCTTGAAAATGAAAATCCCCTCTATCGAATAGTCAAGAAGGATGACAAAATTTTGGTCTTTCTGCTTGACGGATTTTTGGCTGAAAATATTTTATGTCATAGTTTTGAATACAACTCAACCAAAAGCAGTATTGAGGTGGGGACAAAACAGATTGTCTTTTGTGGGAATGTTGGAAAGAAGGTCATTCATCTTACTTCGCCTATTGAGGACGTCAAAGTGGGCGCGTTTTTGTTTATTGATTACATCTCTTTTTCTGACAAGGCGCAAAGACATCTGATTGCCTACAATCCCAAGAAGAACACCGCCAAGACCTTTTCTGCAGAGGAGATTGAGATAGGCGAAGAGGGGTTTTCGCTGATAAAACGCGATTTCAGTTATGAGAAAGTTAAGCTTGAATATTTTGTTGACAAAGATGGGCTTAAACTTAAAAGCAAAGATTTTGATGTGCTTGCTCTATCATCTCCCAACGAGACAGTTCCTTTCAAGTTTATGAGTTCAATCAAGCTTGGTGATTATCAGACCGCTTTGACCTTTCTGTCAAAAACGTTATCGCAAAAGTTAAGCCAAGCTGCCTTAAAAGAATATTTTGGGGAAGTGTCATATTTTTATATGCTTGATTTCTCATCTTGTTTTGCCATTTCAAACGGAAGCAACGTTATATATGATTTCACCCTTTCAGAAAACAAAATCACCGACATTCAAACGCAAACTTAGTTTGCATATCTATCGTTAATCTTCCTCTTGACATTAACCACACGTCCGTTCCGCAAACTTAGTTTGCATCTCTATCATTAAACTTCCTCTTCTCATCAACCCCGTCAGATCCACTAACTTAGTTTGCTTCATTTTCGCCAATCTTCCTTCAGTTTTCCTCTCACAATTTTTGAAAAATAATTTTCCCATAAAAAAAGGCTATGCCGCCCATTGCGAAGGCATAGTCCTTTTATCTTTAAACCACTGTGTGTCCTTCAAAATCATGTCATTGTTTGAGCAATCAATTGAAAATTTGCCATTATTTGAGAGAAAAACTATGTTTCCATTCATCGAAACGGCTTTTCCTGTCTCATCAATCATTGTTGTCACAAACACCTTATCTGTGTATGGTGCAATATTATTTACAAAGGCTTGAGTTGGAAATTGGTTTTCATTATATTCAGTGTATTCGTCAGAGCCTGCACAGGCGCAAACGCAAACATAATCTGGAGTGATTGCCTGCAAAAGTTGTGGATTGCTTGAAGTGCCAGAGCCATGATGACCAGCCTTATAAAGCACGCAATGAGGAAGTCCTCCATGATTTTCTTGATAAAATTGCACCAATTTCTCTTCACCCTTCTTTTCAAGGTCTCCTGTGAAAAGATAGTGATTGTCGCCCTGATTTATCATCACGCAGACTGAATAATCGTTTTCATCAGAGGTTTTGTTTTCATAATAATAGTTGTAAAGAATTTCAAGTTCTACCCCATCACCAAGTTGATAAATTCTTTGAGCGCCGTTTTGATTTTTATAGCACTCAAGGGCTGTATAATGTTTCGCCCCATTTTGAATTTCTAAGTCACGATATTTATAGTAGTTTTCCACCACCTTTGAAGTGGCGTTTGTTTTTGGAAAGTCTATTATCACTTCGGTGTCATAATATTCAAAGATCCCCTGTCTGGTGCTGATGCTTGAAAATGCTGCAATGTGGTCTTGATGACCATGAGTGGCAATTACATATTCAAGAGTGTTGTCCTCAACATAATTGTCAAGATAGTTTATGATAGTTGTCGCCGAATCATATCGAGAACCTGCATCAATCAAAATATCCACATCACCATATTTGATGTAGACGCTGTCACCTGTGTATTTGTTGCCAAGCTCCAAAAAGTGTATTGAAAGATCTCCACTTGAGATGATATCTCCATCATCAGGATTTTCTGATCCTTCTACCTTTTCCACAACTTTGACATCTCTGGCAAGCTCTTTTCCTTTAAAGCGAAGTCCATCAATGGTATATGTGACTTGATAATTTCCCACCTTGCTTGTATCGACATTTGAATTTGTATTTATTTTATCAGCCGAAAGTTTGCGACCAAACTCAATTACTTCAATGCCTTGATCGACATATTCTTCACCTTTAAAAACAGTCACAGTTTTCTCGCCAATCAAAAAGCAACCATCGTTTTTTGTCAAAACACTGCAACCAATAAATCCGCCAATTCCGCAAGCAATCATTAAAATTAGCGATAAAATAAGCAAAAACAGCGATTTTTTAGCATTTTTATGCGATTTTTCTCTTTTTTTAGACATATTTATTCCCCAATTTCAAAATCTTCTTCAGTAGAAATAAAGTCTTCTTCTAAACTGAACCCAACAGCAGAAACCATAGATTGATTATTATCATCCAAATCAGATTGTTCTTGAGCGATTTTGTTTTCTTCGGCATCTTCAGTGGTGAAACCACCATTTTTCAAAACTTTCTCAATTGTCTTGTTGCATTCCTTAAATTCTTTAAACAAATTTTTTCTAATCTTTTTTGGTATTCTTTCTAAACTTATGATTTGTCTTTGAAAGATATCATTCCTATCTTGCACAACGTCTGCATAATAATCCAAAATCATTGTTGTATTCACAAGTTCGGTCGTAAAATTATAAGTTCTATAAAAATTGATATTAAACAGCAAAACTTTGGCAAGTTTATCATCTTCGCTCATTTCTTTTTTGAAATAGCTTTCTTTGACAACTCGATTAAGATAATATTCGTATTCGCTTAAATCTCTTGTTTTTATGTCAATATTAAAATAATCCATAACTACCTCTATGACTATATATTATCACATCATGCGAAAATTGTCAATACACTTAATTTTTTTTGATTTGATTTGGTCAAATTTAAATATTTGAAAATTCATGAATAAAATTTTGATTTCGTTTCAAATTAAATTAAAAGCAAAAACAGCTTTTAAGGAGGAAAAATGAAAAAATTTACCACAATATTATGCGCTCTGTTGCTTTGCTGTCTTGTTTCAGCCACATTTGTTGCTTGTGGTGGCAACAATGTAAACTGGATTCAAGTAAATTCACTTGCACAGCTTCAAGAAGCTCTAAGCAATAAATCGGCACACATTCGCCTTACCGACAATATTGCTCTTTCTTCAGCAATTGAAGTAACACACTCTTGCACAATTGACTTAAACGAACATAAGTTGACTCAAGATGCAACTGACAACTCAACTCTTGCAAGACAAGTTCTTATTCGTGTATCAGGCAAAGATGCAAAGGACACTGTCAATGTGACAATTAAAAATGGCGAATTAGCAAAAGAAAATTCAGGTTCTGCAGTCACTCCAGCGTTTTCTAGCACTTACAACTCAAATGTTATGCTTGATAATGTGACTATCAACTCAAATAGTCAAGGTGTTGTGGCTTCTTGGGGTTCTCACCTTTCACTTAAAGACAGCAAAATCACTTCTAAGTGGCAGGCCGTAGGGACAAACAATGACCAATCTGGAATTGGCAACACTATTGATATCAACAATTGCAAACTTATTTCTACAAGTGATGTTTCTGTGTTTGTTTCAAATTATACAATGCTTAATATTAATAGATCTACCATCAAAGGTTTGACAGGAATGCATATTCTCTTGGGTGATATCAATGTCAGAAATAGTGAAATCATCGCAACAAGCACTTACAATCCTTACACTACAAGCGACATTAAAGCTTCAGGAACAAAAGAAAATGAGGGGTCTGCAATTTGTGTAAGAACAAATCTCTATTACGATAAATCTTACAAGTCAAACGAATTGAAACTCAATTTTGTTGACAACACCATCACAGCTGCAAGCGATGTAGATGTTTCAATTTACAACTGCAATAATGCAAAGGGTTATATCCCAGCACAAGATACTGAAGGTGTAAAAGTTGTTGACGAAAACAAAATAGCAGTTGACTATTTCAAAAACAAAGATTTGACAGTCAAAACTTATCAGTATGTTGATGGAGCATTGACACCTGTTCAATAATTAAGCCAATGCTATTCATGCATCAAATTAAATAACAATTAAAAAGAAGTCCTAAAAATAGGGCTTCTTTTATATTTCAAATTGATTTTCATCTAAGTTTTGTTTATCCATTTTTGATGATGAAATATTCATAAAAATTTCTTGAATATCTTTCCATGAGGATGACACAATCATGTTCTGCTCACTATCTTTGGATAATATGTTTTCATTTAAATCATAAAATATTGGAGTTATATTTGTTTGCTTTGCAAAATTTTGGCAAAGCGAAAAATCATTGTCTATAAAATATAATATATTGTTATTTTTGGCATATTCAATTTTATTTTTACAACCTAAAACTAATTTTTCAAACTTAACATTATTTAGTTTAAACCACTGAGCCGTCATTTTAATTATTGGTTTAAATTTTGGTCTGTTTGATATAAAATGAACATCTTTCCCAATTTCATGCAAATAGTTTATAACATCAACAGCACCCTCTAAAGCGACATACATTTGAGGATTAAACAATTTGAATATTTTGTTAATTTGACCCAACTTATAATTTTTATTTTTTATTTCAAAATAATTTAAATTCTTTCCTTTATTGTAATTTAGAGTATTTAAAAATCTGTATAATTTTGAATTGCAGGTAAGAAAAGTTTGATCTAAGTCTATTCCAATTATTTCTTTTTGCTCTTTCATATAAAATCCTTTTTTAAAATTAAAATCTAAATTAAAAAGTATGCTTAGATTTTTCCTCTTTTGCTTTCAAAATAAATTCGACGCCAATTATGTCAATATTTTTTAACTCTATTAAGTCGACAAAGCATGGTTGATAAAAATTTTCTTCTGTCATTCTTTCAAGTTCTTCACCACCTAAAACTGGCACTTGATCATCTTTCATTTTGCAATGATAATAAAACGCTTCTCCATCTTTATTTGCTATCTTGCCCAAAAAACTTAAAACTTCAATGTCAATATTCATTTCCTCTTTCAGTTCTCTTTTTACAGTCTCTTGACTTTCCTCATTTTCTTCTATTCCGCCACCTGGAATAACATAATATTCAATCGTCTTTCCATCTATGACCTTTCTTCTAAACATTGTCAAAACTTTCTCGCCCTGAATAATAACCGCTCTTGCACTTTTTCTCATATTCCCTCCAAAAATATTTAAAAACAAACATGTTTTTTTATTATATCACATTTTTGCTTGTTTGAAAACTTTTTTTTAATAAGAAATTTTATACAATTCCAAGGACAGCGGTTGCAACCGCGATAATAAGAAGAATGATATAACTTGCAATACTGATTTTCTCTTTCATTATCAACCTTTCATAAAGCATGATAATCACTATTCCAAAAACACTTACCGCTTCAACTATACCCAAATTCATTTTAAGAGCAAGATAAATTAAACTGATTTGTGAAACAGTCCTGCAAAGTCCAACTACAAACAACCAAGGGTCCTTCAAAACTGCTATCGTCGTTTTGACAAATTTTTTCTTTGACAAAACAAAGATTAAGCTTGAAAAAAGCATGATTGAGCTCAACATAAAATTATAAGCAATGCCGTTTACTCCCTCATGTGCAACTGCACTTGGAATAAGCCCCCTTATAATGCTTAAAGTCACCCAAACTGCAAGAAAGATAAATCCTAACTTATAATTGTAATTTACATTTTTTTCACCTTTATTTTGTATGAAAGCAAGGACCAAGCATGCAATAACTACAACAGCTATCAATATTATATGCCAGTAAGTTAATCTTCCACCAAAGAACAACCAAGAAAAGAATGTAAGGAATGCTATGTAAATTTCTGAAACGCCTTCAGCAATACTCATCGGAAGATGTTTTGAAGCAGTTGACCAAGTAATAATACTTGCAATAGTCAGACATGCAGAAAGCAATATAAAAAGAAAATTAAACAGATCAAAATTCCCGAAAAATGAATTTTCGCTTACAATAGCATAAACAATAAGTGTTGGCAAAGATAAGATAAAAGACCACAACGTGACGCCATACAAGACATCTCCTTGATTTTGATTTTTAGTGTTTTTATAGCCTATTGTTTCGCCTGCATTACAAAATATCATCAAGATTAATAAACAATATACCATTTTTACCTGTGTTGAATTTAAAGATATTTTTCGAAAGATTTAGAGAGCTTTTAAGCCTCTTCCTTTCTTCTAATACAATTTATTCCTTTCATCCAAATGGTGACACATATTGTTTTTGTTTAATTTATTAAAAAATCCAAACCATTGTTGCGGTTTTATTAAAAATAAAAAAACGTAATAAAATCAAATGATATTAAAACGTTTTTTTTAACTAGCTTTATGCGGTCTGCTCAAACTGGCTATTATAAAGATCGGCATAGAAACCGCCCTTTTCAAGAAGCTGCTGATGATTTCCGCTTTCAATAATATCTCCATCTTTCATGACCAAGATAAGATCTGCATTTTTGATTGTTGAAAGTCTGTGGGCAATAATAATTGAAGTTCTGCCAGTCATCAGTTTATCCATTGCATTTTGAATGAGAATTTCTGTCCTTGTATCAACATTGCTTGTCGCCTCATCTAAAATAAGCATTGGAGCATCATCAACCATTGCACGAGCTATTGTAACCAACTGTTTTTGACCTGCTGAAAGATTGGCCTCTTCATTGAGAGGAGTATAATAGCCTTGTGGCAATGTTTGAATAAAGTGATGAAGCCCAACTGCTTTGCTTGCTTCAATCACCTTTTCAAGTGGTATATTTTTGTTGTTGTAAACTATATTATCATAAATTGTGCCTTCAAACAGCCAAGTATCTTGCAAAACCATACAAAAGAGTTCATGGACATTTTCTCGGGTAAGCTTTTGCGAAGATACACCATCAATCAAGATATCGCCACTGTTTACCTCATAAAAACGCATAAGAAGGTTTACCATAGTGGTCTTTCCCGCACCTGTCGGTCCAACAATTGCAATTTTTTGACCTGCCTTGACTTTTGCTGAAAAGTCATTGATTATGGTTTTATCTGGATTATATCCAAAATTGATGTTTTTAAATTCTATATTTCCTTCAGCATTTTCAAGAACCTCAGTTTTGTAGCTTTCATCTTCAAGTTCTCTTTCGCCCAAAAATTCAAACACTCGATAACTTGCCGCTCCTGCTGATTGCAGACTTGACATAGACTGAGCAAAAGTAGAAAGTGGCTGTGTAAATAAACGAACATAAATCATAAATGCCACGATATCTTCAATACCAGAAATGCCTTTCAAACTTAAAACTGCACCAACAACGCAAACAGCAACATAGCCGAAGTTGCCAACAAAACTCATCATAGGCATCATAAGCCCGCCTAAAAATTGAGATTTGAAAGAGCTTGCATATAATTTCTTATTTATCTTGTCAAACTCGCTATAGAGAGACTTTTCAGCATTAAAAGCTTTGACAACGTTATGACCATTATAAACTTCTTCAATATGTCCATTGATTTCTCCAAGTTGATTTTGCTGAGCAACAAAATACTTTTGTGCACTTCCAACAATAATCCCCATAAAGATAAATCCAAATAAAGATGCACCGATTGCAACAAGAGCCAGCATCCAATTTGTAACAAACATCATCACAATTGATCCAACAAAAAGTGTGACCGCCGATACAAGCCCAGAAATGCTTTGGTTGAGCATTTGGCCTAATGTATCAACATCATTTGTGACGCGTGAAAGTATGTCGCCATGACTTGTGTTATCAAAATATCTTAAAGGGAGACGATTTATCTTTGTTGATATATCTTCTCTCATCTTTTTGGTAATCTTTTGTGTGACTACTGTCATGATGTAACCTTGAAGATAACCAAAGATTACACTAGCCGAATAGAAACCAACAAGGGTGAAACCTATTGTTGCGATCTTTTTCATGTCAATGCCGCCAAGTCCAATACCATTTCCAATTACCTCTGCCATGTCGGAAATCTTATCTGGTCCAAGAATGGTAAAAATTGCACCACCGATAGCAAACACAAGGGCAATAATTGTCGCAGGTAAAAATCTTTTACAATATTTAAAAAGTGTTCCCCATGTTTTTCTGAAAGGATATTTCACTTTTGCTGGTCTTTGTTTTTTATTTTTCAGTTTACCTTTTTTGATTTTCACTTTCTTATGGCTTGTTGATTGTTTATCACTTTCATTTAAAACATCCAAATTGTTTTCAACGTCAAGCTTTTCAATTATCTTTTCATTCTTTTCAATCTTTTTCATTGTGCCAGCTCCTCCTTAGATAATTGTGAAAGTGCGATTTCGCGATAAACTTCGCAAGTTTTCAAAAGCTCTTCATGTTTTCCCATGCCAACTACATCACCTGCTTCAAGCACAATAATTTTGTCAGCATCTTTTATCGTCCCGATACGCTGAGCAACAATAAACTTAATGCTTTCTGTGGTCTCTTCCTTAAGTTTTTTTCTTAAAACTTTGTCAGTCTTATAGTCTAGTGCTGAAAAGCTATCATCAAAGATAAATATTTCTGGTCGTCTTGCAATCGCTCTTGCTATTGACATTCTCTGCTTTTGCCCACCTGAAAAGTTTGTTCCACCTTGAGCCACCCTTGCATCATATTTAAGTTCCAACTTATCAACAAAGTTTTTAGCTTGGGCAATATTTAAAGCTCTATCAATTTCTTCATCTGGCATGTTTCCCGCACTATTGTCACCAAAATCAATATTAGTCTTGATTGAGCCTGCAAACAAGACCGCTCTTTGTGGGACATAACCAATTTTCTTGTGAAGATCTGCCTGCTTATAATCTTTGACATTAACACCATCTATCAAAATTTCACCATCTGTTGCATCATAAAATCTTGGAATTAGATTGATTATTGTGCTTTTCCCGCTTCCTGTCGAGCCAATAAAAGCAATCGTTTCACCACGTTTAGCAGTGAAAGAAACATCTCTTACAACGTATTCTTGGGCATCAGGATATTTAAAACTTACATTTTTAAATACCACCTCACCCTTATTTTCTCCTGCCACTTCAAAGCCATCAACTACACTGAGCTTGGTATCAAGGACTTCATTAATACGCTTTGCAGAAACGCTCGCTCTTGGGATCATCATAAATACCATGATGAGCAACATAAATGACATAACAATAAGCATTGCATATGAAGAATAAACAAGCATATCGCTGAACAAATTCATTTTCCCACTAAGAGAAGGACTGCTGTTTATAATTAAAGCACCAATCCAATAAATTGCAAGGTTGAGTCCATTAGAAATTAGCGTCATACCAGGATTCATAATTGACATTACTTTGCCTGTGAAAAGATGGGTGTCTGTAAGTTCTTTATTTGCTTTTTCAAATTTTGCTTCCTGAAATTTTTCTGCATTGTAAGCTTTGACAACTCTTAATCCGTCCAAATTTTCTCTTGTAGCACTGTTTAAATTGTCTGTCAATCTTTGAATTTTCTTAAATTTTGGCACAGCGAATATTATCACCACTGCAAGAATAACAACGAGTATCAAAACAGCCCCAACGGTGGCAAGTGACCATTGCCAACTTTTACCTGCAATTGTGCAAATTGACCAGATAGCCATGACAGGTGCTTTGATAAGAAGTTGAAGCATAAGCGTCATTGCAAATTGAACCTGCGCAACATCGTTTGTCGTCCTTGTAATCAAAGATGAAGTTGAAAACTTCTTAATCTCTTCCATAGAGAAAGATTCCACCTTTTTATACACAGCTTCTCTCATGCGATAGGACAATACTGCTGCAACCTTAGAAGCAATAAAACTGATCACAAAGGCAGAAAGCAAACTTCCAAAAGCACATGCCATCATAAAACCGCCATTTTTCCAAATATCTGCAATCGCTCCCTGCTTTTGCAATATATCAGTGATTGTTTTCATATAATCTGGTATTCTTAAATCAAGCCAAACTTGAAAGACAATCAAACCTGTGCTGATAAGAACAAAAAACCATTCTTTAAATTTGAAAAATTTAAATAGTCTCAGCATATTTCCTCCTAGAAATTTTTATGTAATTTAATGAAATTACAAA
Source organism: uncultured Clostridia bacterium (assembly GCA_947062475.1). Taxonomy (GTDB): domain Bacteria; phylum Bacillota; class Clostridia; order Christensenellales; family UBA1242; genus Caccovivens. The sequence goes on from CAMSQA010000001.1 coordinate 88,236, forward strand.
AGTTTATAAACTAATAAGATTATATTTATTTACTTAAACTTTGTCAAGCAAATAAAAAAATCATCACCAATTATTATTAAAATAACTAATAATGAATTATGTCAAACTATAAGAAATTGTTAAAAAAATAAAATAGATTTTATAAATTAATTAATTATAAAAAACAGACTATAATAGTCTGTTTTTAAAAATTATAGATATTTTAATTTTGCAAAAGACTTTTCAGGGCTGGGCAAATCTTTCCAACTGAAAGTATCTTTAAAGAGTGCATTGCCCTCGTCATACCAACATAAAGTAATTTCATATCAACAATATTTTTTGTGTCAAACTGTTTTTCTGAAGCATCTGACAAAAGCACGAAATCAAATTCCAAACCCTTAGACTGATAAACAGTTGTTATCATCACGCCTCGCACCTCGCTATTATCCTTGAGAATTGTATGCTCTATATCTGAATTTGACAAAATTTTACTTACTCTCTCACATTCACTTTCATTTTTGCAAAGCACAGCAATTGTCGAAAATTGCTTGCATGCATCTTTGATAAGTTGTGGTAAAATAAATTGATGTTCTTTTTCTGAAACTTCTTTTGCAGTCACCTTTTCACCATGCCTTATTACTGGCTCACCAACTACAAGTTCGATACAGTTTCCGATAAGATTGGATGCATCCATAATTTCAATAGTCGTTCGGTAACTTTTGGTAAGTTGATAATATTGGCAATTTCCATTAAGCAGAATCTGATTGGGTTGATCCCAATTTTCAATAGAACTATATCCATAAATTGCTTGATTCATATCACCAAACAGGTCGAAAATACAATTTGTAAACAGTTGTTTTAGGGCAACGTAATGAAACTGACCCAGATCTTGTGCTTCATCAATAGTGACATGACAGATATTGTCATAAGCTTTGAAAGAGGCAATCTTTTGTTTTAAATAAATAAGAGCGGGCAGATCTTCAAAATCAAACATTTTATTTTTAATATTTTGAAGAGTTGAACTTATGAGATAGTCATAATCTCCCTTACCTTTTAGGGAACTTATAAAATCTCCATAAATTTTCAAAATAGAAAGTTTTTTAAACATTATCTGCTTTCTAAAGAAATCCTGTTTGCCCTTTTCAAAAATGTCACGAAGTTTCCATTCATCTTTAAGTCCAAGATTTACACCCTCCGCTTTAGCCCGAGCAAACACCTCTTGCAAAACCACCTTGCTGACCTTTGGGTTGCTCAATTTCCCTGTCAAAAAATTGGATAGCCTTGCAAATTCTGACTGAATATCTCCCCCTTTGTTTTGACAATAAAATTCGATAAGCTGCTCCTTTGAAAACACCTCTACTCCCATAAAATTGATGTTTTTAGGCAGAAGTTCTATCGCAAGCTTTTCAATAAACTCATCAATAAGCTTTTGAAAATCAGCACTGTTTTTGAATTTTAAACATTTTGGTGCAGGGTTTTCATCAGACAAATCTTTAAGCACCTCATTTTTATCTTTGATTTTAAACTTTTCTCCTACAACCTCTTGGGCTATTTCCTCATAGGTCAACTGGGTCGCATTTTCTGTATCAAGTTCTGGCAAAACATATGATATATATTTTAGAAAGACTTTATTTGGACCAATTATCAAATAATCAGCTGTCGTTTCAAACTTTTTCATCTGATATATAAGATATGAAAGCCTGTGCAAAGCAACGGTTGTTTTTCCACTTCCTGCAACACCTTGAACAATCAAGTTTTTTCTTGGTGCTCTGATAATTGCGTTTTGTTGTGCCTGAATGGTTGATATTATACTTTTCAGTCTTTTATCGGCTGATTGATTTAGGTATGGTCTCAAAAGTTCATCATTGGTCATCAAATCACTGTCGCTTATGCTTAAAAGTTTTCCGTCAGCTATTTCGATTTGCCTTTTAAGAAGCATTTGTCCACTCCTAATACCCGACGGCGTTTTATATTGCACCTTTCCAACTTCTGAATCATAATAGAGAGTCGCAATAGAAGCTCTCCAATCAACTACAATAATTTCGTCATTTGCATTAGAAAAGCCCACCTTCCCAATATAAAGACTTTCGGGCATTTGCTCGGCATCATCTTTATAGACAAGCTTCGCAAAATATGGTGAGCTTCCATGCTTTTCTATATCGAAAATTCTTTTTGCGTATACATAGGATAGTGCAACTGCTAAATCATTTTCGTCATATGACTTTGTTAGGTTCAACTTATCAAGTTTTTTAATTACGACATCGCGGGTTTCTTTTAGGTCCTTGACAACTTTGTCAAGATGACTTATTTCAAAATCCAAATCAGACATAAACACCTCTTGGCAATTATACAGATAAAAATCAAATATGTCAATAAAATTATTAAAATTTATTTTAAATTGTAAAAAACAACTAAAATTTCATCATAGGTTTTTTATATTGTTCATTTTGTCAATAAAAGCTTTATTTGTTTCTATTGTTTGAACTGCAATTCTAAAATGGTATTTGTTGTCACCGCCTTTCACCTTTACGACACCAATTCCATTTTTATCCAATAAATTAAAAAACATTTCATCATAGGTTTGTCTTGAAAGTAAGGTGTTTGATTGCGACTTAATCATTTCAAAGCCAAGCTTTTGAAGAGCTTCAAACAGGCAATCTCTTTGCTTTTTGACAATTTCTATGTTTTCCTCAACACCATCATTAAAGTGCTCATTAATAATATATAAAGCTAGATGAGAATTTGAATGAATGGTTGTATTTTTATAATACTCTGCGATATATCTATCTGACAAATAGGCATAGCCTGTCCTCAAGCCTGAAAAGCCATGCGATTTTGAAAAACTCTGCACGACAATTAAATTATCTGGCAAGTCTTTTTCATAAAGCAACGACTTATTCTCTGAGAAATCGATTGTCGTTTCATCAACAATGACAGGCACATTCACCGACTTACAAAATTCAATAATCTTTTCGTTAGCTTCACAAATTCCTGTTGGATTGTTTGGATTGCATAGATAAATAGCACGGGTATTCTCATTTACAGCCTTTCTCATCTCTTCAAAATCAACAGAAAAATCCTCTCGATGCTTGATAAGCCTAACACTGCCTTTCATAGATAATGCAGCATATTGAGGTTGCTCAAAGGAATAATATGTTGTCAAAAGTTCACCAAAGGACAAGAAAAACATCTTTAAAATATTTTGCAGCACACCATTGGCACCCGCGTTTATTACTATATTTCCTTTTAAGCCATATTTGCTTTTAATCTTTTGCTTAACTTTATCCTCAATGTCATAAGCATAAGTATCAAGCAGATAAGAATTTTTATCAAAATCAACATTTACCTTTCTTTTAGCCAAAAACTTGCCAGATATGGTCATATCGATTTGGTGATTGTTGATTTTATTGAAATCACAACTATAATTTTTCTCATCGCCATGTTTATTAGAAAAAAATAATTGACTATTTTGAAGAGTTTCTGTTTTGTCAATATTTTTATCATTTTTAAGTGAATCATCTATTAATTTTTCTCCATAAGAAGCCAACTTTTCCACATCAATATCCTCAAAATTATTATAACATAATAAAACAAAACAATCAATTAAAAAATAAATTAACTTTTGTTATAATTTTTAATTACTATTAAGATTTAAATAATTTGATTTTTTTATTTCAATATGATACACTTAATATATGAAAATAATTACTTTAATAGGGACAAGACCTGAAGCAATTAAAATGGTTCCTATAATTAAAGATATAAATCATACGAACATTGAAAATGTTGTAGTTTCCTCTGGGCAGCATGAAGAACTTTTATCTGATGTGTTTAAATTATATGATATCATACCTAAATATAAACTTAATACATTAAAAAATTGTAAAAGTTTGAATGAAATTATATCATTTATATTAATTAATTTTGAAAAAATTTTAGATATAGAAAAACCCGACCTTGTTTTAGTTCATGGTGACACGACAACTGCAATGGCAGGCGCACTAGCGAGCTTTAATAAAAAAATCAAAATTGCACATATTGAAGCAGGTCTTCGTTCTTTTAATTTGGAAAGTCCTTTTCCTGAAGAAATGAATCGAATCTTTATAGATTCTATAGCATATTTACATTTTGCTCCAACCGTAACTGCAAAAAACAATTTAATAAAACAAGGAATAAAACCTCACAATATTTTTGTTGTAGGAAATACAATTATTGACCTAGTTAAATTTAATTTAAAACAAGACATTAAACTGAAACTTCCCGATATTGATGAAAAAAGATTAATTTTGTTAACAACGCATAGAAGAGAGAATTTGGGTAAAAATATGAAAAGTATATTTTCAGCTGTTAATATATTATTAGAAAAATACGATAATATTTGCATAGTATTCCCAATGCATCCAAATCCTTTAATAAAAAAAATTGCAGATGAAACTCTTAAGAAAAATAAAAGATTAATCATCACCAAACCTTTCAATACTATCGAATTTAACAAATTAGAACAACTTGCAGATATTGTTATGACAGATAGCGGTGGTATTCAAGAAGAATGTGTCTTTATTGGAAAACCCACTATCGTTTTAAGAACAGAGACTGAACGTTCTGATGGTCTTAAATCAAATAATTTATTTTTGGCAGGCGTCAATACTAATGATATTGTCAAGACTTTTGACAGTATTGCAACAGATAATTTTTCAAATCTTAAAAAATATAAAAGCAGCAAAATATATGGTGATGGAAGATCTTCAGAGAGAATTATAAAAATTATACAAAAAAGTCTCAACTAGTTATTTGAGACTTTTTATATTAAATTCTAATTGAAGATTAAAAGAAATTTTTACCACATTATATATTTTTTATCTTCACCATCACTATATCTTTTTGCAGCGATTAATACTCTTTTATAAAATTCATCTATTATTTGATAACATTCCATAAAATTTTTCTTTGTTATCTTCTTTTCATTAATAACATAATTTTCTCCATCTAAAAATTTTTCGCGTGCAGTAATTTCGCTCTTTTCATCATAGAATAATTCTAAAGCTTCTTCTAAATCTACTTCAACAAGTCTTGCGATTTCTTCACCATTCACTTCATATTCTTCAAGCGTTTTATCAGAAGGATATAAATAAACATATTGAAATTCATTTGCAATATAATTCTCAGTCACTGTTGCCGCAGTTTGCCTTATTCCTAAAAATACAAGTTGAGACAGCATAACATCTTCAAGAAGTTCTTCTTTTATTTCTCTAACAGATTGTTCTTCTGTTTCGCCCGCTTGAATGTGACCGCCCACAGTAAAATCAAGCAGTGCATTATTATCTGTGATAATATTATCTTTAGGTCTTTTTCTTTGAAAAAAAACCTTTCTTAATTTGGGATTTATTGCAAGAACCGTGATGACCTTATGCCAATAACCCTTCGTATGACATTCTTTTTTTTCACAAATTCCTATATGCTTAAACTTATCTGTATAAATATCTAAATATTCCATTTTACTCTCCTTCATAATTTTTTAAAAAATTGGTTGCATCAATTATCATATTTTCAAACTCGTTTTTTATGTCTACATTATAACATTTACAAAAATCAAACACAACACAAATAAGGCAGTTTATCTTAAAAATTACAAATTCTTCAATACATTTAAAATTCAATCTAATTTTTCTATGCCTAAAATCATTAATTTCCATTACTGCTTCAGTAATTTGTCCAGTAAGTGTAAGCATATCACTTATAGAATCACCACAATAATGTCGTTTAAAAGTCTCGACTAAATCAAAATCTAATTTCCAAGATAAGGCGAAAATTTGTAAAATTACATCACTTACTTCATCACCAAGATTTGAAATATTTCTTCCTTGTTCTCCTACCCTATCATTACCTTCAACAATAAAACTCAAATGGCCAAGTTGCACCACAAGCTCAGACAATACCGTCAAAGCATTCCATTCTTTCTTCTCAGTTATCTGAAAAGCTTTCTTTAGATTTATAGCTTTTAAATAATTGTTTTCTATAAATGTTTTAATATTCATCAATGTTAAAATCCTTTTCATAAAGACTCTTTAAATAATTTTTTATTTTTACTGAAATCTCTTTGTCCTTTAATGCTGTTTCAATATTTGCAATCATATAATCATATTTATTTCCGCAATCATATCTTTTACCATCATATAAATATCCTATTATATCATCTTTATCTTTCAACTTCATCTGCATTGCATCGGTAAGCTGTAGCTCTTTATCTTTTTTATATTCTAATTTTTCTAAATATTCAAATATATCAGGTGTTAAAAGATATCGACCCATTCCCGCAAAATTGCTATCAGTTTCATTAATCTTCGGCTTTTCAACTGTTCTTGTTATTTCTAGAATTTTACCTGTCAATTTTCCCTCAAGAATTCCAAATTTATCTCTCTCATGATTTTCAATTGCTTTCATTGCAATAACAGATTTGCCTGTATTTTCAAATACATCAATTAATTGTTTAACAACAGGATTCTTTCCAACAAAAAATTCATCTCCACATAGCACCAAAAAGGCTTCATTTCCAATCCAATTTTTTGCAGATAAAATAGAACTTCCAGAACCCGAAATTGTTTTCGTTTTAATAAAATAATAATTTGCATTATTATATATATCTTTAATTTTGGTCAATCTTTCATTTTCGCCCTTTTCCAATAAGAAGTTTTCCAATTCGACATTCTTTGAAAAATAATTTTCCACAATAAAGCCAGAACTTCCTACAACAAAAAGAATCTCTTTAATTCCACTTTCAATCAATTCATCAACAATATATTGAATAACTGGCGTTGTTATAACATTAATCATTGTTTTTGGTATCTCTTTGCTGAAAGGCAAACATCGGATTCCATAACCTGCAATAGGAATAACCGCTTTTCTTATCATATTAATCTCCTAAACAAATGTTATTTTCATCTTCAATGGCATTCTCAATTGCCTGTAAGATAGTCTCGGGTTTTGCATCTATGCTGTATTCTACATAAACTATTGGCATTTTGAGTTGAAAATCAATCAAAATTTGTTTGTTTTGATTGAGTTCTTCAATTGCAGATTTTCTGCAATAAATCCATTGTTTTCTTTCAGACTCAGTATCAAAAGGGGTGAAACTGTTATTTTGCAATATTTTTTCTGAATCTTCTACATTCATCATTGTCGCTCTTGCAAAGTCCCCTTCTGACTTTAAAATCTTTGGGACGATAATTACATCAACTTTGTCCTCTGTCACAAGTGAACAATCAAAAACCTTCTCTATTTCAGTTAAATCAAATTCTAATTTTTGATTATCTTTCGCCTGCTCAAGCTCAACATTAAACTCTTTTTGTGTGCGATTATTTAGTTTGAAATTATTCTTTAATTTTTCACTACCTTTCACCGTTCCCATTGCGTATACAATAGGAATTGGAAATGCTCGCATTTTAAGAAAACCATTTTCTTCTTTAAGAAATATTCTGTCATTTGAAAGAACCTTTGAATTTTTTGAATTTTCCAACATCTTGGTCATCAGAGTGGTTTTTCCGCCACCACTGCTTGCAATCACGCAATAACCCCTGCCACCAACATTAAAACCTGTAGCATGCGTAAAAATATAACCTTTATCTTCCATTTTTCTGACCAGAACTTCTCTAACTATTCTAAAAGGAAATTCATGAGTATCCATTTCAGGATTCTTCACTATCATAATTTCATTTTCATTTATAACAAAGGCAAAATACTCACCATTATCTTTAAAAAAACATCATATTTCTGACCATTAAAACGATAATGGACCTCCCCCTTAAAAGTATCAATTTGCTCAATATCTTTTGAACTTTCGAAAATTTCTTTCAATTGTTCAAAGAGTTTCTTGTTATCCGTGTAATTTAAAATAACCTCTTCATTAAATTTAACTTCTTTTCTGTTGACAAATTTATCAACCTCTTTCTTCTGCTCTAAAAATAAATTATAAGAATCAGTATTGATATTAAACTTTATCTCATTAATAATAAAACTATCTTTCATTTTCTCTCCTTATATTATCACAGGCTTCTTATTGGCAAGTGATGAATTCCAATATATATCATCTTTAGATTTATTTGCTTTAATTTTCATATGCGTAACTTGAGTCAAATAGGTTAAATCTCTTTGCATTAATTCTATATTTTCAATTATTAAAAAATTTTCTTTTAATTCTATTTTTAAATTATTTATATCATATCCTATTTTTAATAATATATCTTTCACTTTTTCTAGAAGGGATTTTTTATCTATTTTTTCATAATATTCCTTACATCTTTGTTTCTGTAATTTTGGACAATTATTCACTTTTTCACAATAATAAGATTTCCAAAAAGCATTTCTGTCTGTAATACCAAGTGCAAGTGCAAGTGCACAAGAGTTGCTTTGAAAAATAGGATAATCTCCAAAAATTTGTTTTTCATTATCTCCAAATAATATTTCATATGCCTCTTTCGTCCAAATACATTCAGCATTCAATGCCTTTTCTTTGCAATTCAACATTTCAGGCCAGAAATCAAAATTTTCTATGATGTTTGTTTGCACCTTTAGTCCAACAATGACCGAAGCTAGCGCATAATTTTTTACAAACTTAATAATTTCCTGAATCTTCGATACTGAAGAATTTTGAGGCAATAGAGGCCTCCAATAGTGAATAATCTTTTGATTGTGATTATGGAGATTGATAAAATTTTGTTTTATCTTTTCTTTGTTTATACCTATTTCTATATCATTTTCAAGACCCGAATAACTTAAATAGAAGATAAACTTCTCCCCACAACTTTCATACTCCTCACACAAATTTATAAATTCAATAGGAATAAAACATTTTGTGATAAAAATTTTTGGATTTAATATTTTTCTTTCATGCATAATTTGTAAAACTTTAGTCAAATACGCTATATTATCTGGAGTTGCAAAAGCATCAGTTTGACTGAAAAAACAGATAGGAAAATCAGGCAAATAATAAGGAGAATTCAATAATTTATCAACAGCTTCTTCGGCAGAACATAAAACAATCGGTTTTTTATGTGTCATGCCAATCCCGTTTAAAAAACAATATCTACATTTATTCGGACAACCTTGAACTGGATTAAAAGCCAACCATGTGGCATGAACATCAATTATTGGATAAAAATTCATCTCCATTTTGTCCTCCGTGTATTTATACCTATTATACTTAGCATAATATTATTTGTCAATATAGATTTGCAATAAAATACAAAACTATTAAATATTGTAAAATAATAAAAAACAAATTTAAACTATTTTCTTTAAAAACTTCAATCAATATAACCTATTAAAAAAGTCTAATTCTATATTAGACTTTTTTCTTTATTATATTTTTATAGGTTTGCAAATTAAATTTGGAATTTAAGAAACGCTATTTTATTACATCAATTGTTTGCTCTCAAACTCTTCTTTTATTTTAGAAATTAAATCAACCTTATCTGAAACCTCACTCCAGCTGCTAGCATATGTATTTAAGTCATTCTGATAATGTCTCAATTCTTCAGGATAATATTTTGGATTGTAATTGTTGTTGAAAGTAATAGTTCTTATTCCAACCATATTACATTGCTTGATATACTTCAAGTTGTCATCAATCATAATATCTATATTATTTTCCGCACAATATTTGCCTTTATCTCCACTGTTTGCAACACATCTTGTATATGGAATATTATATTTGTTTAACCATTTTTTGGTTTCTTCCAAAGCGTTCCCCCAATACAAATCACCTCGACTTGTAAGAATAGTGACATCATGTCCATCTCTTATGAGTTTAGCTATTATTTTATCTGCAAATACTTTTGGTTTAATAAGGTCTTCTTCTATACACAGTTTTCTTTGATGAATATAAAAATCATCATCCTGCTCTTTAGTTAAGCCAAAAATCGTAGGTGCATTATGATATTCATTTACATAATTCTTATTATCATCAGGATGTAATGCTTTGTTATATTCATAGCAGGTGACAAAATCCACTTCAGCAGTATTACTAATACAGTCATCAACATCTATTGCTATCTTCATAATACTTTCCTCTTTCTATTTCTTTTTCGGTAATTTCTTTGCCTCTTGTTTTTTATTGTTATTTTTTTTTATTCCTTGATTTGTTAATTTATTTTGACTATCCTGCTTAGCTTTTTTGTCAGTCGCCACTTTTTTTGCAGTGCTATTATTTTTCTTCACTTTACTGCTAGAAACAGAACCATAAGCATTAAGCATGTCATCATTATGCTGCAATTTGAAATTTTGTTCTTTTTCTGCATTAATGGATTTATTAAATCGTTTTTCAAGAAAATTTGGAATCACAAAGGCACTTGAACGATAATTGAAAAGCCCATCAGCAAGCATTCGCATATTTCTTTCATCTGAAATATAAAGCTGACGCCTGCTTTCTGGCATTTTATCTATTTCTTCTGTGATATTAATTAAATTTTGCAACTGTTTCATCTGAAGTCTGCAACTATACCAAGAGTTTCCAATTGTGGTGATGGCAGATAGTGAAGGTATCAAAATGTTGATTAAGGTGGTGATGAAAGTGTCATTAAAACTTAAAGCAATCAAAAATATCATCACACAAAAACCAATCCATATAGTCAAAAAGAAGGGCTGAATTGATAAATATAACTTATAATCATTGTGAACTTCCTTGCTGATATAATCAAATTGTGCACTTGAATTTTTAGGGTCATCTTCTTCACTATAAAGAAAGTTTTTAAACTTTTCATCAGAAATTTTTTTTGTTTTTCTTGCATACTCTTCAATCATAGTTTGAGAAATAGGACGAAGAATAGAAGGATTGAGCCTTCCAAATACATAAGAGTCATATTTATCACGAAGCACTGTCCCTTCGGTGTGCATACGTGAAATGTAAAATCCTAAAACTAGTCCCACTACTAAAATAACGCCAGACACAAGGTTTATTATGGTGGCGACAATCTGTTGAATCTCAACAATATTGTTCACCTTTTGCAACATTTGTGGAAGATATCTATTGAAAATTGCAGCAAGACAGATTCCAAATGATAAAAAAATCATCAAATACTTGACATGCTTTTCTTTCTGAAGACAATGATGACTTGCTCTTAAATATGTAATAGCTTGATGGTCATTTTGATTTTGCACAAACAAATTTTTCTGTTTCATAATCATAATTTTAACACAAAAAACCATTTTTGTCAATGTTTAATTGCTTGCAATTCTTGTATGATCAATAAAAAAAAATCTTTATATTTGTAACTATTTCTATGATTTATTTTAATAATATTTCAAAGTTTTAAACTGATAAGAGGTTAATCTAGGGCAAAATGATTGAGATCGTTTTTGTAGCTTTTATTTTTTAATTACATTAAATCAATTTAACTTTATTGTATGCGGTCTTTACCTAAAGCGAGTTATTTTCTTTGTCTTTCGGTGCAAACTTTTCTTTTTTAAAATATAGAATGGAAGAATAAGCATTGTGCCAACAGCCAGCCCCAATAGCAATGCAACATTATGGCAAACAGTATTATATCCTAAATCCACAATGTAAGTTACAAGTATCCCATAAATCGCTGAAACAATAAGAGTCTTCTGATTTATATGCTCAAAACTTTTTATATCGAAAAAAATTGCGGCAAGTGAAGCACCCATCAATCCGAAAATACCGCCCGAAGCTCCTACACTCACACCGATATATTCTTGAGCTTTTTTCGGAAATAGTGCGGCAAACAATGGGTCTGTAATATAACTTTCTAAAAACCCCGTAAGAAAAAACAAAATCAACGTTAGCCACCAGCCGAAACGCTTTTCCGCATAATTACCTATAAAATACAATCCAACAATATTGACTATTAAATGAAGAATACCGCCGTGTAAAAACATCAACGTAATATGCCTGTATACTGCATTTCCATTGACCAAAGCCGACCCCACCCCTAAATAATTGGTAAGCAGACCACCACAACTGCCAAAAATATAGTTCATCACTGGTGAACTCTCACTATCCCAAGCATTGTAACCTGTATAACCCTTCGGGAGTGGCAAATAACAATCCAAAATATAAAAGATTATTAAAATGATAATCAAAATATTACTTGCCGATAATAAATTTCTTATTTCAAATTTCTTTTTTGTCGTCTTTCGAGAGACATAAGTATTGTTCATTAATACCTCAAAAATATGTAATTTTGATTGTAACATAAAAAGCCATCTTTTTCAAGCGTTTTTAAAATAGAAACTGTCTATTTGAATTTTACTTTTAATTAAAAATTTCTACCACAAGCTTTAAATAGACCAGTAAAATACTATGGTTTTTATTTTTTTATATAAAGAAGTAATTGTATCCTAAAATTCTGAAATTTTTTACTATTATTTTAATCTCCACTTTTTTGTTTCATTATCTCGCTGAATTTTACCTTCTTCCTCTAATTCTCTTAAAATGGCAACAATCCAATATTGTTGATTAGAAGAAGTGCAATTTTCTTTTTCACCCCAATCCATTCCACAATCGCGAAATATTTCTGCCTGTTTCATTCCTTTATTAAAATTGTTACATTCATCTTTTGATGACATATATTCATAAACTAAATTTTTAAAATCATTTCTAAGAATTTCACCTTTCTTCTTAAAATTCATATAAACTTACCGCCTTTTAAAATTATGTAAATTAAATAATAAAACTTAAATCAAACCTTTGCGGTGAGACAAAGTCTCTAAACACACCCAATATTATCTCTAAAAAATTTCAATCTTTCAAATATTGGTGCATTTGCTTTATAGCCTTTTGGATTAAGTGGAGAAGGATGATAAATAGGCAACGAAATAAATTTTTTATCATTAACTTCAAAATCAAATTCTTTTCTAACATAATCAGAGTATCTTTTGATTTTTTTGTTAAGCAAAGCCTGTGTTGGATACAAACCCATAGTAAGTATAATTTTGCAAGGAATGACTTTTAATTGTTTCAACAAAATTGGCATACAATTATGAGAAAATCTTTCAAGAAATTTTTTCTCTTATATGATACATTTACAACACTCAGTAAAAAATATATCGCCAATAGAATATCCAATGTTATTTAATAATTTTTCTAAAACTCTACCACTTGCTTGCAAATTCCCTTTTGTATTATAAAAGGCTCTCTTTGACTCTATCCAGCCATCTTTGTCAGGACTTTCTCCAATTATAATAAAATGAGAAGTCCCAATCTGGATATTATTTTCAATTAATTTAGGATGTTCGCCACATAATTTGCAATTTCTAATCTGTTCGCTTAATTTCATATATTGATTATATAACAAATCAAGAGCAACTACAAAGCATTCTTGCATAAAAAAACACACCCGTCAAAATATTTAGGGTGCGTATAGTTCGCTAATGGCGGAGAGAAAGGGATTCGAACCCCTGGAAGCTTTCACTTCAACGGTTTTCAAGACCGCCGCTTTCGACCGCTCAGCCATCTCTCCATATTTTTTTAAGCCTGTAAAACTTATCCTTCTTTATTATACACAAACTTATCCCCTTTTTCAAGCATTTTTTCAAAGTTTTTTTATTTTTTATTTTATTAAGCCCTTTTTATCATTAAATTCATTGAGATTTATTTATCTTTTATATTGATGTTTTATTTTTATAATGCTATAATATCTTCAATTGTTACTAAATTTTTATAAGGAGACAAACTTGGAAGCAGATTACAAACGAGAAAAAAATGGATTTTTATCTTTCTTTCCATCATGTCTTTTTCAATAGGAATATGGGAGAATTATAAAACTGTATGGCTGGAAATAAACAAAATTAATATTTCAAATATTTCGCTTATAGTAAGCGCGTCTCTATTTGTCACATGTTTCATTTCAATAGGTCTGATACTTATATTCAAAAAGTTTAATATGCTGCTTTTAATAAGAATTTCATTAATCATTCGTGCTGTATCTTTCCTCTCTATGATTATTTCTTTCAACCACCCTATTGGTTGGATTAAAATTTTAAGTTTTTTCTTGGAAACAATATCAATAAATTTAATCATACTATCTATTTATCCATTGATTACACAAAAGCTCAAATCTTCTAAAATTTATTCACATAGAAAACTCATCGAATATCTTTGCACCGATATTGGTATTCTTATAGCTGGTGGCATTATTGCTTTTAAACTTGCAGGTTTTTTTGAATACAACATTTTAGCAATTGCGGCATTAATTTTCACAATTGCATGCATACCCATAACTTTTCTCTTCAAAAGTGATAATTCAGAAAAAAATATTAAGTTTAAAGCAATTTTCAAAGACAAAATTGCCAATATATATTTAGTCTATTACTTTATTCAAAATATCGCCTACAATATTGCACTTGGTTTAATGACTTTGCTTTTGAAAAATCTATTGGGACTGCCTATAAACTACATTTCAATATTTTTGTTGGCTTCTTATATTTTAGGCGATGTCTTTGGATATCTTGCTCTCTATAAATTAAATTTCAAAAAGGATTACATCTCCTATTCCTGCAAGTTTGTTTTGCGTCTTGTCCTTTATGTTTTGATTGCAATAACTGGAAACTTCTATGTAGCTATTGTTGGAATCTTCCTTTCTCTTTTTGTAAGCAGAGCTTGGGAGAATGTCTCAGACGGAGTTTATATCAACAGAATAAACAAAGAAAACCAGTTGGCTTTTGCAAACATTAGATATGGAATAGGAAAACTGGGTATGGCAATAGGAATATTAATTTCTGGTCAATTATTTAAATTTGGTATTAGGGCGATATTTGCCTGCTCAAGTGCTGTTATGGTTGTGTCCATTTCACTTGCTTTTTACTTGATGTATTTAAGAAAAAAAGAAAGCGAAAGACTAAAAACCTTAGAAAGTGCAGAAAACGAAGTAAAGCAAGAATGCATTGAAAATGAAGAAAATGAGGCACAAATTAAAAATTAATTTCTATATGTTTTTAAATTAAAAAATCTACCAATTAAAGGTAGATTTTTATTTAAATTTATTAAACTTATTTTCATTACAACTCAGGTTCAGACTCAACTGCATTTTCAATATCATTTAGCCATTTTACCATAACAGGCTTGCCTTTTGTCACCTTTTCAGCGAGTTCTTCAACAGTATCCCAAACCGCACGTTTTGACTTAACCTTGCCGAAGGCTTCAAGAATGTCTCTTTTAATGTTTTCAGCACTTACAAGTTAAAGCATCTATAGTAAATTTATCATTTTCATATGCTTCTCCTTAAAAACTATTATATCTTTATAATAGCATAAAAATCTTTAATTTGTAATATATTTTAAAATCTACTTTCTATTTAAAAAAGCAAAGACATTTTTCTTGCTTTGCTTTAAAGATAACTTGATTTAAAATCGATTTGTCCCATTTTTATTTAATAATGTGACGATATCCATATATTTGTCATTCTTGCCAAAAACTCGTTTCATCTTTTTGTCATTTATGCTGTAAATTCCATCTTCACCGACGATAAAATTATCTCTCAGCTCGCAACAACTAAATTCAAATTTGTTTTTCAGTTCTTTTGCAGAAACAATATCCTGCTGTGAAGGCAAGCATGAACCGCCAGGATGGTTATGTGCTATGTATACTATAGGGACTTTATATGTATTTACAAAATTGCTGATTTCTCGTATTTCAATGCCCACCATTTTCAAAGTTCCACGGGCTAAACATCTATCAGCAACGTAATCACCTCTACTATTAAAACCAAATACATAAAGTTCTTCAATATTTTTATATCGCATAATACTTTCAGCATAGTCATAGATATCGCCAAAAGTCCCCAAGCCATCTTCCTTGTTGGCTTTAGACGAAGTGTAAATATTAAATATTTCAACCATAGCTTTCAATTTTTTAGCTGACATATCTCCCATGCCTTTCACCGCTTTCAAATCATCTATAGATGCATCAAAAACTGTGGAAATGTTTTTGAATTTATCAAGTAGCCTATGGGCTAATGGATTTACATCCCCACGTGGAAAGATATAACATAAAACAAATTCCATGACTTGAATTTTACTTAAACCATATAGACCGACATTGTGAACAGTTTCTAATAGTCTTTCTCTGTGTCCAGAATGGACACTTTTGTCGTCATTCATCTCTCCTCCATTGTTTTTCTATACTTACATTTCATCAGAATATTTTAACCTAATTTATAAAATTGGTTTTATCAAATTTTTTATCCCTGTTTTTCTTCACCTTGCTTGATATTGCAAAAACAATAATACCCACAATCATTATTCCAAGTGGCACGGATATTCCCAGCAGATACCACCAAGCAGCTTGAATAAATTTTAGAGAAACCTTCAAACTTTCTTTTTGATTATTATCAAGCTTCCAAACATGGTGAAAGCCTTCTGCATTCTTAATAAAATAATCTGCATTTGAGCCAGCCCTTCTCACAAGAGATGTAAAGTCAAAATAAAAACTTGGCTTATATGATTGCGAAATTTCATTTTCAAAACTTGTTTCACTTGCACAGCTTTTTATTTCATTTATAAAATTTTCACTCCGCTTTGCCTCAAAAATATCAGGTGAAAATTTAAAATTCATTAATGACATAAACAGATTTTTATTATAGTCAAACTTGACATCCTTACAAGAGACAGCAAACACATCAATAGAAGCAAATTTGATTTGATAGGATATTTGATTGTAATTTTCCCAAATTGGCAAAACGATTTCAATATCTTTTTCTATCTTATCTTCATCAAATTTTTCTGATAAATTTTTTAATAATTCTGTTTGTTGTTTTTCAAGTAAAGCAATAAGATTATCTTTAAATATTTTAAATTCATTTTCATGTGCGATATATTCATTTAAATTTATGTCTATTTTGCGGGTGAAAACTATTTGGTCATTTTCATCAAGCATGATCTGTGAAACAATAAAATTGTTCTTTTTGACTTCATCTTGATAAATAGGAGAACCATAATCATTGCTAAACTTCATAAATCCTAAAACGGCAAAAAGGAGTAAGAATGCAACGCAGACAATTATTACACCTCTTTTTATAATAATTTTATTCATGCTTAAACCTTTACATCTTTTATCAATTGACTGAAATTGATAGCATCAAGACATGCCCCTCCAATTAGCAGTCCATTAACTTGTCCAAGCTTGGCAATTGATGAACAATTTTTATTATCAACACTTCCACCGTAAAGCACTTCAATCTTTTGTGCAGCTTTCAAAGAAAAGTCGTTTTCAATAACTTTTCTTATTGATTTGATTGAAGCATCAATCTCTTTAGCGAGTGGTGTTTTTCCACTTCCGATAGCCCAGATCGGCTCATACGCGATGACAATATTCTCAAGCTCGTTTTCATAAAGCCCTTTCAAACCATCTTCTATCTGTGCTTTTAATGTCTCAAAAGTTTTAAGAAGATTTTTTTCTGCCAGACTTTCACCAACGCAAAAAATTACTTTCAGTCTGTTTTTAAGGGCAATCTTAATCTTTTTATTGATAGCTTTGGCATTATCTTTATATTTTGCTCGTCTTTCACTATGCCCTACAATTACATATTCTACTCCGCAGTCATGCAACATCTCACCACTTATCTCTCCAGTATTTTTGCCTACTTCATCATCACAAAGATTTTGAGCGCCCAGTTTGATGTCGCTGCCATCAAGCAAAAATTTTGCTGTTGAAAGAGCAGTGTAAGGCAGACATAACACAACCTCATGTCTTCCCATTTCATAGCGGGGCAACAATTTCATAATATAGTCCTTGACTTGAGTATTAGTTTTGTTCATCTTTAAATTTCCAATAATAGTCATAGCTTACCTCCATTTTTACTTGATTATTAATCTTAAATTTATACAATCTTTTGCTGAATTACTTCTATGCAAGGCAAAGTCCCTTGTTCAATAAACTCCATACTTGCACCGCCACCAGTTGAGACAAAATCAATTTTATCAGCTACTTTAAAGGTGTTGATAGCATTTACTGTATCTCCGCCGCCAACAATAGTAAATGCCTTAGCATTTGCCACGGCTTCAGCAATTTTTTTAGTTCCGTTAGAAAATTTTGGATTTTCAAACATGCCAAGAGGACCATTCCAAAAAATTTGACTTGCCTTGTCAATTTCTTTTTTAAATAATTCTATACTTTTTTCACCGATATCATAGCCAGCAAGATCACCTTTAAGCTTGTCAACTTTTTCAATCTTGCCCTTGCTGTCACTTGTGCTGACACCGATGTGGTCAACAGGAAGCAAAATTTTTTTGCCTGCTGCTTCAGCTTTTTCAAGAATCTCTCTTGCAATTTCAATTTTATCTTCTTGTATCTTGCTCATTCCAACCATTTCACCTTTTGCAAGCATGAAGGTATAAGCCATCGCACCGCCAATTATGAGGCAATCAGCTTTTTCAATAAATTTCTCGATTATTTTTATTTTTGTATCAACTTTTGCACCACCTAAAATTGCAACAAATGGTCTTTTTGGCTCTTTGATGGCAAAAGATAGATTTTCAATTTCCTTTTCCATCAACAGACCAATCGCATTTGGCAAAACTCTGGCAAGAGCAAAACCAGTGGCATTTTTCCTATGTGCACTTCCAAAGGCATCGTTGACATAAATATCTCCATAACTTGCAATCTCTCTTGCAAATTCCATATCACAAGCATCTTCCTCTTTATAAAAACGAGTGTTTTCAAGAAGAAGAACGTTGCCCTCTTTCAATTGTTTTATTCTTTTCTTCACTTGTGAGCCAACAACAGCATTTATAAAGTCGACATTGCAATCAAGTTTCTTCATAAGCTCCAAAGCGACAGGATAAAGTGATTTTTTTGTATCAAATCCCTTTGGTCTGCCAAGATGAGAAAGCAAAACAACTCTTGCTTGTTGATCAGTCAAAAACTTAATCGTTGGTATTACATTTTTTATCCTTGTATCATCCAAAATTCTCCCGCCTTCATCCATAGGCACATTAAAATCAACTCTTACCAAAACTACTTTTCCTTTAAGTCCAACAAGGTCTTTTATTGTTCTTTTCATACTCTCTCCTTTTTTTGATAATATCTTTTAATATAAAGACTCATCATTCTTTCTTAAAATCCTGCCACCTCTGCCAATTTTTTTGTCATTCACTGCAAGTCATAATATGATTTTCTATTATCTCAATTGAGTGATCAATGGATTGACTGGTCGCAATTTTTATTCTATCTTCTCCATTCAAAAAACTTGCATACCAAAGCAGATGTTTTCTCATATATTTGGTGATAAAAGCTTCATCATAATGCTCTCTCAGCACTCTTACATGCCGCTTTATTACAGCCACCAAATCTCTATCATAGCTTAATTTTTTCAAATCACTAAATATAAACGGATTGCCCTGTGCCCCTCTTCCAATCATTACACCATCTACACCTGTTGAAAGCATCCTTTGATAACTTTTTTCATCAACAACATCTCCATTTCCAATAACAGGAATTTTAAGCACACTTTTGAGCCTTGCAATGGCCTCATAATCTGCCTTGCCGCTATATCCCTGCTGCGTAGTTCTAGCATGAAGAGTGACAAAACTTGCCCCGCTTTCCTGACACATTCTGCCAATTTCAAGACTATTATCATGATCATAACCCAGCCTAATTTTCACCGAAATAGGTCTTTTCGAAGCTTTGACACATGCAGAAATAATTTTGCTTGCAAGCGGAAGGTCTTTGAGTAGTGCCGAGCCCTCACCATTTTTGACAACTTTAGGTGCAGGACATCCCATATTGATATCAATGATTTGATAGTGACTTAAAAGAGGATTTGAAATAGCTTCTGCCAAAATATCAGGTTCATGTCCAAAAATTTGACCAATCTTAATCCTTTCTTTTTCAGAGTAAATTGTCATAAGTGCGGTCTTTTTGGGATTATGATGCATGGCACGGGCTGAAAGCATCTCACTGTAAGTTGCGTCTGCACCAAAAGAAGAGCAGACATCGCGAAACCCTATATCGCTTACGCCTGCCATAGGAGCAAGAAATAAATTCCCACCAAAATCAATATCCCCTAATTGCATAGATATAGTTTAACATTTCCCTATTAAATAATCAAATTTTTTAAGCAACATTTATTGAATTTTTTGTAAAAATATAAAGCTTTCTTAGGCATTAATTTCATTTTTACTGCCCTGAATTATTATAAAAGTCAGCACCAAAATATAAAATAAGACATAAAAAAGAAAGCAAGTCATCTCAAAAAGAGCATTCGCACAAAAAAACTCATGACAAAAAACGACAAAAAGATGATAAAAGGCAAATTAGATTAAAAAATTTTGAGATTTAGTATTTACAAATTCTTTTTATTATGTTATTATTATATTGAACAATAAAAATGAGGTGAAAGAAATGGAAAATAAATTTTTTATTGATAATAATAAGGATTACACCAAAGAACAACTTACAAAAATAAAAGCCAACAATTATTTTATTATCAGAGCTTTATCAGTTCTCCATACATCAATTCGTGACAATAATCCGATTATCGGAGGTCCTTTTCGTCCTGTATTAATCAAAGGCAAACCTCAATATGCAGATTCTCTCACAGGCATGGACACAAATGATTTGGCTGGCAAACTTAAATTTTTGACTCTTGCTCTTAATGATAAAGATCATCCAGAAAACATTGAAATCTTTAAAAATTCCTTTTTAAATAAGTCAGTTTTAAAACCATTGCTTCTTGGAAATTATTATGATAGTGACAACTTGAATTTTTGGTCAGATTATAAAAATGTAAGCACAAACAGCAAAATCAAAAATTTGACAGTAATTGATTATTCATACTATTTGCAAAAGAATGATCTAAATACTCCAATCGGTCTTGACTTTTCAAAAATAATCGATACCTTAGTCAAAACAGATAAAAATGGCAACTATTATCTTGAAAACAGCTATTCTATTGAAGATGAAGTTGAAATAACAGAAGCTGTGAATCTTCAGTTGCATTCTTTCCAAGATCATCCAAAACTTAAAGATAATTTTGAACATCTTGAAAACGAAGATGAATATGAATTTGATTAATAAAAATTTTTGCATTTATCAAAACAAATAAAAAACCACCAATTATTGGTGGTTTTTTTATATTTAAATTTACGAGTTTATTTGCAACAATTTATTTGTATGTTTATGGTGTCATACGCTCTGGACCACGGAAGATAAACATTGCATCTTTAATATTAGGAAGTTCAAGCAAATTTAATGTCATTCTATCAAGTCCAATTGCAAATCCGCCATGTGGAGGACAACCATACTTGAAGAATTGAAGATAAAACTCAACGTCCTTTTCAAGTCCTTTCTCTTTTGCCTGCTGTTTAAGCACTTCATATCTATGTTCACGTTGTGCCCCTGTTGTAATTTCAATCCCCTTCCAAATAAGGTCATAACCTTGTGGAATGCCATCCTTACGAAGATGATAGAATGCCCTCTTTCTTGCACCATAATCTGTCACAAACAAAAATTCATGACCATAAACATCTTTTGAGAATTGAGCACAAAGTTTTTCAGCTTCTGTTGAAAGATCATCCTTTTCTTCTTCTGTCACATAACCATATCTCTTTTCAAGCTCGCTGTAAAGATCTTTGAGTTTAATTCTTGGGAATGGAAGGCTTGGAACAACAACTTCAACTCCAAAAGTCTCTTTAATCGCCTCGCCATACTCTTCTTTAATTTTCTTAAGAGCATAAGCAATCATTTCCTCTTCAAGAGCCATCACATCTTCAAAACTTTCAATCCAAGAAAATTCAAGGTCGAAACTTGTAAACTCTGTTGCATGCTTTTTCGAATGTGACTTTTCTGCACGAAAGACAGGAGCAACTTCATATATTCTGCCAAAATTGCTTGAATTTGCCATTTGTTTGTAAAATTGTGGGCTTTGAGCAAGATATGCAACCCCATCAAAATATTTAAGTTCAAAAACTTCTGAGCCACTTTCAGAGGCTGTAGCAATAAGCTTGGGAGAATGGATTTCAATAAATTCTCTATCATTCAAATATTCCCTCATCGCATTACATAAAAGAGTTTGCACTTTAAAAGTCAAAAGGTTTTTATCCTGTCTTAAATCGATCCAACGATAGTCAAGACGCTGATCAATATTGCTTTCAGGTCCGATTGGATAGGCCTCTGCAGTGCTGGTAACTTCTACCTTATCAGCCAAAACTTCCTGACCACCAAGTTTGACATATTCACTTTTGACAAGTTCTCCCTCGACAAGGACGGTTGAGCCTGTAAGAAGATGTGAGAAAACTTCCCCTACTTCTGGGTGAGCAAGCTTATCAACAGTCACTTGGATTTTTCCAGAGAAATCTTTAAGCACGACAAACTGAATATTTTTCTTGTCACGCACAACATCCACCATGCCTTGAAAGCGAACTCTACCTTCGTTTAATTTTGAAATTTGTGTTGTCATAAATTGCCTCCTTTTTTTGGGGCTAAACACAAAAAATCGCCCCAATGTAAAATTACATTAGGACGAATAAAAATCCGCGGTGCCACCTAATTTGTCAATATGACCTCTTTGATTAAATTGTCAAACTCCAAAGTGTCCTTCATTTTATTTTGTTTGGCAATTTTCACCCTCATGCCTCTCTGAAAAACAAAAGATAAAACTACTCTCTTTTTCATCGTTTTCATCAAAAAGTTTACTCCTTTTATAAGAACTTGTCAATAATATTTTAGAAAATTTTTAAACTTTTTAAAAACAGATTTATTTTTACTGACGGTTAAAAATCTTTCAATTATTTTTTTTAAATAATATTAAATGTATTTTGATTGAAAAAAAGTTTAATTTATGTTAAGATATTTTATGGAGGAAATGTGCTGAGGCTTGTTGATTTAAAAGATGGTGAATTTAATGTTGAACTTGCAATTGCCACTGTTGAAATTGAAATCGAAAGGGCAAAGAAGGAAGGACTTGTTGCAATTAAAGTTTTGCATGGTTATGGCTCTCATGGAAAAGGAGGAGTGATTGCAATCGAACTTCGCAAAAAACTTGCACATTGGAAAAAGATAGGTTTTATCACAAATTATTTTGGTGGGGATAAATGGAACTTGTTTAATAAAGATAGTCAACGTGTTTTGATGAAAGATAAAGAAATCTACAACGACTGCGACATTCATTCTTCAAATCCAGGAATAACAATAATTGAATTGTGATTTTTATATGATTAAACTTAGTCAAGTTTAGATAATATTAAAAAAAAGTGTCAAAAATATTAAAAAATGGAGAAAAAATGCTAAAATTAGAAAATTTACACTATAATACAACTGAAAATGGTAAAATAAAAGAGATAATAAAAGGCATTGATTTAACCTTTGATAATGGCAAAACTTATGTCATCACTGGTCCAAATGGAAGCGGAAAATCAACTCTTGTAAAATTGATAATAGGGATATTAAATCTAAGTCAAGGTCAAATTTATTTAAACGATCTTAATCTCTCTCCCCTGTCTATTGATAAACGAGCAAAAGAAGGTATCACATTCGCGTTTCAAAAGCCAGTTACTTTTAAAGGTATCAAAGTCAAAGAACTTTTAGATATAGCAAGTGGCAAAAAAAATAATGTAGGAGAAAGTTGCGAGTATCTAGCAAGTGTGGGATTGTGTGCAAAAGATTATCTTGACCGCAATTTTGATGACAAACTTTCTGGTGGTGAACAAAAAAGGATTGAACTTGCTATGGCTCTTGCAAAAGGTGGGAAAATAAATATTTTTGATGAGCCAGAAGCTGGAATAGATTTGTGGAGTTTTGAAAATTTGACGAAATTATTTTCATCAATGAAAACAAGTATCAACATTATTGTCAGCCATCAACAAAAGATTTTAGAGCTTGCCGATGAGGTAATCATGCTTAAAGATGGAAAAGTTGAGCGAAAAGGAAATTATCAAGATATAAAACCTTTCTTAAGTGAAAATAAGTGCCGAATGCTAAATTAAACATAATTTAACAAAATTTGAGAAAAAATGACATTTTTATTTAAAAAAATTTAAAATTTTAAACAATTTTTATTTAAATAAATATAAAAACAAAAATTTAAAGATGATATAGAGGTGTAAATGAACTCGATAGAACAAAAACTTTTTGAAAAACTGACCGATCTACACAAAATTCCTAGCGGTGCGTTTTCTTTGCGTAAAAATGGAGTTACAGAATTTTCGTCTACTAAGGAAATCGAAATCGTAAAAAAACAAGACAAAAATGGAATTGATATCATCATACAGCCAAATGTTAAAGGAAAAAGTGTTCATATACCTGTTATTATCACAGTTGGCGGATTGAATGATATTGTATATAATGATTTCTATATTGGTGAAAACTCTGATGTATTTATTGTCGCAGGCTGTGGTATACACAACGCAACTTGCAAGACAAGTCTGCATAACGGTTTGCATACCTTTCATGTTGGCAAAAATGCCAAAGTAAAATATATTGAAAGACATGTTGGCGAAGGTGATGGTGAAGGAGAGAAAATTTTAAATCCTGTGACAAAAGTGTTTTTGCAGGAAGGCTCGCATATGATTATGGAGACAACGCAACTTGGAGGTGTCACATCCACTTTAAGAAAAACTTTAGCCACAGTGAAAGACAATGCAAAACTTACAATTCAAGAAAATATTCTTACAACTTCCAATCAAATCGCAAAAACACAATTTAAAGTAAATCTAGTCGGCAAAAGCTCAGGAGTTGAAGTGATAAGCCATAGCGTAGCAAGAGACAATTCATTTCAAGAGTTTAAATCGGATGTGATTGGAAAAAATGAATGTTTTGGACATGTAGAATGTGACGGTATCCTTCTTGATAACGCTAGAATAATTTCAATTCCAAAAGTAGATGCTAAATGCAAAGAGGCTTCACTTGTTCATGAAGCAGCAATTGGTAAAATTGCGGGAGATGAACTTGTAAAACTTATGACCTTAGGGCTTAGTCAAAAAGAAGCTGAAGAGGTAATCATTCAAGGATTTTTGCTTGGAAATTAAAAAGCTTCTTTCTTTAGTGCCTAACTAATCTTTTAGAAAATATTTTTTCAATGTGTCTCTCAAGCAAAAAAGCTATTCAATCTGAATAGCTTTTTTATCTTCTTAAATTTTATCAAATATTCCAACAACTTCATATTCGCCAGTTCTTGAAAACATGTCGAATAAAGTGACTGAAACAAGTTTATAATTACAAAGCCTTGCAACATCTCGCACAAATGTTGCACTATTGCATGAAATATAAATAAGCCGTCTGCAGTTTTTGTCATTCAAGGTTTCA
Organism: uncultured Clostridia bacterium; assembly: GCA_947062475.1. GTDB lineage: Bacteria > Bacillota > Clostridia > Christensenellales > UBA1242 > Caccovivens. The sequence goes on from CAMSQA010000001.1 coordinate 113,464, forward strand.
ACCACCTTTTTATCCATGCCCGAACGAGGCGGATCAACAATTATACTATCAGCTCCTATTAATTTTGGCAAAATTTCGCCGCAATCACCATGTATATTTGTTAGGCAAGAAAAAAGATTATTTTCTTCTTTCAATTTTTCAGCATCTTGATGTTCACTTAAACCTAGTTCAATTCCAGTAACTCTTTTATTTTTGCTTGCAATAAAGCCACTGAGAACCCCCGCTCCGCTATAACAATTGATAATTGTATTTCCAACAATATTTTCTGCCACAAAATGATATAATGTCTCAACAAGATATTTATTTACTTGATGAAAACTATTTGGTCTGAATTTGCAGTCAAGTCCATGTTCGTCACTCTGCAAAAAATCGTTTCCCATTTTATGAACTATCACACCATTTTCACATTCAAATATTCCAGTAAAATCATTTAGAATAAGATAGACACCTTGATAATTTATCTTATTTTTCCCCTGCTTTTTATAAAAAATCACCGCTAAATGATCATTTTCCTCTCTAATTACAACCTCAGAAAAGCAATCTGTCAAGTTTTGCATCAAGATAAACTTATCTATAATCTCAATAGCTCTATTAATTTTTTCACTAACAAGCAGACATTTATCAACCTTGCATAATTTGTGACTTGCACGCTCTCTCAAGCATAGTCCCTCTTTGCCAACAAACATTCTAATTTTATTACGATAACCATATTCTTTTGGTGATTCAACTACTTCTATCTTGCTTTCAAAATTAACTTTCCTTAATTGATCAGCAAGCAAAGTTTTTTTTATTTGAAGTTCATTTCTATAGGTTGTATGTTGATAAGTGCAACCTCCGCACCTGCCAAAGTATTTGCATGGCGGCTGTATTCTTAATGGACTTTTTCTTAAAACTTCACACACCATTCCATTTAAAAATGTGGAGTGAGAGGAAGTCAGATTGTATCTAACTAGCTCATCTTTAAGTGCAAAGGGAAGAAAAACCACCTTACCATCAAGTCGAGCAACACCCTCTCCGTCATAACCATAACTTTCTATATTGCTTTCATAACAGCAGTCTAAATCAATATCTTTCAAAATTTTTCTCCGTAAATAAATTCAATCAAAATAAAAGAAATATTTTAAAACAAAATAAGCTTGCATTATTCTTCAGTCTGAAGTAATTCCAATTTATTTTCAATCACACGCAAAATATCATCCTTTCCAATATTATCACTTGCACTGCTGACAATAAATATTTCTTCCCGCAAGTTTAGTGATTTTGCAATTGCTTTCACACTCTGTCGAATTTTGCTTTTTGCCAGCTTATCTGCTTTTGTAACAATTATAGAAAAAGGTAGATTATAGTAAATAACAAATTTTATCATTTGTTTATCCTGCTCTGTTGGAAGATGTCTTATGTCAAGCAAGATAAAGACATTCAAAAGAGATTTTGAAGATGTCAAATAACTTCCAAGAATTGACGACCATACGTCAAGTTGATCTTTTCCTACTTTTGCAAAGCCATAGCCAGGCAGGTCTACAAATCTGAAACTATCGTTTATGTCAAAATAATTTATCATTTTTGTCTTACCAGGAGTGGCAGAAGTTTTTGCAAGACCTTTGACACTGACAAGATTATTTATAAGAGAAGATTTGCCAACATTACTTCTTCCAACAAAAGCAAACTCTGGCACTCCATCATCAATAATTTTATCTTTGCTTACAACACTTGTTTTATATACAGCTTTCTTAATAATCATATCATAATAATATCATAAAATTCAAAATTGTGCAAACTTAATAATAAACTTAATTTTAAAATAATTTTTTAAAGCAATATTCATACTCTTCTTTAACAAGAAATTATTGATTGTGAGCAAAAAAAATTCTATACAATTAAGTATAGAATTTTTATTTTATATTAAAGTTCAAATAAGAAAGTAACTGTTATTGATTGGCTATTTCCTAAAACACCTTCTTCATCAAGATAAGCAAGAATATCTTTGAAAGACAATTCTGTCGCATCATTGATATCATAATAAGCACTGCTATCTCCAACTGAAAGTCTGATTACATTTGTTCTATTAAGAGCTCTGCCATCAACAGTTTGATAGTTTTGTTGATATCTGTCAATGAAAAGTGATGTTGCATCAGCCTCAAGATCAAAGTAATTTTCTTCTTCGCTGTTGTTGAAATAAACTCTATAATTTGTAAATGCCATAGCTTCAACAGTTTCACTTCCAACCTTGCTTGCCATTACGCTCCAATTTCCTTCGCCAAGTGTAGGATCAACATAGTTTGCATCTGCAAAATAGTTGAAAACAAATGAATCATAATCACATTCCCAAATAGCTGTAGCATCAACTTCAAGAAGTCCCTTTCTTACAACTGCATTGCCTAAACCAGTAAATTCAGCTTTTGTTGCATCGTAAGGATAAACCTTTCCGTCAAACTCAGCTCCTACGAGAGTATAGCAATCTCTTGTGCGTGTATAAGAATATCTTTCACTTCCAGAATTGTAAATAATTGTATCAATATCTTCTGATCCTGCTTTGAAAGCAATGTTTATTGTATAATCAAGATATTCTTGATTTCCCCAAGCTGGCACTAAAACAACACTATCTTGCAAGAAAGTAGCATAATTGAAAATTTGAGCACTTGGCATTTCTTCTTCAGTTGCCACCTTCCAACCTTGAAAATATTTATCTTCAGAGTTTGAAAGTTTTGGAAGTTCCTGACCATAATAATATTCACCACTTTCTGTTTTTACAGGAGAACCATCAGCTTCTTCTCCTTCAAAAGTAACAGGAATTCTTCTAAGATTTGCAACAGCAGAAAGTTTTGTATTTTTCTTTACTTCAAATTTATAAGAAGTTTTGTCACTCACCTTTTTATCCTTTGAAAGATCGTAATTTCCTTCATACCAACCTTCAAATTTATAACCATTTTCAACGCCTGTATAAACAACTTCAACTTCGGTATATTTTGAAAGATGAATTGAATTTTTCTCTTGCTTCTTTCCATCAACAAAAATAGCAACGTTGCTTTCGGCATCAACGCCCTCTTCTTCAACGATTTCGCTTGCATTAACAACTGTAAGTGTGCATCCAACAGCCTCAGTCACACAAATAGCAGAACCAACAATAGTCACTGCCAACAAAACGACTAAAGCACATATAGACAAAATTTTTACTAAATATTTAGACATAAAATTCCTCCATGTAAATTTATTATAACACAACTTGAAATCTTTTTCAATACCTTATTAAAACTTTTTTTAAAAATTAACAATATTTTGACCACTTTGAAGGCGAAACAAACATTTATAAAGATATCATATGCAAAATCATTATTTTTATTTAAAAGCATAAGCCATAAAAAGTTATTAAAATTATTGGTGTGATGTTTATATAATAATCGCTTCTTTAATTTATAAAATCTAAACAAATTAATTAAAAAAATTTTTAAAAAATGTTGACAATTAAAAAAAAATATGCTAATATTTAAGAGTTACGGGGGATTAGCTCAGCTGGCTAGAGCGCCTGCCTTGCAAGCAGGAGGTCATCGGTTCGATTCCGATATTCTCCACCATAGATAGTCTAAATCGAATTGCTCGGTTTAGGCTTTTTTATTTTATCAAACCTGATTCGACTTAGGCTACATTCGTTCCACCAGTCAATAAACCGTGATTACTTTAAACAAAGTGTTCGCAAAGCGACTAAGTCGAGTCGTCAAACTATTTAATGCAAGCTCACTTAAAAAAGTTTGCATGGAGACTTTTATCGCACCAAATTTAAGCCCTTTTGAGCTTTTTTTTATTTATAAATTGAACAATAAAAAAACAAAAACATTACAAAAGTTTTGAAAAATGAGACAGAAAATATCTAATAAATAAAGTTGATAATGATATTGAAATGGATTATACTGAGCGTTTAAAAAAACACAATCATACCATTGTGTTTTTAATCAAAAAAAGAGGATATTTCTATCCCCTTTTTTGTTCGTAAATTACATTTCGATTTCAGAGCCAGCTTCAAGAACAATACCAATCTTTTCAGCAAGTGCTTTTTTGATTTGGTCCTCTTTCTCAGAAGCTGAAACCTTGCCTTTGAAAGGCAATTCAACTTTGTAAGTCTTAATTTCACTTCCATTAACTACAATTGCAGTCCCAGTAATCTTTGTAACATTGCTTTTTGAGCTATAGCTTTCTGTTGTTGAATACTTAATTGAACCTGCATTCGCAACAGTTTCGCTGCCCATTTGATTGTTTCCACCATTCATTTCAAATGCCAAATCTTTATCAAATGCCTTCATTGAAACATTTTTGTTGTTTTGAATACGAAGTGAATCCAAAATTGTTTCTGCATCAACATTGATAAGACCTTTTTCCATTTGAATTTCAATAAGGTTTGTATATTCATTTCTCATTCTGTCAACACATTTTGCAAGGATTGTAGCTTTGCCTGTTTCTTTAACATACTCACAAGAAGAAATTTCAAGTGTAGCACCGCCCTTGTTTGGATTTGAGAAATAATTTCTGTTTGCTTCAAAAACTTCCTTGTCAAAAGCGATAGAAACAACTGGCTCTTTAACAATATCAGCAATTTTTTTAAGCTCTGCAACTTTAACAGAAGTAGCACCAGCCATTTCGTTTAAGCCTTCAGAAGAAATTTGTGATTGTTTATCCATTTCAGTATCGAGATCAACTACTTGTTGTGCCTTATCTTTGACATCTTTGCCAGTATTTATAGCATTTTTAAAGTCATTGATGATATTTTCTGTATTTTTATTGAGTTTGCTTGCTTCTTCATGTGCCGCAATGACTTTATTATAGCCTTCAGCCTGCTTTTCTCCATCAACAACTTCGCCAATGTTTTTAATATGCTCTTTTACACCTTCGTCACTTAAGATATTGTTTAAAAGATCTCCAGTTTCGGTATTTGTCTTAATAGTTTCATAAGTAGTTTCAATTTGTTGCTGTCCTACAATATTATTTGCAGAATCAATTAAATTCTTTTTATCAACACTTGCTCCACTGAAAAGACCAACAAAAGTCAAAACTATACCAGCAACTACTACTCCAAGAACTACACTTGCAAGTTTTACCTTTTTATTTGTCGCCATAAGGTCTTTTACTTTTACTTCTGTTTTATTGTCGATAATCTTTTTGATAGTATCTTCTGGAGAAGAAACTCCAAATTCTTCATCGAAAGCTTTGAATTTTTCAATAGCGTCGCGTTTATATTTAGTTTCATAGTTGTTTCTGATTTGAACATAAGCATCAGCCATTTCATCAACCAAAGTATTGTAAGCTTTGTCACTATTGTGTCTTTTTTCTGCCTTTCTAGAAGCCATAACAGCTCTTGCAAGTTTTGATATTTTAAGTGTATCAATATTTTCATATTTAGAAATAATTAAAGGGAATTTTTCTTTGAATTTTGGGACGATAACATCTCTATAAATCATCTTCTTTATATCAACGGCAGCCAAAGCTTCATTTTTAAGGTCAACTTCTTCCTTGATTTTCTTGCTGGCATTATCAAGTTTTGCTTTATCGCGTTTATGCATTTCTTGCAAATCTGCTTGAGCTTTCTTATTTTTAGATTCAAGAGTCTCAATTTTTTTGTTTACTTTGTTGTAATTGTCAAGATTGTAAGCATAGTTATTCGCTCTCTTAGCTTCGATAAGTTCTTTTTGTGTAGAAGCAAATCCCTTTCTCAAAATTGCCAATTCTTCTTGAGCCTTTTGCAACTCAGCTTTTTGTGCAGATGCCAAATTCAGTTCGTTACGATAATTTTGTATAGTTTTGCTTGCTCTATCTTTACTATTTTGATCTTTATATTGTTGTTTGCTCATCATAGAAATACGAGCCTTATAATCCTCGATAGCGTTTTCATAGTCATTAATACGGTTTTGATATTCTTGATTTAAACTTTCAAGTTTATCAATAGTCTCAGCTAAATATTTCTGTTCGTTAATATTTTCCATGAGTTACCTCCTATATCATACATATATTATACTCAACAAAAAATCAGTTGTCAATAGTGATTTTAAAAAAATTGCATTTTTCCTGCAAAATCTAGGCATTTTTGAAGAATTTAATCCTTGAAAAATTTATCACAATATTTGCTTTGACAACAAAATTATGTCAATTTTCATTTTTAGTATATCCCAAGAAAAATGATATATAAATTCAATTCTTATTTTTTACTTCAGTCAAAATAATTTTCTCGGTGTTTCATCCCCACGTTGGAATGTATAAAATATTATCTGTTGCACCAAAACAAACTTTTTAGCGAATGAAATAAATTATCAACCAAATTTTATAAGCCATGTTGCCTTTTTCAAAACGGGCAATTCTTCCATTTAATTCGGTTGCATATGATCTCTGCCAAAACTGTCAAGATTGACTGTAAAAACAGAAATCTTTTCATCATAATTAATATCTCTAATCGCACCTACCAAAATTCCTTCCCATTTATGCTGCTTGCAGGCAATGATTTATAAATTTATTATATTATTAAAAAAATAGAAGTTTAAGATTTATCTTTAAAAAATAATAAAAGCCGTGAGAAGTCAAATTCACGACTATACATTTTTTATATTAATTTTCACAATTCTCGTCAAGATAGGTTGCAGTCAAATCTGCCACATGCAACAAAAAGCTGACTGGATATTTATAATAAACATCAGCCATCATATAATTTCCATTTTTTGCTCTGATGTCATATTCTCCCATATGCCAATTGATTGCAAGCGCTTCTTCACGAGTAAGTTTGATAAATGCTGAAAGAATGTAAACAGATTTTTCTCCATGCCCATAAGGAAGTTTATCTTCATATCGAAAATATGGTTTTTGCTCCCACCTTCCGTCAACTTTGACATTTTTCACATCTTCAACATATGTATCAACTTTGCAAACATCATGAAGCAGACCCATTATAGCAACACTTTCAGGACTGACTCTCTTTTGCCAATCATTGCCATACTCTGCCTGTAACAATTTTACAAATCTTTTGTAAACATTGATGGAGTGTTGACAAAGTCCTCCTCTATAGCATGAATGTCGTCTGCCACTTGCAGGTGCAACGAAAAAATCAGATTTTTCAAGCCATTCAATCAGTTTATCTGCACCTTCTCTATCAACATTGTCATAAAAAATTTCTAAAAATTCGTCTCTTGCATCCATACATTCCTCCAAATAAAAAAATCATCAAATCTGCTTTAATGCTTGTTTTTAAATATTATACATATTCTTAAAAACAACTGCAAACATTTTTGCAACTTATGATGATTTAATTTTCCTTTACTTTGCATGAAATGCCATCATTAAACAATAAATATTTGACCATTATGCTCATGCTCTATCTGCTCTTTAGCCTTTAAGTATCTCTCCATAGTTTGAAGCAGATATCTTTCCTTGCCACATTCATCCATTTTTGAAACTTTTTTCTCATCCATCAAAATCTTTAATGGATTGCGACAAGCCTCCTCTTCTTCTAAGAGTTTTCTCACTTTTTCTACAAATTCCGTGTCATCATTGCTTATCACCTTTATTCTTGCATCGTAATAAGCATTTCCTTTATTAATCAATCTATTTTTTGCACGCATAGCAAGTATTTTCAACATATTATTTCCCATCTTTTTTACCTCCATTCTTAAATTTATGTTGATTGAAAACCAAACTTAAAAGTTCCATCTTGTTCTACTTAAATAATTTCTAACCAGGCTAAAGACTAAACTGACAATCATTAAACATCCTCTTTAAGTATTACTTTTAAATCCTTATATATTATACAATAAAAAATTAATTTTGTAAAGATATATTTGACGATTTTTTGTAAATATCTGTCGAAATGTGTAAAATATTGAAGTTAAAATCAATATATAGTTGTTTAATGTTGAAATATATCATATATGTTGAAATTTCTTAATTTTAAACGACATTTTATGATAAAAAAATTTTTTATTCGACATTAAAAATTCCTTCTTCAAGAAGTTTTTTCTTCTCATCTATGTATCTTTTAGTCAATTCTGCCAGATATTGCCTTTGTTGATATTGATTTAATGAAGATATTTTATTATAGTCATAAAGCATTGAGAAATCTTTTTCTTCTTTCATTATTAATTCAACTTTCGCTTTAAAAACTTCACTTTCACTCAATTGCTCATCAGAAAAGGGCAGAATTTTTTTGAATAATTTGATTATTTTAGCACGCAAATTTATTCCCATGTCTCAACCTCTTTTTTTGCAATATAATTATAAAATAATAACATTAAAATATCAACGCGAAAAAATGATATAAATAGAAAAATAAAGTCGAATAATAGCATAAAAACTCATTTTTATTTTTTAAACTTTTTAGTTTAATAAAATAAAAAAAAACAGGCATCATCGCCTGTTTAATTTCTCTGGTTAAAACAATTATTCCTTTTCTGGTGCTTCAAGTTCAGCTTCATAAGCTGCATTTTTAGTTTCGATTTGTTTTAATTGATTTAATAATTTTTCTGAAATTTCTCTGCCATCTTTTTCAAGTATATGTTTATAAAAAGCAGGTCCAACTTTAGAGAACATTGCAATTTCACTCAATACAACCCAATAAGATGTCCCAGAATGATCTTGGCTATCAAGCAATTTATTTGCTTCTTCAAAACTATTTCCATCTTTGTCATTCTTTAAAATTTCCATAATGTCAATAGTGGAATCTATGTCAATCCCCATATACAATCCCTTAGAAGTTGAATTCATAACAGTTTTTCTCCATTCAATTTCTTTTTGTGGATAAATATATTGCAAACCTTTTTCAATCCTTCCAGGTATTTTATCAAGGGCTTCTAGTTGTTCTTTAATTCTTCTTTGTTCATATTCCAATCTGTTTCGCTCTTGAACTTTCATATATTCGTCATAATTATAGCCTGTCACTTCTTTAAAGCAAGAATCGCGATCGTCAAGCAAAGAATAAAGTTTATGGCCATTGAAATTTAGCATAACGTTTTCACCTCTATTTTTCTTGCCCTCTAAAAATTTAACTGCATCTTGAAGTGTATTACCGAAAAAATTATTTGAAATATCTACAGCTGTATTTTTGATATATTCATATCTATCCATGATAACCTCCGTTTTTTATATTTTATATCATTTCAATAAAAATGACAAGATATAAAAAATTTCTATAAAATGATGATTCTTAAACCAATTCTTTTACTTCCTTGCCAGCGTCTTCGTTTTCATTTTCTTCTTTTTTCTTTGCTGTTTTATATCTTTCACTGCAAACAGCATAAGTAAGACTGCCTGCTGTCGCAGCAATACCGCCAAGAACCATTCCTATTTCGCCACCTATTTCGCCTGCTGAAGCATGTGCTGTGACTTCATCTTGACTCTTGTTTTGCTTAATTTTTGCACTGCCAATCAAAAATCCCATTCCAACAAACCAACTTAGTGTCCCAATAACTGCCACTGCAACTCCGATGGCTGCAACAATTTTATAATGTTTAGAGCTTTTCAACATATTCTCTCTCCTTTAAACAGTAAAAATTTTTTATCATTCAACTTAGTTTACAAGTTAAAAATGAATAAGGTAAGTTAATAAAAATAATTAAATAAATGTTTGTTACTTAATTATTTATCTTTCTACTATAAATATATAATACAGCATAAAATATTTTAAGTCAATACCCTTATTAATTTATTATTTTTATTTATACTAACATTTTTCTTCATCATCGAGGACCTTCTTAGCTTCTGCAGTCAATGCTAGTGCCATACCAGGAATGACCACTACCGCCCCCAATCCTAAAGATAATTTTTGTTTTGACAAGGCATGTTGATACTTTTCAAGTTCAACTTTATATTTCTCCTTTTCATCTTGAGAAAGATTGTTTAAATAATAATCTATTTCACTTAATTTTTCAATATCTTTATCGTGTTTTATCTTTGTAATTTGTTTGTTATTAAATAATTCATCTATTCTTGATGCTTCTTTTTGATAAAATTCATCATATTGTTCAGAACAAAATAATTGTTCTTTCAAGTGCGATTTTATTTCTGTAGCTTTAATACCTTCTTTTATACTAAAACTAAAACTTCCAATCAACCCAGCTATTATCAACCCATAACCAATAAGCTTCAAATTTTTTAAACTTTTAAGCATTGTTCAACCTCAAATAATCTTATGATTTTATATTGTTTTATGTCTAAAGTCAATACTTAAAATTAATTAATTTAAGAAAAAAATCAGATTTTTTGTCAAATTTTGTAATATTTTCCCAAAAATATAAAAAAATTTGATAAATGTATCAATAAAAAAGGAAATATTTAAATTCCCTTTTTTGTTATCTTCTTTTAATAGAACTTTTATAGGCTTTTGTTGTCTCTTTAATAAGCTCTTTTGCAACATCTGTGCAGTTTAATTTAATCCATTTTTTTAATTTTAAAAATTTAAACAAACTCAATCTTCTACTATTTAAATAATAATTTATTGTTATCATTTGTTGTGAGACTAGCCAATTTGGATTTTCAGTGTTAAACTGCTTGCAAATAAGCTGATAAATATTGTTTTTCTCTTCCAAATTTTCCAATATAAAATTGTAAGGCAATTTCTTGCTGATATTACTTTCATGAACCCAATATACGCCCACCCAATCTTTCATCATGCAAACGTCACCAAAACATGCGGCTCTCATATAGATGGATGTATCATTCATCATTTTCATGTTTTCAAAATCAGCCTGATCTAAAATTGACTTTTTATAAACCGTAGGAAAGGTGGAATTTGGTTTTTTGTATTTGTTTCCAAAACCGAATAAAAATTGTTGCTTTTCCATAACTCCACAAAAAGTCAGAGGCAAAAAATTAAATTCTTTTTTTATATCATCAAAGATTACACTATTTGCACATACCATTGCCAAATTGCCATAATCAAGAAACAGTGCTATTGCCTTTTTATAGAAATCTGGTTCAAGATAAAAATCATCATCATCAGCAAAAACTACATACTCACCAGTTGCAACATTATATGCTTTTTGACGATTGCCTCCTGGTCCAAGATTTGTCTCATTCTCGACATAAACAATCTTTTTATTTTTTCCATATCTTTCTTTTACAACTTCAGCTGTGTCATCTGTTGAACAATCATTGATTATGATAATCTCTAAATTATCATAATTTTGTTCAAGAATACTGTCAATACATCTGCAAAGAAAAGCTGATCTATTGTATGAAGGTATAATTACACTAATTTTTGGCTGTTTTTTCTCAAGAGCCTTTAAATTTTTATCACTTGGACCGTGAAAAACTAAATTTGGTTGTTCTTGCTTTTCAAATTCAAATGCAACAAAATTGTTGTCCAAACCTTGTTCTTCACAAAGTTTATTTAAACCTTCAATAAATTTCTTTGAAACTTCTTCTTTCTTGTATGCAGTATAAAGGTTTCTTTTAAAATTTTCAAAATTCATTTTATTCCCCTTAATCCTTTAAGATTTTATCTAAGCCTAAAAATTGTTTTTCTGAATCAATAATAGCTTTTTCAACTTCATTTTTTATTGCACTATATGAATTTAAAGAATCTGGGTAAAGCAAACAATCCAAAATTTCTTTCGCATCTGCCTGACTTATATTTTCAACTTCGCAATTTTTACCAAAGAAATTTAAATCTTGAAGAACATATTTTTGTTTATCATCATAGATGATTGGATATACAGCTTTGCCAAACAAAAAACCCAAAATCATAGCATGGAAACGAGTCGCAACAACCGCTTTTGAACTTGCTAGTTCATCCAAAATAATATCTGCGTCGCCATCATAAGCAACAACTTTTACATTTGTGATACCATTTCTCAAACATTTTCCTTTAACCACATTCGCGATATTCAAGTCGCCCTGCTTATTGCAGAAGGATAGAAGAGAAATTCCCAAGCCACGTTTTGAAGCTTCCGCGCAAATTTCAACGATTTTATCAATATACTTTTCAGAATTTGGTTTAAGTTTATTCACTTGGAAGGCTGGCCTGCCCGCACAAGCACAACTTATTAAAGAAATGGCAAGCTGATTTTTCTGCTTTGGAATTTGATATTTATAAGAAAATAGAATATCTGGAGCAAATCTAATTTTTTTCGAATCTGGAAAAAAAGAGGCAGAATGGGCATCCCTAAAGCATAAATCTTTGATTTTAGAAAAAGCCCAGTTAAATTCGGTCAAAAATCTAGGATCGGTGAAAGGTCCAAAATTAGAACCTAAAATATAGGTATTTGGATTTGCACTAAACCTATTTTTAAAGTTTCTTAATTTGCTTTGCCAGTATTGATTATGTTGCATAAATATAGAGCCACCTATCATTACATTTGCATCAAATTGAGAATAAAACTTTTTTGCTTTTTTGGATAATTGAGGCAAATCAAATTCTTTAAAATATTTTTTCATTTCTTGTGAAAAATATAAATTTGGCAGACTTTTAAGTGTCTCATTGTTATGAGGAAAATCCATAACATAAAAATCGACATTAGGATAACGCAAACAAAGATGTTGAACAAACAAATCATCACCCAAATTGTTTTGTAAATAAGCCAAAATTATCGCTACTTTTTTTCTTTTCATTTCCTTTTCCTTTAAACTCTTATGGTTTCTTTTTTCCTCTTATCTTAAAACTGAACCATGCTTTAATATAATGTAAAATATATTTAAATCCAATTTTGCCATTTTTAAAGTCCTGCAAAACTTGTCCTTTTGCATCACCAGTTATAATTTTATTTGCTGTGTTTGTAATCACCACTTTACTATTTTGATTTGATTGATTAATTTTATAAAGCAAACTTTTATAAGCTCTGTAAGAAAGTCCCAAAACCACTTCCAATTCAACCCCTAAAATCAATTCAATAAATTTTTCATAGCGTTTGTTTCCTTTATACAAAACCAAAACTTCTTTAAATTGTTCAAACAACTCTTTCTGCCACTGGGCATCTCTCATTGAATTTATTCCATGCAACAGTGAACAAAAATGCGTATTGAAATAAACCATCTCAGTGTAAGGGTCATTTATCTTGTCAAAGTAAGTAGCATTTGATTTTATTGAATTTATATAAGAAGAAGTGTTTTTCAAATTCCAAGACGTTGAAATTGAATCTTTTGCAGTGGTTCTTTTGGTATAACAATAAACCAAAGATTGGGTTGTATAAATCTTTTTTGCATGCTTCACAGTCTCAATGTTGAAAGAATTGTCCTCGCCATGCATCTCTGGCAAAAATTTGATTTTATTTGCATTTAAAAATTCTCTATTAAAAAGCCTATTCCAAAGAGAAGGACTTTTGATTGCAACAATGTAGTCGCCCGCACAATTTTTCCCTTCATTTTGTTTGCAATAATCTCTGATATAGTCATAAACATACCAGTTTCCGTTGTCTATCTTTCTGAAATACTCGCCAATTACAACATCACTTTCTGTCTTTTCAGCAGTATAAAATAAAGCAGTATATGCACCTGCTGGAAGTTTGTCATCAGAATCCATAAAAGCTATATATTTGCCATGTGCATTTTTAAGTCCTGTATTTCTAGCAACTCCTGGCCCAGCATTCTCCTGAAAATAATAAAAAATATCTAGATTTGGATGTTTTAATTTATACTCTTCAATCTTAATTTTAGTCATGTCTGTTGACCCATCATCAACTAAAATTATTTCAAGACCTTCAAATTTCTGTAAAGCAATGCTATCTAGACATGTTTGAATATGATTTTCTTGATTATAACATGGAATTATGACTGAAATTCTATATTTATCCTTTAAATTTAAATCTTGATTTTGTATAATTTCTTCTTCCTTACTTTCTACAGTTGTCCTCTTTTTCATAGATTTTTCTCCATAAATATATTTTGTTATTACAATTAGAATTATTAAAAATCTCATCATAATATTATGTTTCATTAAGTAAAAAAAGTATACCATAGCATAATGAAATTGTCAACTAAAAAAATTAAAGGAAAATATTTCTTTAAAGACAAAATTCTTTTTTATTTGACATTTATTTACTATTTTCTTATATTAAAAAAATTGGTATTTTGTCTAAAATTAAAATTAAAAATTTAAATTTTTTGATCATAATAAATCAATAATTTTTAAATAATTTTTAATAATTTTGTCAAAATAAGTCATTTTTTATCAAAAAAATGCAAATAAACATGAAAAATGATATAATTTAAATTAAAAATAAAAAATACACTTCAAAAGTGTATTTTTTATAAAGTATTATTATTCCTTTTCAGCTTCTTCCTCTTTCTTATATTTTTCGTATTTTCCTTCTGTTTTTAGGCAAAGACTTAACCCTCCAATACCCAAAACGCCAGCTGTACCCATTCCAGCTCCAAGACCGGTTACTGCTTTTTTTGCATCGTTCATAATATCCTTTAACTCTTGCAATTTCTCTTCATATTGCTCTTTCTCTTCTTCTTGCAACGATTCAACAAATTCATTTATATCATTCAACAACTTATGTTCTTTATCTATATATTCACTCTTTGATATTTTTTGATTAATTAAATCATCAAAGTTTTTTTCATGATTTGAATTGTAATACTCAATATACTCTTGAGTATTTTTTGCTTCATCAAAAATTTCTTTTTCAATTTTTCCAGATTTTGATTGTAATCCAATCAAAACACCAATAGATGATATTCCCAACATAACAGCAGCCATGCCAGCTACAAGAGAATATCTAAAAAGTTTTTCATCGTTTTTCAAAAGTGAGATTATCCCTTCATTTTTAATCTTTTCTTTTTTTGCAATTTTTTTATCATTATTTTTCATTTCTTCTCCTTTAAAACAAGTCTTTTTATTTTTAATAAATTTTCTCTTTTATACTGATATTATATCATAAAATAAACAATAATTCAATACCATATTTTCAATTAGTTAAGAAATCTGTCCTCACTGCCACCATCTCTCATATGCACGCCATCATTTCTTCTTGAATACATCTTTTTCTTTTGTGTTTCTTCAAAAAAATCATCCAATTCTTTTTTTGCATGATGATGAAAATAACCCACACCAATTGCACTACTGATTAAAATTGCAAACATAGAGCCAAGCCCTCCGACAGTTGTCACGTTTGAATATCGATCAATTTCAGCCTGAAATTGTGCCCTTTCCGCATCTGAAAGTTTGCTTAAATATTTCATCACATCGTTAAGCTCTCTTTTTTTATTATAATATTCACCGCCGTCAATAATCTTGTTATTTTTGGCTTGTTCTAGTTCATCAAGCGTCATTTGATAGTAATTTTTATATTCCTGTGTTTGAAAAACCTCTTGTTCTAATTCCCTTTTTATATCCTTTCCGCTTACATAACAGCTGACTCCAAAGACAGCACTTGTCAAAAGTCCTGCTGCAAAAATTCCCAATGATATTTTAAAATATTTTTTATTCTTAACTGAGCCTTTTTCTGATTTTTTGCTTACATTAAGTCTCATTTCATTGATATTTCTTTTCATATTTCCCCTTCTTTTAATAATTAGTATTCATTAATCTGCAAGTTCATCTTCGTCATCATCTTTATGATCAAGATAATCAGAATAAGACTTTTTTTCAACATATAAGTCAAGAGATTTCTTTGCCATGTAATCTTCATAATATTTCTCAGCTTCCGCTTCACCACCAAAAATCCAAGAAAAAAGTCCTCCAAAAAGACCTACACCAAGAAAAGTCATAGACGCAATTTTTAATTTTTGTCCTTTATTTTCAAGTTTAGCAATTCCTTTCTCAATTTCCACAATTTCTGATTGAACACTGGTTTCTTCAAATTTATGATATAATTTATCTCGCTCAGCATAAGCAGCAAGTGTGCCAACTGACAAACCCATTCCAGTAAAACCAACAACCATACTTGCTGCAAAAGCCATAGAAAATAATTTGATTTTATTTTTAAGTTTCATCTTTCCACTCTCCGTTTTCTGACCCATTATAACATGCGGGGGGGGATGTCAAGACCCTTTTGAAAAATTAGTATCCATATTTCACGTGAATTTTGATTTGTTTAAAAACTTAGTTTTTACCTCTATCGTAAACTTTCATTTAATTCTCCAGATTTAATTCATTCTTAAGACTTTTTTTATTCTTCTTTTAAATACTTTTTTCATCACTATCGTTAATTTTTTTCTTTCAACATTGACTATTCAGAAAGATTTTTAAATATTTATTTTTTTATAATAAATACGACCTTATTTTCTCCCGGGAAAATGTTTCGAAGAAAACGCTCGCTTCTCGCGTGCAGAACACTGCTTAAGTGCTTTTATACAAACAAAAAACCAACCTCATGCGGTTGGTCTCTTGATATTCCAGCAGTGTTCTATTTTCCCGGGCCGTCGCCAGCCAAGTATTTTCGACGATGAAAAGCTTAACTTCTGTGTTCGGTATGTGTACAGGTGGATCCTTTTCTCTATCGCCACTGGAAATGGTATAATTACAAGTATAAAACTTGGAATTACTGAAATTTATCATGATTTTAACATATTTTGACAAACTTGTCAAGCGAAAAAATCATTTTAGTTGCTTTCTAGAGCCCTGACGACTACATAATATAACCAAACTTTTGGCTATTCCATGCGGAATAATGTTTTTGAATGTAAACAAGATTACTTTTACTAAGTTTTTCCGTGATTAAGCCCTCGAACTATTAGTATCGGTCAACTTAAAGCCTTTATATATACGCTCTTACATCTCCGACCTATCAACGTTGTAGTCTACAACGGTTCTTACTAACTTATGTTATGGGATATCTAATCTTGAGGTGGGCTTCACGCTTAGATGCTTTCAGCATTTATCCCTTCCATACATCGCTACCCAGCTATGCCACTGGCGTGACAACTGGTGCACCATTGGTATGTCCATCCCGGTCCTCTCGTACTAGGGACAGCTCCTCTCAAATATCCTACGCCCACGACAGATAGGGACCGAACTGTCTCACGACGTTCTGA
>CAMSQA010000002.1 GCA_947062475.1 uncultured Clostridia bacterium
AAAGAGTTGTGTCCTAAGTTAAACATAGTGACGAGAGATGTTAGTGAGTTTGAAAAACTTTACATATTAATTCTTGCAAATGGCGATATATATCAAACTATCGAAGGAAAAGATGTAAAAATTGGTAATGCACTAAAAGATAAAATACTAAATGATAAATTAAACAATTAAAGAATTTAATGGAAATATATTAATTGTTGTGAGTTGCGGTTATTGTAATGGTTTTAAATCGTTCCTTTTTGGTATAGTTTTGGTATAGTTTTTATAAAAAAGTTAGTAAAGCAAACATAAATTACGCAAAAAATTTCAAAACGGGTGAAAATTAAGAAAAAAAAGTGCTCAAAACACAAAAAAATCATTAAAAAATAAGAAAATTGCAAAAAAATTGCGACTCCTAAGCGACAAGTCGAAAGTTCAAATCCTTTCACTCACACCAATTTACATAAAGAAGACGATTTATTGACGTCTTCTTTTTTTAAACTATTGCTTATTTAATAATATTTTTACTCTTTCACAACCACAAATATCACATGTTTTTATTCTTTTAAAATATCATCATAACTCACTTGCAAACAATTTTCACAAAACAAATAATCATTTCTAGCAAGCGGTCGCATTTTGATCAAAATGTTTTCTTTCAATTTTGTTTTATTAATGTTTGTTAGAACAAAATCTGAATATAAAACAATGTGCTTTTCAGTTTCAAAAATCCATTTTCAATAATAAGATCTAGACAGTTATATTCTCCATCAAAGAAAGTAAACTCTTTTAAGTAATAATCTTTGAGATTTTCTTTTTCTTCAATCATATTTTAACCTCCTTATTTATATTTGTCAGTCAATGTTGCTTTTAATATATTTATACATATATAATTTGTCATAGTTATTTAAAGGAGTAATTATGACAAATGTAGATAAAGTCTTAAAAGAAATGCAAGAAAGGGCAAAACTAGAGAAAATAGAAACCAAAGAAATAAATGAAAATATTTTGCAAGTTCCTAACGATCTAGGTGAAGAAGAGAAAAGAGTCTATGAGGAAATTATAGATACCTTAAAAGAAAGCATAGATTATCGTTTATCAAATACAGATACTGAACTTATTTGACAATATTGTCAGTTAAAAATTATGAGAGATAGAGCTTTGAGAGAATACAATAAAAATTCAGACCGATATGTTCGAATAGTCACTGGAATTTGTAGTGATGGGAAAACACCAAAGGTAATGGTAAAAGAAAATGAGCATTACAATACACTCATTGATTGCAATAAGAAATTAGAGAAGATATTGAAAGATTTAAGATTAACGCCAGACATAAGGAGGAAAAAATAAATGGAAGAGCTAAAAATTGAATATATTGACATAGAAAATCTTAAATCATTATGCGAATAATTCTAAAATTCATACAAAAGAACAGATTGAACATATAGCAAATTCAATAAGGAAGTTTGGTTTTAATGATCCACTTGGAATTGCTGAAAAGGATAATATTGTGCTTGAAGGCAATGGAAGAGTTGAGGCAGCAAAACTTTTTGGAATGACAAGTTTGCCTTGCGTTAGGCTAGATCATTTAAGTAATGAAGAACAACAAGCATATGTAATTACACATAATTCGACAAATATAGAAACGGGATTCGACGATGGAATATTGTTTCAAGAGTTAAAAAAGACTACAAGATTTTGATTTTACAGATTTTGGAATTGATGTAGATAAGTATTTAAAAACTTGTATAAGAGTTCAAAATAGATTACTTAAACCATTAAAGAAAGTTCATTATCATAATTATTTAATGCGAAAGCTATTGAATTCTTTTATGAATTTATGGATGGAAATAAAATATCTGCTGTTTTGCTCGATTTAAATTGTGATTTTAATATTATAAAACAGCAATTAATTAGTATTTTATAAAACAATATATTTGAAACTTTTAGTAAATGATATAAATGAAAAATTTATATTTAGATTATTTAATTGAAAGGTTGATTTTTATGAGATAATTTGTTACACTATAAATTATGAAAATTTCAGTCATGACACTTGGGTGCAAAGTAAACAAATATGAAAGTGATGCACTTATATATAAACTTAATAAACTTGGCTTTGAAACATCGGACAAGCTTGAATTTGCCGATGTTTTTGTCATAAACACTTGTGCAGTCACGGCTGAAGCTGAAAAGAAGTCAAGACAAATGATTGCAAGGTGTTTGAAGTGTAACATTTCTGCCAAGATTTTTGTCTGTGGTTGTGCTTCACAACACAATGTAAAACAGTTTTTTGGGAAAAATGTTGAAGTGGTTTTTGGCACTAGTGGCAAACTTAAAATCATCGACTATGTTGAAAAATTAGCCCAAAACGACAAAAATTATCAAAAAAACATTGAAAAAATTGAAATTTTGCCTGAAATTTACCAAGATGATATGATTGCATGTCAAAATCGAACCAGAGCTTATATCAAAATCCAAGATGGCTGCAACAACTTTTGCTCTTACTGCATTATCCCTTATTTGAGAGGAAGAAGTAGGTCTAGAGAGTTGTCGTCAATTTTGCATGAGGCCAGTCTTTTAGGTGAAGATATAAAAGAAATCGTGCTTACTGGAATCAATGTTGCAGACTATAAAATTGATGGCAAGCTAGGACTTTTAAAACTTTTGCAGGAACTTGATAAACTGGGCAAGCGAATAAGGCTAAGTTCTATGGAGGAAGGTCTTATAAGTGAAGAGTTTGCAAAAGGATTAAAAGAGTTTAAAAATTTTTGCCCTCATTTTCATCTGTCTCTTCAAAGTGGCTGTGATAGTGTGTTGAAGAGGATGAATAGGCATTATAAGGCTGAAGAATTTTTTTCATCCGTTCAGACTATCAGAAAATATTTCCCTTATGCTGGTATTACGACAGATGTAATTGTTGGTTTTCCAGAAGAGAGTGATGAAGAATTTGATGAGACTTATGAGTTTGTAAAAAAGGTAAAATTTAGTCAGCTTCACATATTTAAATATTCGCCTCGTGAGGGGACAGCATCTTATAAGATTTATAAAGATTTGCCACATGAGATAAAACAGGCAAGACTTAATAGACTTGAAAAACTTAATGAAATCATGAAGGAAAAATTTATTGAAAAAAACAAAAATCATGGGCAAAGTTTAAAAGTTTTGATTGAAGAGAAAATTGATGATTTTTATGTTGGATACAGTGAAAATTATATCAGATGTTATCTGCAAAACGAAAAGGACATTATTAATGAAACGATTGATGTGAGAATATTAAAAAGATTTAAAGATGGCGCTTTATGCGTTAAAGTAGATAAATAAAATAAAAATTAAAAGAATTTATTTCAATTGCTTGACAAAACATTTTGTTTTCATTATAATTAAATAGATTTATAAATTAGAAGGTGGTGAGAAGATTGACAACTGTTAAAGTGGGCGAAAATGAAACTCTTGAAAGTGCTCTTAAAAGATTTAAGAGAAAATGCCAAAAAGATGGTATCATTGGTGATATCAGAAGAAAAGAAGCCTATGACAAGCCTAGTGTAGCAAAAAAGAAAAAAAGAGAAGCTGCTAGAAAAAGAGCTAGAAAAAGAGGCTAAATGTTAATCTTTTGCAAAAAAAACTTTTGCGTTTGAGAAAACTAAATTTTAATAAAAGGAGAATACAAATGTCTAACATTATAAACCAAATCGAGAAAGAAAACATGAAAGAAAATTTTCCTGAATTTAACATCGGTGACACTGTTAAGGTTGGCGTAAAAATCAAAGAAGGTGACAAAGAAAGAATTCAAGGTTATGAAGGTGTTGTTATCGCTCGTAAAAACGGCGGAATCAGAGAAACTTTCACTGTTAGAAAAATTTCAAATGGTGTTGGTGTTGAAAAGACTTTCCCTATCCATTCTCCACTTGTTACAAGTGTTGAAGTGGTAAGAAAAGGTAAGCCAAGAAGAGCAAAACTATATTATGTTCGTGCTCTTACAGGAAAGGCTGCAAAAATCAAATCAGCAGACAACAGATAAACAAATTGCGGTCAATTTTGGCTGCTTTTTGTTTTTTTTAGTGAAATTTTGGAGAAATTATGAATGATTTAAAAGAAAGAATAGAAATGTTTTTGATGAAAAAAGGAGATGAGGCAAGGGCAAAATTTGATCAAAAACTTATTTCAACAAAGTATAAAATTTGTGGAATTTCAACTAGGACACTTGAGGAGTTTGCAAAGGTTCTGGCAAAGGAAGAAGTTGATATTAATCGGTTTTCATTTTACTATCATGAGGAAATCTTGCTTGCTGGAATGGTGCTTGCTCGTCAAAAAAATTCGCCATCTGTTAAGATTGAAAAATTCAGTAAGTTATTGCCATATATAGACAATTGGGCAACTTGCGATATGATAGTGGGAAGGCTGAAAGGACTTGAAAGCGAAGCTGAATTTTTTATCAATTTACTTTCTTCTGACAATGTTTTTTATGTAAGAGTGGGAGTTGTTTGGATGATGAAATATATGCTTAAAAGTGACACTAAAAAATCTATTCAACTTTTAAAAAATCGCATAAAAATCAATGATTATTATATTGAAATGGCTCTTGCATGGTTTTTTGCTGAAGCTCTCATATATGATTTTGATTATGTGTTGAATGAATTAAATAATTTAAAAAATGAAAATGTCAAAAGGTTTGCCTATTCAAAAGCTTGCGATTCTTATAGGATAAATAATGATAAAAAAGAGATAATAAGGGCTTTAAGAAAAAAGTAAAAACCAAAACGTCAGCATCTTGCTGACATTTTTTATTAAAACAATATAAACGAAAATGGAACTAAATATTTTAATTGGTTTTAATATAAAAAAGTAGATTTAATCTTTGCAGTCTTTTCGTTTGGAGTTTTGTGAATTTTATGTTAAAATATCATAGACTAATTTGGCTTTTTATTGTGCAATTTGATTTTAAGAGGAGCAATTATGTATTCGAAGGTTTTAAGTTATGGATTGAAGGGAATTGAAGGCTTTCCAATTGATGTTGAAACAGATGTAAGCAATGGGCTTCCGCATTTTGAGATTGTCGGTCTTGCTGACACTGCGATTAAAGAAGCAAAAGAAAGAGTGAGAAACGCCATCAAAAATTCTGGATTAAATTATCCGATCAAAAAGATAACAATAAATTTGGCTCCAGCTGACATTAAAAAAGAGGGTGCTCTTTATGATCTTGCAATTGCTGTAGCAATACTTTCTTGTGATGAGGAAAATCAAATTAAGCATGAAAAAGATTATGTTTATATTGGTGAACTTTCTTTTGATGGAAGCATTAAGAAGGTGAAAGGTGTCTTGCCACTTTTGATTTCTGCTAGAAAACTTGGTTATAAAAAATTTATAATTCCGTTTGAAAATTCTCATGAAGCAAGCTTTATTTCTGGAGTTGAAATTTACAGTGCGCAAAACCTTATTGAAGTTTTTAAATTTTTAAGGGGTGAAGAACATCTTCCGCTTGTTGAAGCATGCCAATTTGAAGATGTAGTAAAACAGTCGGCAGGTGGCCTTGATTTTTCAAACGTCAAAGGTCAGGCTATGGCAAAACGTGCTCTTGAGATTGCGGCAGCTGGCGGGCATAACCTTTTGATGATTGGCCCTCCTGGAAGTGGAAAAAGCATGCTTGCAAAATGTTTTCCTACAATTTTGCCAGAGCTAACTTTTGATGAAGCACTCGAGGTGACAAAAATTCATTCTGTTGCGGGAGAACTTGATGGAAAAACAGGTATAGTTTCGACTAGACCATTTAGAAGTCCCCATCATACTGCAAGCACAGTTGCTCTTACAGGTGGCGGGAATTATAGCAAGCCTGGTGAAATTTCGCTTGCAGATCATGGTGTGCTTTTCCTTGATGAATTTCCTGAATATACCAGACATGCCATTGAGACACTAAGGCAACCTCTTGAAGATGGAGTGATAACGGTTGCAAGATCAAATGCCACAATCGTTTATCCTGCAAATTTTACACTTATTGCAAGCATGAACCCTTGTCCTTGTGGCAATTATGGATCAAAAGATAAAGAATGCAGATGCTCAGCTACTCAAATAAGCAAATATCTTTCAAAGCTGTCAGGTCCAATCATGGATAGAATTGA
Organism: uncultured Clostridia bacterium; assembly: GCA_947062475.1. Taxonomy (GTDB): domain Bacteria; phylum Bacillota; class Clostridia; order Christensenellales; family UBA1242; genus Caccovivens. The sequence continues at coordinate 6,096 of CAMSQA010000002.1, forward strand.
CATCCATATCGAAGTTGAAAACGTCACTTATGATCAGCTTAAAAGCGATCATCTTGAAGAAAGCTCTAAAGTTATTAAGGCAAGGGTTGATAGGGCAAGGGAAATTCAACTTCAAAGATTTGCAAAAAGTAGCAATTATTGCAATGCTAAGATGAATGTTGCTCAAACAAAAAAAATTTGCAAGCTAAATAGTGATTGCGAAACTCTTATGCGAAATGCCTTTGAAAAACTTCATTTAAGTGCAAGAGCACATGACCGAATTTTGAAAGTTGCAAGGACGATTGCTGACCTTGAGGGTTGTGAATTTATTCAACCTGCACACATAGCTGAGGCCATTTCTTATAGGACACTTGATAGAAAATATTGGCAATAAAGGGCACAAATCTAAAAAATTTACGCTTTTGACAACAAAATTTTCATTTTGTTTGCTTTAAAATATAAAAAAATGCTAAAATATACGCATTAAAACTAAGAGGAAAATTAATGAATGATTTAAAATACTTAATTATCTTTTTATCACAGTTTGATTTGGCAAATTCTAAGATAGGGCAAATTATTGATAATATAGGTGAGAAAAAGTCTATTTCTGCTTTTAGAAAATCAAAACTTGTCAAAAATGGAGTGTTGACTTCTGAAATGTTTGAAAAAATGCTTGAAGCTTGTGATGAAAAGCTTGTTAGAACCTATATTTTAAATATTCAAAATAAAGGGATTGACATTGTCACAAAATTTGATGAAAATTATCCAGAAAAATTGTTTAATTTAGATGATGCACCTTTTATTTTATATTATATGGGTGATATTTCTCTTGCCAATATGTCTTCTCTCGCTGTTGTGGGGTCAAGAAAACCAACCGCTTATGGTAGAATGGTGACTGAAAGGCTTGTCCGCGATGCGGCAGCTGCAGGTGTGGTCATTGTAAGTGGACTTGCTTTTGGTGTTGATGCTATCGCTCATAAAACTTGCATTGAAACTGGTGGAAAAACAATAGCTGTGCTTGGTGGAGGGTTTGAGCATATTTATCCCCAAGAACATTTTTCACTTGCGATGGAAATTGCAAAGAAAGGTCTTTTGATAAGTGAGTTTAGACCTAAAAAGACAGCGACAAAATATTCTTTCCCACTAAGAAACCGCATTATTGCTGGACTAAGTGATGGCGTGCTTATTACAGAAGCCAGCATAAAAAGCGGAACTATTCATACAAAAGAGTTTGCTCTTGAATATGGCAAAAATATATATGCTGTGCCAGGCAACATATACAGTATAAACTCTCAGCTTACAAATGACATTATTAAAACTTGTCAGGCTGAATGTGTGACTAAAAGTGATGATATCTTAAAGGATTATAAACTTATAAATGAGTGTAGAAATGAACAAGTTTCAATGTTTGACAATGTCAATGAAGATGAAAAAAATCTTTTAAAACTTTTAAAAAATGGAATGAAAAGCATTGATGATTTGACAAAAGAATGCAAATTAAGTATAAATGTTTTTAACAGCTGTTTGACAACGCTTGAAATTCGTGGAATAATAAAGAGAATGCCTGGCGGATATGTCGCCTTAAATTAAGTGGAGGATTAATTTGAAATTAGTAATAATAGAATCACCTTTTAAAAGAGAAGCTTTAAAAAAATATCTAGGCAGTGGATATGAAGTTTTTGCCACAAAAGGTCATATCAGAGATTTGCCACAAAAGAATTTTGGAATTGATTTGAAAAATAATTTTGAACCTAAATATGAAATTGTTCCTGATAAAAAAGATCTAATCAAAGAATTAAAGTCGAAGGCCGAAAAGGCTGAAGAAGTTTTAATCGCAACCGACCCTGACCGTGAAGGTGAGGCAATTTCTTGGCATGTCGCAAATATTCTTGGTTTTGATCCTGATAAGACATGCAGAATTGAGTTTAACGAAATTTCAAAAAAAGCGGTGACTGAAGCTTTAAAAAAGCCACGTAAGATTGATTTAAAACTTGTTGATGCGCAACAGGCTCGCAGAGTGCTTGACAGGCTTGTGGGATATAAAGTTTCTCCTATTATTTGCAAGAAGATTGCACCAAAGCTCAGTGCAGGTCGCGTCCAATCAGTTGCTTTAAAACTGGTTGTTGATCGTGAAATTGAAATTGAAAAATTTGTGCCAGAAGAATATTGGACTGTAAATGCTCTGTTGAAAAAGGGCGACAATCAAATAAAGGCTGCTCTAGCTTCTTTCAAGAAAAAAAAGTATGTGCCAAAAAACAAAGAGGAAGTGGACAAACTTTTAGATGCTGTGAAGGATAAAGATTTTCTTGTAAAAGAAGTCAAAAAGTCAAAGACAAAATCACATGCTCCTGCTCCTTTCACGACAAGCACTATGCAGCAAGATGCTTTAAATAAGCTTGGAATGAGCCTTGCAAGAACATCGTCATCTGCTCAGCAACTTTATGAAGGTGTTGATATAAAGGGTGAAGGTAAAATCGCCCTTATCACCTATATCAGAACGGATTCTGTTCGCGTTTCACAAGATGCACAAAATGCATGTTTAAACTATATCAAAAACAAGTTTGGCGATGACTTTGTGCCAGCAAAACCAAATGTTTATCATACAAAGGATAGTGCTCAAGATGCACACGAAGCCATCAGACCTATTACAATGGATATCACTCCTGAAATGGCAAAAGAGACCTTGTCTAATGATAACTATCGTCTTTACAAACTCATTTATGAAAGATTTTTGGCAAGTCAAATGTCATCAGCAGAATATTCTTCTGTTTCAGTCAGTCTTGAATGTGAAGATTATGGCTTTAAAGTAAATGGAAAAACTATGGAATTTCCTGGCTATACCAGTGTTTATAAAGAATTTGTTGAAGATGAAAATAAAGAAGGCATGGCAGGAAAGTTGCCAAAACTTGAAGAAGGCGAAAAGTTGCCTTGTGAAAAAATTATTCCAGAACAAAAATTTACAAAACCTCCTACAAGATATACAGAAGCAAGTCTTGTGAAAGCTATGGAGGAAAAGGGGATTGGCAGACCAGCAACCTATGCGGCTACAATTACCATTCTTCAAACTAGAAAATACACAATTAAGGAGGCAAAATATCTTATTCCGACTGAACTTGGAAGAAAGATTACCGCCTATCTTGACCAATTCTTCAGCAGTGTAATCAATGTCAAATTTACTGCTCATATGGAAAGCAGGCTTGATGATATTGCTGTAAAAGAGGAAGATTGGCATAATGTGGTTTCAAATTTTTGGAAGGGTTTTGAACATCTGCTTGTCAATGCAGATGCAAGCAGTGTGACAATGAAAGAACCACCAAAAGAAACAGATATTGTCTGTGAAAAATGTGGCAGTAAAATGCTGATAAGGACGGGTCGATTTGGAGAATTTTTGGCTTGCTCAAACTTCCCAAAATGCAAAAATACAAAACCACTTGAAGCCGATAAGAAAGTTGTTGGTAAATGCCCAGATTGTGGGGGCGAACTTGTTGAACGTAAGAGTAAAAAAGGCAAACTTTATTATTCATGTGACAGATATCCAGATTGCAAATTTATGAGTTGGGATATTACAACAGGTGAAAAATGTCCTAAGTGTCAAAATCCTTTGATTAAAAAAGGCAAATTCATAAAGTGCAACAATAATGATTGCGATTTTAAAATAGAAGATAAAAATGAAAATGTATAGGAGGAAATATGGAAAGCTTATTTAGAGGCACTACTATTTGTGGTGTTAAAAGAGATGGAAAAATTGCTATCGCTGGTGACGGGCAGGTCACTCTATCAGAAAGTGTGATTTTTAAATCAAATGCCCATAAAGTAAGAAGAATTTATAATGACAAAGTAGTAATCGGTTTTGCAGGGTCTGTTGCTGACGCCTTTTCTCTTTGTGAAAGATTTGAAAATATGCTTAATAAATTTTCTGGCAATCTTATGAGAAGTGCTGTAGAACTTGCTGGAACTTGGAGAGAGGACAAGGCATCAAGACAACTTAACGCAATGATGATTGTTGCTGATAAAGAAAGGCTTCTGATTGTGAGTGGGACTGGTGAAGTCATTGAACCTGACGATGATGTCTGTGCTATTGGCTCGGGTGGCAATTATGCACTATCCGCTGCCAAAGCTTTAAAACAAAACACAACTCTTTCAGCAAAAGAGATTGCAACAAAGTCACTTGAAATCGCAGGGCAAATTTGTGTTTTCACAAATGGGAATATCACTGTTGAGGAGGTCTAATTATGGATTTAACACCAAAACAAATAGTTGAAGAACTTGATAAATATATCATCGGTCAGGCAAAGGCAAAAAGGGCAGTTGCAATCGCTCTTCGCAATCGTTATCGCAGAAGTAGGCTTGCAAAAGAATTGCGTGATGAAATTACCCCTAAAAACATAATTATGAAAGGACCGACAGGTGTTGGTAAAACAGAAATTGCAAGAAGACTTGCAAAACTTGTTGGGGCACCTTTTATTAAGGTTGAAGCCACAAAATATACTGAAGTTGGCTATGTTGGTCGTGATGTTGAAAGTATGATTCGTGACCTTGTTGAAGTTTCTGTAAGAATTGTTAAGGATGAAAAAACTCATCAAATGGAAGCAAAGGTTAAGCCAAGTGTTGACCGCAGACTTGTCAACGCAATTTGCGATACAAGAAGGGCTCAAAACTTAACAGTGGACAAAACAGATGTTGAAAATGACCTTAAAGAAGGAAAACTTGAAAATGAAACAATTGAGATTGAAGTTGTAGACAATACAAAGCAAGTTGCAGCGTTTGGAATGCCTGAAATCAACATTGGAAATTTGTTTGATGGCATGCTTCCAACAAAGCGTCATAGACGAAAATTGTCTGTTGCAAGAGCAAGAGAGATATTAACTGGAGAAGAATGTGAAAGAATGGTTGACAAAGAAAGTGTCAATGCTGAAGCTATAAGAAGGGCAGAGGAAGAAGGAATTATCTTTATTGATGAAATAGATAAAATTATTGGTAAAGCTGGCGGCTCAAACAATCAAGATGTTTCACGTGAAGGTGTGCAAAGAGATATTCTTCCGATCGTTGAAGGCAGCACTGTTGCAACAAAATATGGCAATGTAAAAACTGATTTCATTCTTTTCATTGCTTCTGGTGCTTTTCATGTTTCAAATATTGAAGATATGATTCCAGAACTTCAAGGTAGATTTCCAATCAGAGTAGAACTTGACAATCTCACCAAAGAAGATTTTAAGAGAATATTGACAGAACCTAAAAACTCAGTCACACTTCAATATGCAAGCATTTTAAAGGTTGACAACATAGATTTAAAGTTTACAGATGAGGCAATTGAAGAGATGGCTGAGATGGCGGCTGCTGAAAATGAAACAAGTGAAAATATTGGAGCAAGACGCCTTCACACTATCATCGAACTTTTGCTTGAAGATATTTCTTTCAATGCGACAGGACAGCATCCAATGCTTGAAGTTGTGGTTGATAAAAACTATGTCCAAAATGCTTTTAAAGAGACAAAACGAAAGTTTGATTTAAGTAAATATGTTTTGTAATTTAATACAAATTAGCTAAAAACAACAAAAAAATGCAAATAAATCATGGTTTTATTCGATTTTTTGTTAAATTATATTAAAACTATTAAATTTTTTTAATAAATAAATGGAGACAAATGGACAATTCGAGAACGCTTATTTTGATTGGCAAGGATAATCTTGACAAATTAAAATCAAAACATGTGACAATTGTAGGAACGGGCGGTGTTGGTGGTTATATAGCTATTATGCTTGCACGTGCTGGAATAGAAAAATTTACCCTCATCGATTTTGATGATGTTTCTCCTTCAAATGTAAATCGTCAGATTGTTGCTTTTTCAAGCACAATAGGCAGGAAAAAGGTGGAAGTTTTGAAAGAAATGATTGAGGATATAAACCCAAAAGCGGAGATATTAATTTATCCTCAGAGACTTACTTGTGAGAATATAAAAAATCTTATTGGGCAAACTGACATAGTAATTGATGCGATTGACAGTGTGAAGGATAAGGTTGAACTTATTGCATTTTGCAAACTCAATAGCGTCAAAATAATTTCAGCTATGGGAGCGGGCAATCGCTATGACATACCCTCTTTTGAGTTGAAAGATATATTTTCTACCTCTGATGATGGTCTTGCAAAAGCGGTGAGAAAGGGTCTTCGAGAGAGGAAGATTGACTCATTGGAAGTTGTGATAAGCCAGTCAAAAGCAAAAAAAGTTGAAGGTGGAGTGATTGGCAGCATAAGCTATTATCCTGCAATGAGTGGATGCTATATTGCTGCAGTTGTGGTCAATAAAATCGTTGATGGTCAAATATAAATCGTTCGTTATTACAATAAAATTAAGATAATTAATAAAAAAACAAGGACAACTATAGCAAGGAGGTAAAAATGAAAATAGTTGATGAAAAGGATTTTGAAAAGGAAATTTCTTCAGGTGTTGTGCTTGTAGATTTCTTTGCTTCATGGTGCGGTCCATGCAGAGCTATGGGGGCAATCCTCGAGCAGATGGACGGAACTATTGAGGGCGTGAAAATCTTTAAAGTTGATGTGGATGAAAGCGGAGACTTAGCAAGAAAGTTTGGGATTATGTCAATTCCAACCTTGATTATTTTTAAAGATGGGCAGCTGAAAGAAAAACATATTGGTCTTTGGCAAAAAGATGATTGCCAAGCCGCAATAGAAAAATATTTGTAATTTAAAGTTAAAATTAAAAAAATGTTGAAAATTTTTCAACTTTTTTTTGTTTTGATTAAGTTTAGTATTGACTTTATATTACTAGAGTGTTAAAATAGTTTTATGTTTAAAGGGGTGTAAAATGTCAAAAAAAGTTTATTTAGATTATGCTTCAACAACCTACGTTTCAAGTGAAGTTCTGAATGAAATGCTTCCTTGCTTTAATGCGATTTATGGAAATTCAAATTCACTTCATGGTTATGGAAGAGAAGCAGCAAGTCTTGTTGATAGAGCCAGAGATCGCATTAAAAATGCTATTGGTGCTGAAAAATCAAATGAAATATATTTTACTTCAGGTGGGACTGAAGCAAACAACTGGGCTATAAAAGGTCTCGCTCATGCTTATTCTGAAAAAGGCAAACATATCATTGTCAGCAAGATTGAACATAAGTCACTGCTCGATGCCTGTGCTTCACTTGAAGAAGAAGGATTTGAAATTTCATATCTTCCTGTAGATAAACACGGACTTGTCAACATGGGAGAACTCATCCATTTAATTAGAAAAGATACAATTCTTGTTTCAATTATGGCAGTGAATAATGAAATTGGCACAATTCAAAATATCAAAGCTATTGCAAAAATCTGTCATGATTATAATGTTCTTTTCCATACTGATGCTTCTCAAGCAATTGGTGCTGTGAAGATCAATGTTAAAGATATGGAAATCGATGCAATGACAATGACAGCTCACAAAGTTTATGGTCCAAAAGGTGTTGGTGCATTATATCTTAAAGATGGTATCAGAATTGAAAACCTCATCTATGGTGGCAGTCAAGAAAGAGGCAAGAGAGGGGGGACATTAAACGTTCCATCAGTTGTTGGCTTTGGTAAGGCAATTGAAAGTGCAAACAGAGATATAGTCATCAATCAACAAAAAATCAGAAATGTAAGAGAATATTTCTTGAAAAATGTCACAGAAAGGATTCCTTATGTTATGGTAAATGGTCATCCAGTGCAAAAAGTGAATGGAATCTTAAATCTTTGCTTTGAAATGGTTGATAAAGAATCTCTTTTGATGCTTCTTGACATTGAGGGGGTTGCTGTGTCTGCTGGCTCAGCATGCACATCAAATTCTGCACTTCAATCACATGTTTTAAAAGCAATTGGATTAAGTGATGAATTTGCAAACAGCTCTATCCGTTTCTCATTTGGTAAAAATACAACAAAAGCAGATCTTGACTATGCAATTGAAGCACTCGTAAAATCTGTTGAAAGATTGAGATCAATTTCAGCTCTTACAAAAGCAGGGAGGAGATAATTATGTTTAATGAACGCATTATGAAAAGATTTACAAATCCAAAATATGCTGGCGGACTTAGAGGGGCAAATGGCACTGGAAAAAGTGGCGACAGCGAATGTGGTGATCTTATAAAAATTTATATTTTAGTAAATGATGAAAATATTATCACAGAAGCTAAGTTTAAAGCTTATGGCGGTGTTTGCACAATTGCTGCCTGCGATATTGCCTGTGGTCTTATTGAAGGCCGTTCTCTCGAGGCTGCTCTTAGAACAAATTATTATCAAATTCTTGAAGAGATGGGCAATGTGCCTGACAATAGAGAATACACTGCAACTCTTGCTGAAGAAGCAATCAAAAATGCAATTGACGACTTTTATAAAAAGAAAGAAAAGGAATTGAAAGTAAAATAATAAATTTTGAAAAAAGATATAATCAAGTTTATATCTTTTTTATTTTTTCATGCTTTTCTTTTGTGAATGTTTTATTATTGTTTTGAACTTATGTATATTATCACATATTTTGCACAAAATAAGCATAAGGAGGGAGATATGAAAGATGTTTTAATGTTACTTGGCTTTAGTATGGGACTTGTAACTGGTGCATTATTATATAAATACTCTGAATGTGCTAAACAAGCTGTTGATAAGAGTGAAAAAGCCGTCATGAAAGAAGTTGACAAACTCGAACAAAAAGCAAAAAAACTTAATAAAGATTAAAAAATAGGCTAAAATATTTAGCCTTTTTTTAATGTGAGAGCATTTAAACAAAGAAAATGAGTGTTTTTTTAATAAAAATAAGAATTTAAACTTGAAAAACTCTTTCATTTTTAAAAGAAAACAAAAAAGGTGGAAAAATCCACCTGAAAATTCAAGGCCGAGCATCCTGGTCCGATAAAACCTTACCAACTGCCTCATAAGATACAAGCTCCACCAAAGCTACCTTATGGCACACCAAATAATCCTCTTAATGATGCTTCCGTCAGGACCTGACATGATTCGAGGGATTTGATTGCATAAGACCTTGATTTCAACACCTATATTTTATGCACATTTTTGACAAGATTAAACCTCGCCAGGCATTCAATCCCACATATAGCGGATTGTGGGTAACAGAGCACCGCTAACTCTCCATCTAGCCCGACACTGATATTATATCACATAAATTTAAAAAAAACAATAAAATGTATTAATTTAAGTGAATAAGTTTGTAAGATTTTGTAAAATTTGTTATACTAAAATAAAAAAACGAGGAGAAAATTGTGATAAAAGAGGAAAAATCTAATGCTAAACGTTTTTTAGATGCCTACAACAATATTGATTATGCGTTGAAAACTAGATATGGACTTAATAGGGCGATGGGCTTTTCAGACCTGATAAGAAAAGCTGTTGTCGTCAATTATGTTGTGAGAAAATATGAGGATGAACTCATCGATTATGGCAGGCTAAGAAATGCTATTATTCACAATAACAATGAGGAGTTTGTTATCGCCGAACCTCATATTGCGGTGGTTGAGAAGATAGAGCATATTGAGAGACTTTTGACAACACCTCCGCTCGCACTTGAAAGCGTGGCTCAAAAGGACGTTGTCATAACCTACGCCGAAAAAAGTATGCGAGAAGTGATCACTCTTATTGCTTCATCTGGATTTAGTAATATTCCTGTTTACAAAAGAAATAAACTTGTAGGTGTTGCAAATGGGCAAAAGATATTACATTCGCTGGGCAACTTTTTAATAGCAGGTGGTAAGGAGAGCATTTTTCTTGATAATGTTCAGATTGAAGATATGTTGTCGAGTTTAAATAACAGTATTTATTATGTTGTCAAAAAAGCGGATTGCACACTTGAAGAAGCATTGAATGAATTTCATAAAAACCCAAAACTTCTTGCAATATTGTTCACCAAAAATGCTCAAAACACCGAATTGCCACTTGGCATAATGACAGGTGCAAATGTCACACCAGCACAAAAAATTATGGAAGAATATTAAAAAAATTTTTATTATTTAAAATTTTTAATATCCCAGTTAAATTTCGTTTTTATAATTGACATATGTTTTTTGTTATGTTATCATTAAAAAGTAATTAAATTACTAAATAAAGGCGTTGATAAAGGACAACACTTTAGCTTATTTTCCTTAAATTCATTATTAGAATTTCGAGAGAGTTGCCGTTTGGTGAAAGGCAATAGGAAAAAGATAGAGTTATCACCTTAGGAGCTGCAAAGACGAACATAAATTTTTATTTATAATTAATTTTTGACGGGACTTCCCGTAATAGAAGACGCAGATGATTGTCTGCCGAAAAGTATGCAAGTGGTTTAAAAAGCTCTAATAGGCTCTTGTGTCTTTGGGGCTTTTTTTGATTTCATAGCCCGCATTTTATAAATTTGTTTAAAGGAGAAGATCATGTATAATAAAGTTGAAACCAAATTGGATTTTATCAAAAATGAAAACAAAATTCTTGAGTTTTGGGAGAAAAACGACATTATAAATAAAGGTTTAAATTTGAATAAGGGAAGCAGTCGCAGTTATACTCTCTATGACGGTCCTCCGACAGCAAATGGCAAGCCTCATATTGGTCATCTTCTGACACGTGCAATGAAAGATATCATTCCAAGATACAAAGCGATGAAGGGATATTATATTTACCGAAAGGCTGGCTGGGATACTCATGGATTGCCTGTTGAGGTTGAAATTGAAAAACAACTTGGGCTTAATGGCAAGCAAGATATTGAAAAATATGGGGTTGATAAATTTATCGACCTTTGTCGCAATTCTGTTTGGGAATACAAAGGCATGTGGGAAAAGTTTACAAAACGTGTTGGATACTGGGTGGACATGGACAACCCTTATATCACCTATGACAACAACTATATTGAAAGTATTTTCTGGGCTTTGAAAGAAATGGATAAGAAACATCTTATATATAAAGGACATAAAATTATGCCATATTGTCCTCGATGCGGGACAACACTTTCCAAAATGGAAGTTGAAAATGGAGATAATTATAAACTTTTAAAGGAAAATTCAATTTTCGTAAAATTTAAAAGTCTTGAAGAAGAAAATACTTCTTTTATTGTTTGGACAACAACGCCTTGGACCTTGCCTTCAAATGTTGCACTCTGTATGAATCCAGAAGAAAACTATTGCAAGCTTTTTCATGATGATCAATATTATATAATGCTTGAAAAATTGGTGCCAACATTATTTGAAGAGGGAAGCTATAAAATAGTTTATAGAAAAAAGGGTAAGGAATTTGAACATCACAAATACCAACCACTTTTCGATTATGCAAAAAATGATGTCAAAAAAGGATATTTTGTAATAGTTGATGATTACGTGACAACTGAGGACGGGACAGGAATTGTTCATATCGCTCCTGCTTTTGGTGAAGATGATTATAATGCATGCAAAAAATACGACATTGATTTTGTTCAACTTGTAGACGAAAATGGCAAAATGAGTGATAAAACAGACTTTGGCGGATTATTTGTCAAAGATGCCGACAAATTTGTCATTAAAAAACTTATAGATGAAGAAAAAATGTTTAAAGTTTTGCCTTTTGAACATAATTATCCACATTGTTGGCGTTGCAAAAGCCCACTTCTTTATTATGCAAAGGATACATGGTTTATAAAGACCACTGCATATAAAGACAAAATGCTTGAAAATAATAATTCTGTTTTCTGGTGTCCTGAACATATCAAAGCGGGTAGAATGGGCAATTTCCTTGCAAATAATATAGACTGGGGAATTTCAAGAAACAGATATTGGGGGACACCTCTTCCTTTCTGGGTTTGTCCAGATGGACATATACATGTTGTTGGAAGTGTGGAAGAAATTGAAAAACTTTCAGGTCAGAAGCCTCAAGATTTGCATAAGCCAACATTAGATAAAATCACCTTTTCTTGTCCTGAATGTGGCAAGATGATGAAAAGAACACCAGAGGTTATGGATTGCTGGTTTGACAGCGGAGCAATGCCTTTTGCTCAATATCATTATCCATTTGAAAATAAAGAACTTTTTGAAAAATCTTTTCCTGCTGATTATATCAGTGAAGCGATCGATCAGACAAGAGGATGGTTTTATACATTGCTTGCAGTCAATACTCCATTATTTGAAAAGTCGCCATATAAAGCTTGCAATCTTCTTGGTCTTGTGCTTGATAAGCATGGTCTAAAAATGTCTAAATCTTTGGGAAATGGTATTGATCCTTGGTCTGTGCTTGATAAAGAGGGTGCAGATGCTCTTCGATGGTATTTCTACAATAATTGCCTTCCAGGACAAGGCATTGCCTTCAATGAAGATAATCTTGTTGACCTGCAAAGAAAGTTTATGGGCACACTTTGGAATGTTTATGCATTCTATTGCCTTTATGCTGAGATTGATAAGATTGACCCTACAAAATATAATCTTGATGAGTGTAAATTGTCTTTCCTTGATAAATGGTTGTTATCAGAATACAATGCACTTGTGAAATTTGTTGATGAAAGCCTTGAAAAACTTGACATGCTTAGTTCTTCACGAAAGATAACAGAGTTTGTTGATAAACTTTCAAACTGGTATATCAGACGTTCAAGAGAGCGTTTTTGGGGAAGTGAAGAAAGTGAAGATAAAATTGCCGCATATAAGACACTCTATGAAGTGCTTGTTGGACTTTCAAAACTTATTGCACCTTATCTTCCTTTCCTATCAGAGGAAATTTATCAAAATTTAGTTAGAAATCTTGATATAAATGCACCAATAAGTGTTCATTTCTGTGCTTTTCCTGTGGCAGATGAGAAAATGATTGATAGTTCACTCAACGAAGGCATGAATAAGGTGCTTGAAATTGTGCTTTTGGGCAGAAGTTGCCGTGCGACAAGTGGAGTCAAAAATCGTCAACCTCTTTCAAAAGTTATGATTTGTGCGACTGAAAGCTTCGATTTAAATGAAGAACTTAAAGCTCTGATTGAAGATGAACTTAATGTTGAAAATGTCGAAATTTTAAATAGAGCAGATGAGTTTGTTTCTTATGAGCTAAAACCTCAGCTAAAGACACTTGGTCCAAAATATGGCAAAAATCTTGGTGTAATTAGAGAATATTTGGCAAATTGTGATAGTAATTCTATAGTTTCAAAGGTCAGAAAGGGAGAAAATATAATTATAAATTCACCTGATGGAAGTGAAATGCAACTTGCAGAAGCAGATCTTTTGATTACTCATAAAAATAAAGAAGGCTATTCTTCAGAATCCAATGGCGAACTCACTGTTGTGCTTGATACTTCTCTGAATCAAGAACTTATTGAAAAGGGATTGATCAATGAGTTTGTAAGCAAAGTGCAAAACCTTAGAAAGGACAGCGGACTTGAGGTTGTAAACCATATTAAAGTTGAAATTTGTGGTGATGTTTTCTTGACAGATATTATTGAAAAGAGAAAGGAAGAATTTTTAAAAACTCTTCTTGCTGACAGTTTTAAAATTGGAGAAAGTGGGAAATTTATGTCAGAACTAGTTTTCAACGATAAGTCTCTTAAAATTTTCATTACAAAAGTTTAAATAATGCAGAAAAGGCGGGCAAACTATTGTCTTGCCTTTTTTTAAAGAGAGAGGTGTTTTATTATAGAAATAAATCGCTTAAAACATGTTGATTATATTTTTAAAATATGCTAAAATATTAAGAGAGGTAAACAAAGTTGAAAATAGCTGATACATGGCAGGATTATGAAGTCATTGCAACTGGTGATGGCGAAAAACTTGAGCGTTGGGGGAAATATAAATTATTGAGGCCAGATCCTCAGGCTATTTGGCATGCAAAAACAAATTTAAGTGCTTTTAAAGAGCTTGATGGTCATTATATTAGGTCAAGTTCTGGTGGCGGTGGCTGGAAGTTTTTTCATCCTGTTCCTGAAAAATGGAAGGTGAGCTGGAATGGCATAAAATTCATAATAAAACCAATGGGATTTAAACATACAGGTCTTTTTCCAGAGCAGGCTGTCAATTGGGCAGATATGACAAAACTTATTAAGGAAGCTAAAAGACCGATAAAAATTCTCAATCTTTTCGCTTACACGGGAGGAGCTAGTGTTGTATGTGCAAGTGCAGGCGGTCAGGTCACTCATGTTGACGCAAGTAAAGGCATGGTTGAAAGGGCTAGAGAAAATGCAGAGCTCAACGGCATAAATACCATTCGATACATTGTTGACGATTGTGAAAAGTTTATTAATAGAGAGATAAGACGGGGTAATCGTTATGATGCGATAATCATGGATCCTCCTAGTTATGGCAGAGGGACAAATGGCGAAATGTGGAAACTTGAAGACAATCTTTTTGATTTTGTTCAATTGACCAAAAAGGTGCTTTCCGATAAGCCACTTTTTGTGCTTATTTCTTCCTATACTACTGGACTTCAAGCAAGCGTGCTTTCAAATGTATTAAGTCTAGTTTTTGGTGAAGGGGATATTGATGCTGATGAAATTTGCCTTCCAACAAAAGAAAAAATAGTTTTACCTTGTGGTGCAAGAGGAATAAAAATATGGAAAAATTAGTAGTTTTATATGAAGATAATCAGGTGATTGTGGCACTTAAACCACACAACGTGCCAACTCAGGCGGATGCTTCTGGCGACAAAGATATGCTAAGCATGGTCAAAGATTATGTAAAAGAAAAATATAATAAAGATGGCGAAGCATTTATCGGACTTGTTCATAGGCTTGATAGGCCAACAGGTGGCATTATGGTCTTTGCAAGAAATTCAAAATCCGCAAGCCGTTTGACAGCTCAGTTTGCTTCACGTGAAATTAAAAAAACTTATTATGCTGTGCTTTCAAAAGTTCCACAATCAAAATCTGGGCATTTAGTGCATAACTTAAAAAAGGATGAAAAAAACAATATTGTCAAAATTGTTCCTATAAGTGAAGAAGGCTCAAAGCGTGCAGAACTCGATTTCAAGGTGCTGCAAATTGAAGGTGAAAACGCTCTTGTCGAGGTGACTCCGTTGACAGGAAGAGGTCATCAAATAAGAGTGCAATTTGCAGGTATCAATTGTCCGCTTTATGGCGATAACAAGTATGGAAAAGAAAAATCAAAAGCTTCAAAAAAGCTTGGACTTTGGGCTGGAAGAATTGAATTTTATCATCCAACAACAAAGGAAAAGATGGTTTTTGCATGTCCTCCAGAAAATGATTTGCCTTGGTCAAAATTCTATCTTGATAAATATTTTTTAAGATAATTTACCAAAAATTACAAATATTTTGCAAAAATTATTAAAAATAAAGTAAAAATTCCGAAATTATATAAAAAAAGAAGAATAAATCAATAAAAATAGGAAGGTTGTTATGTCAGAAAAGAAAGTAAAAACAAGAGAAGAAATTGACGAAAAAGCAAAATGGGATCTAACAAAACTTTGCAAAGATGATAATGATTTTTATGCTAAACTTGAAAAAGTTAAATCATTTTTGCCAAAGCTGAAAGCTTTTGAGGGCAATCTTAATAATAAGGAAAATGTCTATAAATATCTTAGCATAGATAAGAAGCTTGAAGAAGTTTTACAGCCTGCAAATCAGTATGCATATTTGAAATTGACAGAAGATCTTTCAAGTGATAAATATAATGAAATGATGGAAAAACGGGCATTTGTAATCAATGAACTTAGCGTTGAAACCTCCTTTGCATCTTCCGAACTTTATTCTCTATCTGACCAAATTCTTGATGATATTATTGCAGACGAGAGATTTAAAGATTATGATAGGACTTTTAAAAATATAAAGAAAAATAAAATCCATAAGCTTTCTAAAGAAGAAGAAAAGTTGATTGCTGGAATGGATTTCTTGGGCGGGTTTTCTGATAACATGGAAAAGGCTTCTGATGTTGATTACGATTATGGTGAGATCGAGTCAACTGAGGGTGAAAAGTTTAAGTTGACTTCTTCAAATTATGGCAAGTTTATCCATCATAGCGATCGTAAATTAAGAAAAGAGGCTTTTTGCAAATTAAATGGAAAGTTTGGACAAAATATCAATATGCTTGCAACAAATTATATCAGTGATGTGAAAGCTAGTTGTTATTTTGCAAAAGTAAGAAAATATAAAAGTGCTTTAGAACAAGCTTTAATTTCTGAGGAAGTAGAAAGTGAAGTTTATTATAAATTGATTGAAAAGGTATCTGCAAATCTGCCAGTGCTTTTTGAATATTTTGCTTTAAAAAAGAAAGAAATGAACCTTGACGAATTTTATATTTACGATGCAATGGCAACTATAGAGAAAGGTGAAAGCAAGAAATATTCTTATGACGAAGCATTTGAAATTATCAAAAAAGCTCTTGCTCCTCTTGGCGAAGAATATGCAAGCCTTCTTGACAGGGCAAAAGAGGAAAGATGGATTGATGTTTATCCAAATTTAAATAAAAGGTCTGGTGCCTTTGAAAGTTCTATTTATGGATATCATCCATATGTGATGACAAATTTTGAGGGTGATCTTGATTCAGTCTTTACTCTTGCGCACGAACTTGGTCATGCTATGCATTCCTATTTCTCAGACAAAAATCAACCACGTGAAAAGGCTTATTATCCAATATTCTTGGCAGAAATTGCAAGCACGACAAATGAAATTTTGCTTATAAATTATCTTATTGATAATTCAAACAATAAAGATGAAAAGAAAGCTCTTTTCAACAAACTGTTCGACGAAGTGAAAGGGACGATCTTTAGGCAGACGATGTTTGCCGAGTTTGAAGAAAAGGTTCATTCTATGCATGAGAAAGGTGAAGGGCTTATAAAAGATAAGCTTTGTAATGAATACTATAAATTAAATCAAAAATATTTTGGAAAAGTCAAATTGGTTGACGAAGTGAAATATGAATGGGCTAGAATACCACATTTTTTCGACTCTTTTTATGTTTACAAATATGCAACAGGTATGATTTGCGCAATCAATTTTGCAAATAAGATATTGGCAGGCGAGAAAGATGCTATTAAAAATTATTTTAAATTTCTTTCGGCTGGTGACAGTGCAGATCCAATTACTATTCTTAAAAATTCTGATTGTGATTTGACAATTTCGCAAACTTTTGACAGCAGTTTTGATTTTTTGAAAACTGAACTTGAAGAATGGAAAAATCTATAATAATAATTTAAAATAACATTGTTTAGACTTAAACTTAAATTTATTTTGACATATTCATAGTTTTAATGTATAATTAAAGTATGAATTATGTCAAACGGACAATTTTAATTTTTGCATTAATGTTGACGATAGTATTGTCGTCAGCCTTTTTGTTTTCTTGCGGAAAAGTTGAAGATGTAAAGGTCTCGATTACTGGCAGTGGTCAAGTTTTGACAGAAAAAACAAAAGGAAATAAGTTTCTTATTGCGACAGCAGAGGATTGGTATAGTTTTATTGGCTGGTATAATGGCAACAGAAGATATAGCGATAATTCAAGATTGAAAATTACAAAAAACACACCCAAAAATTTGGAAGCTAGATTTGCAACTACGGCAAGGCTTTCTTTCGATAGAATTTTAAATGGTTTTTATAATGCTTATAAAATTGGATTAAATCAAGAAGGTGAATATTTTAATATTAAAGCTGAAACAAGCATTTCTTCTTTTAAAGAAGATAATTTGATAGAAAAAGAAATTCTTTTTGGAGGACATCTTAATACATCTGGAAAAGGAAATCAATTGTTTTTTAAGGGTGATGATGAAGATGATTTCAGTTTTGTTTATGATGACAGCTTTGAAAATGGATTTTTCTTTTTAAATAAAAATGGTGAAAAGATTGTTTTTGATGAAATCGGATTATTGTCTGACGTTTTGAAAAGCTTTAAAGTTCCATCAGAACAAGGTTGGTCTATTGAGAAATTTCTGAACAATGAAACTGCTTTCTATCAGTTTGAACAGTATTTTGGTTATATAAATGCGACAGGAATAATTGAAAGCGTAATAAACACAAAAAATGCATCATCATTGGTGATAAATTTTCAAAAGTTGCTTTCAACCCTAAAAAATAATTATCCAAATTTTGAAAATGGTTCTTTGCTTCAAAAAATTGTGGACATATTGACAGGCAATTATCAAGAAAAGTCATTTCCAAAAATAATGATAAAGCTAGATATAGAATATGAAGGTGAGGAAAACCAAACTATAAAGACTTTCAATTTTGAGTTTGAAACTTCAAATGATTATATTCTAAAATTTGGTGAAAGAAATTTTACTATTCAAAAAGGCAATACTTCAATAAAATTTAAAAGCATTGAATATGGCTTTTGCAATTCACCTTTCAATTTTGATGGCGATTTGTCTTCTTTCCCAAAACCTAAAAGAAATCTTTTGAATGTTCATTTAGCTGGTGATTTATCCTTTGTGAAGAAAGAGGCTGAAACTGAAAATGTGGAAGATATTTATAGAGTAGAATTAAATGCAGATTTAAATCCTTTTGCAATGCTTTCATTTAAAAATAGTTCTGATTATAATAAAATAAATTGGAATAATCTTGGATTTTTAAATTTTAGAATAATCTTAATTCCTTCAACAAATGATGAAGAATTGCAAAATCAATATGATCGACATAAAGGCAGCACAGACTATTTAAATATTTTGATCGACACCGATAGGTTTGGTGCAAATATGTTTGTATATGCCGCCTTCTATGATCCAAGCACTCTTTTGACAACTTCTTATTTTGTTAATAATAGTTTCAACATTCCAGAATTATTAAATTATTATAATAATAATGGTAATGAAAATTTGAATTTGACTGCTAATCAAAAAGAAAAGCAATCTCCAATAAATATTTCAAATATATTAAAATGTTTGATTGATATTATTTTAAGTTTTGATGAAGATAATATCAATGCTTCTATTTATAACATGATCATCAAATATTGCGACTATGATAATATTATTAAAGATAATTTGACTATTGAAGAAGATGGACTTGTTTTAAAGACACAAAACATCAGAGAATTTATTCGTGAAAAAGAAATACAAAAAAACTTGATAGTCAATGATTTTTATCCTATAAAACTTGATAAATATATCTTTGGAGATGAATCAATATATAAATTGATTTTAAATTTTGACAAATTTAGTTATGGAAATGTTGTCAAGAAAGAAGGGGATTATCTTGATGAAAATGGATTGTCGCTTGTTGAATATTTCATCAAAAATCACAAAACTGTTTTAAAAATCAATACAATATCATATTTTGATGATAAAATTTTGTCGAATGAAGATATTTATTCTTTAACAGGTCAAACAGTTGAAGCAGATGAGTTGACACTTTTAAATGGTGAGATCTCATCAACTTATTACAGCACAGCAGGCAAAAATGAAAAATTGAAATTAAAAATTTTGGATAGTCTTATATTATCAAAGCAAAATAATGCGGCAAAAGTTCGTTTCATTTTGGCAGTGGATGCACCTTTCAATAGGACAAATTTGCTTAACACAACAATAAGTGAAGTATTGCTTAAAAATTTGAATATTCCTTATGGTTTAATGGTTTTTGAAGCAGAGATAAAAACCAAGTAGTATTATTTTGGATTAAAGAAACTTAAGCTTATATTTTGCAAAAGTATTGAAATTCTTAAGTTTATGGGATATAATAATAAAAAAAGCGAAGCTTGGAGTGAAAAATGATAAATTTTTATGATAGGACAAATTTATACAATCCCCTTGAAGGCAAAAAGAAAGAAGTCGTCAATTATATAGTTGATTTTTTTGGAGAAAAATATAGAAATAAGATTGAGAATAATCTTTCAGATATTGATATAATTTTTAGTATAAGAAGTTCTCATAGAGGAGATGATTATCAAGATATACATAAAAACAATTTAATTGAACTTACTGAAAATTGTCTTAATGAGTGGATAAATAAGGCAAAAGTTCTAGATAGAAGACAGTTTGCAATAGATGCAAATCAACTTGAAAAATTAAGACTGTGGAAGGATGACTTAAATATTCATGGTAAATATTCAAAAGAAATCTACAATTTTATGTGGAGCATTTATGATTATGAACCTCTGCTTTTGCAGGTTATGCTTAATAATAAAAATTTTGTTCAAAACTTAAAAAAAGAGTTGAATACGCTTGATGATATTTATCGTAATAAATACAAAGTTCAATTTGATGATATTAATCAGAAATTTTATAGGCTTTCTGTTTTGCCATTTAAGGAGGAAGTCGAAACTTTAGAAAATAATTTTAAAAATAAATGGTTGAATATTTTTGAAGAAAAAATTTGCAAAAATCTTTTTATAGAAAAAAGTAAAAAAAATGAATCTGCCATTAAAGAAATCGCATCACTATTTTATGACTATAAAAATTTGTATCCAAATTTTTTTGAATATTTAGTCAAAGAACAGCTTGTAAGTATAAATATTGAAGATGTTGAATTAAAAGCTAAAAACTTGAATAGTGAGAGATTAATGTTAAATTTTGATTTCGATAAAGAAAGAAGGTTGCTTGATGAAGAAATCTATGATTTAAAAAATGGTGTTGCCATGACGCTGAAAGGCTTAAATGAGTTTGATCCCAAAAATATGGACTTTAATTTAAATTATCTTAAGAAGGATTTGCGTTTGGGCAATTCAGGTGTTATACACAGTCTGTATTGTGATGAAACTAAGAAATTTTTTCATTATATAAGAGTGGATAGTCCTATTGAATTGAAGGAAGAAGATTTAATTCATGAATTACTTCATGGTGCTCAATTTGATTGTGTTGATGAGAAGGCTTTTAAAAGAACTGGCATTCACTATGTTTCTTTTAACGATTACAAAACCTTTGGTGATAGAAATTTGAATGAAGTGATAAATGAATATTTTACTTGTAAAATTATGGATAAAATTATAAAGGATGATTTTATAATTAATAGAAATTTTGAAGAACTTAATTTGACAAAAAGCCATTCTCTTTATTCAAATGCATTTCCTTTTGTTGAAGATTTTTTGAAAACGAATTTGCAAGATTTGAAAGAATGTTGTATGTCCTCAAATCATAAGTTGATATATGAATATTATGGGGAAGACAATGTCCGTGCCTTAAATCAATTAATTGAAGAAATTTTTGTAGGCTATATATATGATGAATTTTATGATGTTGAAGGCACTGTTCGATATTTTGGTGATAATAAAATAAAAGATAAAAAATGGATTGATATTGCAAATGACGAAACTATAGATTGGGATTATGATTATATAAATCCAAATGTTGATAAATTTTTAGATCTTGTAAAAAGGGTTGACAAAACTTTGAAAGCGATGACAAAGAGTAAAATAGAATATGATAAACAATTTCAAATTGCAGAGGAATTGGAAGAGGAGGCTTGTTTAGAATAGAAATAAGAAACAAAAAAGCACTAATTTATTAGTGTTTTTTTTATTTTTTTTGAAAGAAATCAATATAAAAGATTTTAAAAATATTATTAAACCCTTTATTCTATATTTAATACCTGTCCTTGACAGGGATATGAAATGCCACAATTATCAAGCTCTTTTTGTGAATAATATGAAAGATGAATAGGATGCAATTTACAATCTGGATATTCTTTCATAAGTGAGATGACTTCATTTACGCAAAGGTGCTTATTTGTCACTTTGACTTCAGCACTGTCAATAAATACAGCTTGCGATTTAGCAATCATCTTTCTTAAATTGTTGCAATTTGCTGTGTCTCCACTAAAGCCCACTTTGGTTTTGTCTTTTTGAAAGATAAAGCCGTATGAATCGATATTTTGATGAAACATTTTATAGATTTTAATCTTATAGCCAAATATATCTACTATTTTGTTGTTTTCGCATTCAATAAACTGAACACGATTTTTAATCAGTTCAATTAAATGCAATTCTTCACAAATCCTAAGCAAGTCTGTTATTCTTTCAAGGCAACCTTTTGGTGCAAGCAAGACAAGGTTGTTTTCAGTGTTTAATATTAAATAAGTCAAAACCAAATGTATATCAATAAAGTGATCACTATGAAAGTGACTGATGACAATGAATTTGATTTTTTTAAGGTCATAGTCATTAAGCAGTGTTTTAAAAGAAGCTTGCGGTGTGTCGAAAAGGATATTATCATCAATTATAAAGCTTGTTGAAAGTTCTTTTGTCCAAGTGCACATGTTTCCAACGATATCAATTTTCATTTTATTCTCCTTGAGTATTTTATTTTTATATAATTTTCTTTGAATAATGCATTTTGAAAGGTTTTTGAATTTTGACAAGTGGGTAAATTTTTCTAAATCTGAATTTCACACTCAAAAACATATAGGCAGAAATGACAATTGTGGCAATTCCTACAATAGTGCCAGTAATCATATTGTAAATTATGCTTTCAGATGAGGAAAGAGACAATGATAATAGGGCAATTTGCGTAAGCACTAAGGATGACAGAGCACTTGCAAGGTTTATAAATTTTAAGCCTGATAGCAATAAATCATTTGTCTTTTTGGATCTGAAAAGGCCAATACATGAAAACAAAATTTCACAAAAGGCAACAAGAGCAATTATCAAAGAAATAATAAGCCCGTATTTTGTTTCCTTTGGATGAATGAAAAGTTCTGTAAAATAAAAAAGATATGTGATTCCTGCTAAAAGTATTGCGAAAGCTATGCGATTGTAATACTTATGTTCATCATGCATTTTTTTTGAGTGCCTTCTACCATCAAAATAAGCTGTTTTTGCAAGCCCAATAAAAATCGTGTAAAATCCACTTAAAGAAATAAATAATGAATTGATCAAATAGGCAAATACCAGTTTTAAAACTGCCCAAGTTATGTTCATTGTCATTGTAATTCTATTGAGAAAACTTGTTTTGATGTGATAGGGTATATTTTTATATTTTTTTAATAAACTCAATTTCAAATTTCCTCACTTTTTTCAAAATCATGCATACAATAATGATATAACTCTTTTATTTTAGTTTATTAAAATATAATTGTCAATAGAATATGTTTTTTTTGAAATTTTTTGCCAATATTCAACAAATTGTTTCATTTTTTTTATTTTTAGTTATTGATTTATTATTTTATTATGCTAAAATAGTTTTTTTAAAGGTGGAAAAGCTATGAAATTTTATGAATTTATAAATCAAATGACAAATGAAGAACTTGCTTTTAATGAAAATTATTTGTTGCATTGTGACAACTTAAGAAGATATAAATATATGTATGAAAAGTATTCAAAAGCTGTCGAAGAAACTTGCAGTAAATTAGGAATAACTGTTTTTACTGAAAATGTGGTTAAGATAAGTAAAATCATAAAAAAATATGAAGATGAAATTTTAAAACTTACTGCTCAGAAGAATGATGCTTTTTTTAAAGGCAAAATTCAAAAACAAATTGACTTGCTTGAGAGAAAGATAAATTTTGCCAATATCGGTTTACAATATGCTCTTTGGCAAGATAGGGCAATAAAAGGTTGTAGAGCTGAGGTAGTTGATATTCATTTGATTGAGAAAAATGCAGTCATAAAAATTTTGACAGAGAATTTTGATTGTCCGCTTGTTCAAGAAGTGTTAAAGTCATTTAAGTCACCTAAAAATGAAAATAATGATGAAAGTTGTTTGAACAAATATAGTGACGGAAAAAGATTTGCAAGTATTGCAATTAAATATTTGAAAGAAATTGTTGACGGGAAAGAAAATGATGAAAATAAATCTTTTAGTTTTCAAGACGAAGAGCAACTTTTAGTTGAAGAGGAAAATGAAGTTTAAAGCGCGATTGAAAAGACAGGACAATTAAGTTTTGTCTTTTTTCATTTTACTATTGACTGCAGTTGCAATTTTTTATATAATAAAATTGTAGAGGGGATAATGGCTCAATTAAGTAATGAAAAATTTATTCTAGATCATGTAAAAAAGCGTGTTGAAAGTGGTTATTTTAACGAAGCTGAGTCTGTCGTGAATGATATTAAGAAAAGATATAAAATTTCATTTGAATATGCAAAAGAAATTTTTAAAAATGCTATTCTAAATTTTGTTTGTGATGATCTTGAAAAGCAAGGACATGAGTTTATCGGGAGCATAAAATCTAAAGACAACATTTTTACCATGCCTGATCTTTCCATTGCAACTGAGTTTTTTAAAGAGGCTTGGAGAAAATATCCTTTTACAATGCCGCAAAAAGATTTTAATTATATGCAACAATGCCTTAAAAAACCTTTGAAATGTAGTTTTTATGATACAAACAGACCAATTTACAATTTTGTTGATAAAGATAAGTTGCACTCAAATTTTAAGATGATTAATTTGCTGAATAAAAAAATTGTTTTAAATACTCAGTTTTATTTGGCTGATGACAAAAAACAGGGCCAGAGTTTGTATGCAAAACAAATGGAATTTTGTTTTACTCCAAAAAAATTTAGAAAAAAGGACAATGCTGAAGTGGATGATTTCAAGTCAGAAATAGAAAAGTTGACCAATGAAGAATTCTATAATAGAACACTTTCAATTTCAATGTTTTCACTATTAGATGGTAATCCAAACAAAGCTATGTCTGTCATGAGATATGATAATCAATATGATTTCAATAATTATCATAAAAACACCTATATTGGCAAAGAAAAACGATATGATATTTTTGGTGCAAAAGCCGAATATCCTCACTTTCATTTTCAAAGTGAAGATGATTCTCTATTTTGTTTGCAACAAAAAAAACATTCATCAAAAAATAGTGTTTCAAATTATCGGGTCTCAAAATGCAATGCGATTGATTGCAAACATCTAAAGAAATATCTTATTATTATTGACGGATTGAGTGGCTCTCATCTAAAAAATGAAAGAGATAATAATGGAAGTTATGGAATGCCATTTTTGTCTATGAAAGAGGAAAAACATAAAGTTTACATTGATATTGAAAAGATTATTGAAGAGTATAAAAGTGAAAATCAAATTAAAAATGAAAAAGGAATTTTTCTCAAAATCAATGAATGGATTGAAAATTCAAAACAAAAAGATGAATATAAAGACAATGAATTTAAATGCTTTGCCCAGCTTATTAAAGCAATTGATTTTCTTAGAGAGATAAATTTTTTAAGAAAGCGGGTATGTGAAATTGACTCTTCAAATGATTTAAAATTCTTGTCAGAACTTGAAATTTTAATTGCAAATAAGACAATGGATGTGGTAAGCAGAATATCTAAAACTTTTGTAAAAAAGATTGAAGATGGAAAAGAAGATGACTTATATATTTATTAATAAAAAATGATAAAGAGTGTTTCTTTATCATTTTTTATTATTGAAAGTTATTATTGAGGGTATTATACTTTAATATAGATATTTTTAAATTAATATAAAATTTGCTATCTTTGTTCTTCAACATAAGTAATTATATTTTCAATCTCGCTTGCATATTTTTCTGCTTCTTTTTTGCTTATATGTTCACACATTACTCTGACTTTATTTTCAGTTCCACTCGCTCTGACTAAAACTCTGCCATTGCTTCCAATGCAATTTTGAATTGATAGTATCTTTGAAGATAGAAGATCTGAATTTAATATTCTATATTTATCTATCACTTCCACATTTTTAATGACTTGTGGATAGTGTTTGAATGTGATAAGCTTTGAAAGAGTGGTGCCACTTTCTTTGACAAGAGCTGCAATTGCAATTGCTGTCAGCACGCCATCACCTGTGGTTGAAAAATCCATATCAATAATGTGACCTGAAGTTTCTCCGCCAAGTCTAGCATGCTTATTTTTCATGAGTTCAACAACATATTTATCTCCGACATCGGCACGTAATAGGGTAATATTTTTCTTCGCGAGAGCTGCTTCAAGCCCCTTATTGGTCATACTTGTTCCAACAATACTTTCACCATAATGAAGTTTGTTTGAAAGTATATATAAGATATCGTCACCATCAATGATTTCGCCTTTTTCATTGCAACCAATAATTCTATCTGCATCTCCATCAAATGCAAAACCTAAATCGGCTTTATTTTTCTTTACGGCATCTATTAGCACTTCAGGATATAAAGCACCACATTTATAATTTATCTTCTTTCCGTTTTTGCCATTGTTGATTACAATAACTTTTGCACCTAATGTGGTAAACAGATTTTTGGCTGTGCTACAGGACGCTCCATTTGCAAGATCAAGCACAATTGTCATACCGTCAAGTTTGTTGAATTTTGAAAGAATGTTTTCTTTATACTTTTTTATTAGTCTAGGCCTAAAACAATATCTTCCTATTTTGTCGTTTCCTAAATTTGTTGAATAAAGTATCTTTCTTTCAATAATTGCTTCAAGTTCTTCAGTCAATTTAAAACCATCTTTATCAAAAATTTTTATACCATTGTAAAAACGTGGATTGTGGCTTGCACTTATTACAATCCCAAAATCAAATCCAAGTGACTTTGTCAAAAATGCAATCACTGGTGTTGGTGCTATTCCGATGTCAACAACATCAACACCATGACTCATAAGACCACTTGCAAAAGAAAGCGATAAAAGACTTCCACTTCTTCTGGTATCTCTTCCAATTATTACTTTTTTATGCTGACAAAGTCCGCCCAAACTGTTGCCTACTTTGTATGCTATGTCTGGTGAAATTACTTCACCATATATTCCTCTAAATCCGTCTGTTCCAAAATAAATTCCCATATATTTCTCCCTTTGTTAATTTTGGTAAAAATTCAAAATTTGCTGTATTTTTTTATTTAATAATTGGAAATAATTGTATTAATAAAAGAAAAAACAAAAAATAAAACAAATTTTTTGCAATTTATTTAAATTTTTGATGAATTTTTAATATATTTTGTTTTTACCAATATTTTTTTGCTCGTTTGGGTTTGCGTTCTTGACGCACTCTTCCAATGACAAAATCTTCACTTTCTACATCTTGTGTGACAGTAGTGCCAGCACATATATAGCTGTCTTTTTCAATATTGACAGGTGCAATTATATTGCAGTTTGAACCAATAAACACATGGTCTCCGACAATACTTTTATTTTTGTTTTTTCCATTATAATTGACAAAGATTGCACCGCATCCAATGTTGCAATTTTCTCCAAGTTTGGCATCGCCCACGTATGCAAGGTGACTGACTTTGCAGCCAATTCCAAGCTCACTATTTTTGATTTCAACAAAGTTTCCAATTTTGCAATTTTCGCCAATTGTTGCATTCATTCTAAGACGAGCGAAAGGACCTATATTGACGTGGTCACCAACAATTGAGTTTTCAATAATGCTGTTATGTAATTTGCAATCATTTCCAATAGAACTGTTGATAATAAAATTTCCTGGCAAAAGAATAGTGTTGTCACCTATGTAACAATTTCCTTCAATATGATTATTTTCATATATAATGACATTTTCTCCGATAATGACATTTTCTCCTATAAAACAACTTTCTCTGTTAAAAAATTTAGTCATAAAAGCTCCTAATGGTATTTATGAGTGGGGAGTGATAATGTTGAATAGAATTTTAAAAATCGATAAAAATGATTGTCAAAACAGAAAAAGTATGATAGAATATAAATAAATCATGCAGGTATAATTTAGGGGTAAAATACACGCTTCCCAAGCGTGATTCACGGGTTCGATTCCCGTTACCTGCTCCAAATATATGCAATAAAAAGTCTTTTTTACGAAAGACAAATCCATACTGTATGCAGTGGCAAAAAATAAATTGCGACACTGGATACAGATTGTAAGAAAAGACAAGCATGAAATTTTGTTAGAAATGAAAAATTGGTGTCTTTTCTGAATTATAGAAATTTTGATTATTTGATCAAAAAATCAAAATTTTAATAGAAATCAAAAATCAAAGTTTAATTTCTCGATACTAAGTTTTGATTTCGAGAAAAAATCAATTAAAAATCAAGAGTCATTGTTAATTAATTAACATATTTTAAAAGGAGAAAAATGAGGATAGGAATATTAACAAGTTTCAAAGAATGTTGTACAAAGGAAGACTATATAATTGCAAAATCTTTTGCGGAAGATGGACACAAAGTAGATCTATTAGATTTTCCAATTCAATTTGAATTTAAAAATGTTTATGATTTGCTTATTTTAAAGAATGTATGGGATTTAAACGAAAATACATACAAAAATTACTTTAACGAATTGGAAAAATTTTTAAATAAAGTTACTGAATCTAATTGTAAGATTGTATCTTCACTTGATGGAAAGTTCAATTTTAATAAATATGGAAAAAAATATTTGGCTGAGTTATATAAAAAAGGATATAATGTTGTTCCGACAATTAATAATGTTGAAGATATTAATATTTTGCCTGTCGTAGAAAAATATATAAAAAAACCATATGTTTCTTATGATGGTTTTGATATGCAACAAATTACATACAATGATTTAGGTACTTTAACCTTAAAAGACGAAGTTTTACAACCTAAAATAAAATTTATATCTGAAGTACAGTTGTATTTTGTGGATAATCGATTTCAATATGCGTTAGAATATACACCAAGCAAGTGGCCAGAGTATCCAACTCCACATGAGCTTGTGCCAGATCAAAAATTTATAGATCAGGCGGTTGAAGTCATAAATTTAAACAAAGCTAGTTGTAGTTTTAATCGGGTTGATTTTTTGAGATTAAGCGAAGATGAAATGATTATATTAGAATTTGCAGACTCTAATCCAAATTTAAGTTTGCCATTACTTTGTAAAGAAACATTAAATAAATTTTTAAAAAATTTTAAACATGCTGTTTATAAGTATACGGATAATAAATAAATCGCGAAATCAAAAGTGAGAAATCAAAAAAAAGACTTTGTTGTCAGTTGACACAAATATATGCAAAAAAAAGTCTTTTTTAGAAAGATTTTTACAAACCGTATTCAGTGGTGGTTGATTGTTTTTTTTCACTAAAACAGACTTGATAGAAAAGACACTAAAGAGATTTTATATAAATGTAAAAGTAGTGTCTTTTTATAAATAAAACTAAAACGTATTGACGATTAATTTTAGATTTGGTATAATAAAAACATGAAAAATTTTTTTAAAGAGTTGTCTGTTTTTGAACGCATACTTCTTATAGTAAGTCCATTGATTATCATAACAATTGGAATTGTATTTAAAAGCAGTGTTTTAACAATTCTTTCTTCAGCAATAGGAGTAGTAGGTGTATTTCTTCTTTCTAAAGGAAGGCTATCAGGACAAATTTTTGCCATTGTTGCAGCAGTGCTTTATTCGATAGTAAGTTTTTATCAAGGTTTCTATGGGGAAGTAATAATTTATGTTGTGCTTATGATTCCAACGTATATTTGGGGCATTATTGAATGGGCCAAACATAAAAATAATGATACTAAAAGTGTTAAAATAAATTCTATAAGTTATAAAGAGTGGATAGGTGTTTGTTGCTTTGCAATTTTAATTTTTATTGGTTTTTATTTTTTGTTAAAAGCCTTAAACACAAACGAGCTTATTGTAAGCACTATTTCTGTGCTGAGTAGTATATTTGGAGCATATTTGTTGGCTCGTAGAAGTAAATATGGTTTTGTTTCTTATATTTTTAATGATATCATACTTATAGTTCTTTGGTCTATCCCTGTTTTTCAAGGAAATTTATTTGTATTAGCTATGCTTATGAATCCGATAGTAAATTTGATAAACGATACATATGGCGTAGTCAACTGGACGAAATTGCAAAAGAAACAAAAATCAGATAAAATAATAAATATGAAAAATTAAAAAAATTCAAAACGATTCTACAATCAACAGGAGGCAATTGTGCTAATTTTGGTAACAGGTAAATCAGGTTCTGGCAAATCAGTTTTTGCAAAAAAGCTTGCCAAAGAAATAGGATATAAATATATTGATGTTGATAGTATTGGACATTCTCTTTATGACATTCCAAGTGTTTTACAACACGCGGAATTACTTTTTGGTCAAGCCATTTATGATGAAAGTGGAAATTTTGATAGAAAAAAGTTGGGACAGATTGTGTTTCAAGAAAGGGATTCCGAGAGAGTGAAAGAGTTTAATGATTTTACTTGGAATTATATGCAAAAAGAAATTGATAAACTTTTGGAAGAGAACGAAAATATTATATTAGATTGGATTTTATTGCCTCTCACAAAATATTGGGAAATGCTTGCTTATAAGATTTTAATAAAACCCAAAAATGATTCTATAAGATATGAAAAATTGCTTGAAAGGGATAAAGTAAATATTGACTATTTAAAGCTTAGAGATAAGTCAAGTATAGTATATAATGAAAAAGAGTTTAACTATATCATTTATAATGACTACGATGACGAAAAATATAATTTTTATATTAATTACATAACAAATAATTTAAAGAATTGTATTTATTTTGAAGCTTTAGGCACAAAAAGTCCTTTTGCTTTGAAAGATTCAGCTTGTCCATCTTATTATATAAAAATCGGCAGAAACAAAATATTATTAGATTGTGGAAGTGGTTCTCATAGATTTTTTAAAATAAATCAACTAGATAATCTTAATATCTTTATTTCGCATTTGCATCGTGATCACTATAATGATTTATATAACTATATGTATTCGGCTTATGCTTTAAAAAATTTAGGGAAGGTTAAAGAAAAAATTAATATTTTTTTGCCAAAATCTCCAACAAATATTGTGGATGATATAAAATCAGAAAAATTGACATTTTCAAATATTTATACTTTTGACAAAACTACAAAGCTTAATATTGACGATATAAAAATTGAGTTTCTTGAGGTTGACCACTCACAAGATATGGAATGTTTTGCGATAAAGATAAAAACTGTTGATAAAGTAATCGTCTATACTGGAGACATTTCTTATTCAAACAAATCAATACTTGTTGATTTTGCAAAAGGTTGTGATGTTTTGATTTGCGAAGCAAGTTTACTTAAAAAACATAATTTTCCAGAAATAAACAATCATATCACAGCGTGGCAAGCCGCAACAATTGCGAAGGAAGCACAGGTAAAGAAACTTTTATTGACTCACTTTTGGGCGGAAGAAGAATTGGGTGAATATTTAAAAGAAGCTGAAACAAAATTTGATAATACTATAGCTTTGAAAGAACGAGATAAATTTTATTTATAAGGAGGGAAAATGAAAATAGGATTTTATGCGGGTAGTTTTGATCCTTTCACAACTGGGCATTTGCACATAGTGAAAACTGCAAGCGAGATTTTTGATAAGATAATTATTGGCATTGGAGTAAATCCAAAGAAAACAAGAAAATTTGATAAAAATAAAATGTGCAGAGCAATTCAAGATTTAATGGCAAAACAAAACATATTAAATGTCGAATGTGTTTTGTTTGACGGATTGACTGCAGAGGTGGCGAAAGCTTATGGTGCATCTTTTTTAATAAGAGGTGTAAGAAATGGTATAGATTATGATTTTGAAGAAAATATAGCAATGATTAATGAAGAGCTTTCTGGCATTGATACAATTTATATTCGTGCTGGTGCTTTTGGAGTTGTTTCATCAAGTATGGTGAACGAATTGATAGAAAGAGGTAAAGATGTTTCAAAATATTTGCCTGCTCAAATTTATGAAATAGTCAAAGAGACAAAATAAAGTTTTTAAAGCAGAAAAAGTCACAAAACATTATTAAAATTATTTACATAATAGAAATTTTTAGTAGGTGAAGCATGAAGATAAATTTATGTGGACTTTGTGGTGAGAGCAAATGGAGAGATTATTTTATCGAAAAAGTTGATTGTGAAAATGTAGAGTTTTTTAATCCCGTTGTGAAAAATTGGGGATGGGATGAGAATGCCAAGAAAGAAAAACAAAATAGGATATTAAGTTGTGATTATTTGATTTACTTTATTGCTCCACCTATGAAAGGTTTTAGTTCTATTGCAAGTGCAGTTGAATATTCCAATAAATTCCCTGATAAATTATTGTTTTGCTGCGTAGATTCTTATGAATGTGAAAGTTTTACCAAACACCAAATTGAATCACTAAAAGTTGTCAAAGATATAATCAAAGATAATGGTGGAAAAATATTCAATTCTTTAGATGAAATGGCAGAATATGTAAGATTAATCGGCTATTCAAACAAAGAAAACTAAATTTTAAAAGCGTTAAAGTTTTTCAAAGACTTTTTGATGATTTTAAAAAGAATGGTCAAAGCCTTCGCGATGAAGTAAAAAAAAAGTTTAGAAATCTTGAGAATATGGAAAAAAAGAAAATTTGTAAAAAAGGATGGGATGAGTTTATGTCAACCACGAAAGAAATGAAAGATTTTATTTTAGAGCAATTTCACCTGCTTGAAGATGTGACTGCTAGGTCAATGATGGGGGAATTTTTGCTTTATTATAAAGGAATTTTATTTGGAGGAATTTATGATGGAAGGGTTCTTGTAAAAAAGACTTCTACAAATCAAAATTTGGGAATGTCAAGTGAAATTCCTTACAAGGGTGCAAAACCGATGTTTATGATTGAAGATATTGAAAACGCAGAAAATGTAAGAGATATAGTTTTGGCTACTATTGAAGGGTTGCCAACAAAAAAATAAAATTTAAATAAGTTTTTTGATAGTTTCATTTATTCGGCAAAAACTTATATTATAATAGAAATTATTTAAAATTTTGAAGAAAATTATTTGGTTTAACTTTATAGTTGTGCTATAATATTTTTAGGAGGGTAAACATGGCAAAATCAGGTAAAGATTATTTTGGATTAGGTAGAGTAATAAGTATTATTCTTGCTATTATTCCTATTACAGCTCTTATTTTGGGAGTTGCAACAAGATTATCTGAAGGTAAAATTGTAGCTGGAATTTTGAGATTATTGCTCGGTTGGAACATAATCTGGATCGTTGACCTTGTTCTTATGATTCTCAATGGAAGAATTATGAGACTTCTCAATATCTAATTCAAATTTAAAAAAATCGTCCTTAAATGTGGATGATTTTTTATTTTTTCAATTTTTTATCTGCTTTTTTCTTTTTCGAACTTGATCAATCGACATATTTTGTATGCTTTATCTTTAAAATTGTTTATTTTATTTGACTAATGGCAAAAATTGTTTATAATATTTTTAGTAAAAATGCAAAACCTTAATTGAGTTTAACAATTTTTCTTGCATGAAAACTTAAAATGTGTTATAATATTCTTAGGAGAATTATATGACAAGTTTGCTATGCAATTGGTTTGATGATTGGGGAAGAAATATTAAGTCAGGTTTAACTATAACTGGCATAATAGTTTTTCTAGTCGCTTTTTTCTGTTTTGGAGTTTTGCTTTTCTATGGAATTATAAAAAGAGCATTGGTGGCAAATAAAAATAGAATTGCTTGGGGATTGATTTTTTTGCTTATCATTGATATTCTATTCTTTATTTGGTTTTGTATTATTATTTGATTTAAGGAGATTTATTTGATATGAATTATTTTATTTCTACTTTGCTTGATGGAGAAATTGCAAGTGATTTTGCAACAAAGGTTTTGCCTGTCCTTCGTTACGTTCTTTTTGCAATTATCATAGCCGCAGCGATTGTAATGATTATTACTACGCTTATGCAGTCTACTGACAACAATAATGGAATGGATGCTTTTACTGGTGCAAAACAAGAGAGCTATTATTCTCAAAACAAAGGTGCGTCTCGTGATAGCATTTTAAAAAGAATCACAATAGCAATGGCAGTGATTATTCTTGTTTGTATTTTGACTTTCTTTATTACCGAACTTATCGCAGGTATCAAATGACAGCAAAAAAAATACTTTTAGAATTGTTAAAAAAAGATAGTCTTTCTTTTAAAGGGAAAGACAATCTTTTTTCTTTTATTTCAAAGACTTATTCATTAACTTTGCAAGAAATTAAAAAAGCTTATGACTTTTTATTAAAAGATGGGCAGATTTTGGAGCTGTCTCCTAATAAAATTATAGCTGTTCCTTCACATGGTTATCAAAAAGGTCTTTTTATGGGCAGCACAAAAGGTTATGGCTTTTGCAGATTAAATGATGCTGAAAAAGAGGATATTTTCATTCCTGCAAATATGTGTGGCGGTGCAATTGATGGCGATAAAGTTATCATAAAAATAATGTCAGAAAATGAAGAAGGGACTGATGGCAAAGTTGTCAAAGTTTATTCAAATTTAAAATACCTTGCAGGTGTTGTTGTGAAAATGGGAAGGTCATTTTTCTTAGAGCCTGACAATAATCACATTCCTTTTAAAATTAAACTTGATGGAGGAGTCAAGTTTGAAGAAAATGACAGAGTCACAATTGAAATTTTGAGAGGAAAAGTTTTAAGCGGAAGAGTTGTAGAAGTGCTTGGCAAAAGTGAAGATATAAAGGCATGTGAACTTGCAATCATTCGCGATCACCAGCTTTATGAGGTTTTCCCCGACAAAGTAATAAATGAAGTAAAAAAGCTACCTCAAGAAGTTTTGCCTTCTCAAAAAAAAGGTCGTGTCAATTTGACAGATGAAGTAGTTTTTACTATCGATGGCGAAGATGCAAAAGACCTTGATGATGCAGTCTCCATAAAAAAGACAGAAAATGGATATATCTTAGGTGTGCATATTGCAGATGTTGGAGAATATGTCAAATATGAAACCGAAGTTGACCATGAAGCTTTTAATCGTGGCACAAGTGTATATTTCCCTACTTCAGTATTGCCTATGCTTCCAAGAGAACTTTCAAATGGGATTTGCTCGCTTAATGAAGGAGTTGAAAGATTAACTTTGACTTGTGAGATGCACATTGATGAAGAAGGAAATGTCAAGTCACATAAAATCTATGAAAGTGTGATTAAAAGTGTAGCAAGGCTAAATTATACTAATGTGGCAAAACTTTTTGATGGAAATGAATGTGATGATAAAACTAGAAGCGTCAAGGAAGAGTTGTTTTTAATGAGACAACTTTCTCATATATTACAATCAAAAAATAAAAAAAATGGTGCTCTTGATTTTGAAATACCAGAAGTTCAATTTGTTTTTGATGAAAATGGGATGGCTGTGGGATTTAAAAAGCGAGAAAGAAATGATGCACATAGGCTTATTGAGGACTTCATGGTTCTTGCAAACCAAACGGTTGCAAAAGAATTTTGTGATCGAGAAATTCCATTTTTATATCGAGTGCATGAAGCACCAAAAAAGGAAAAAGTTTTTGGAGTAATTGATTATTTAAAAGGACTTAATATTAAAACTCCAAAAATACCTGAAATGATAACTCCGCTTTATTATCAAGATTTAATCAAACTTTGTGATAACAAGACTTTTACCGAAACTGTCAATAAAGTTATTTTAAGGTCGATGCAGAAGGCAAAATATTTCAATAGATGTTGGGGGCATTTTGGATTGGCACTTAAATATTATTGCCATTTTACTTCGCCTATCAGACGTTATCCAGATCTTACAATTCATAGAATTATAAAAGAGGTTATTCACAAGAAAGAGTTGGGTGGCAAGAGAATTGATGAACTGGAGGAGTTTACTTTTGAAGCGGGGGAGCAATCAAGTTTGACTGAAAAGAACGCCGATAAAGCTGAAAGAGAGGTTGATGATCTTTGGAAAGCTTATCTAATGAAAGACAGAGTTGGTGAAATATTTGAAGGTGTTGTTTCTTCTGTCACAAATTTTGGGATTTTTGTTGAGCTTGACAACACAGTTGAAGGTCTTATTCGAATTGAGGATTTGCCTGACAATGGGTTTTTATTGTTTGAAAAACAGTTGAAACTTAAAGGTAATAGATTGACATTCTCTGTTGGCGACAGAATTGAAGTGAAGCTGGTTGCTGCAAATGTGTATACTCGAAAAATTGATTTTTCTTTTGTAAGTTTTATAAAATAATAGGGTATGATTTGTGGCTTAATACAAGATTTCCTGCTTGCAGTTGCAAGCAGGATTTCGCACCCCTCAATAAGGGTGTGAAACAAAAAAAATCGAAGATTTTTTTAAAATCTTGTATTTTATAAAAAAATAAATAATGATTTAATTTTTAAAAAAGCATATTAAATTTTAAAAAAAATCAAAAAAAGTGCAGAATTTATTAAAATTATCATAAAAATTGATAAAATTTTTCATATAAAATCAAAAATTCAAAAAAAAATAAAAAAAATATGAAAAAATTTAACTTAGGTATTGAAAAAGTTTAAAATTAGTGTTATAATAGGAGTTGAGATGAAGATAATAACAAATAATAAAAAAGCTTATCACAATTTCTTCGTTTCAGACCTGCTTGAAGCTGGAATTGAACTTAAAGGCGGAGAGATAAAATCTGTAATCGGTGGCAAAATAAGTTTGAGTGATAGTTATGTCGAAATAAAAAACGGCGAAGCTATCTTAAAAAACTGCTATGTTGCTCCAGCGGAAAATCAATCTCAAGTTGAAAGTTTGTCAAAGCGGTCAAGAAGGCTTCTCTTACATAAAGCTGAAATTATAAAGCTAGAACGCAAGGTCAAAGAAAAAGGTTTTTCAATTGTGCCTACAAAAGTCTATCTCAATAAAGGCAAAGTGAAAGTTGAGATTGGTTTAGCAAAAGGTAAAAAACTTTATGACAAGAGAGATGTCTTGAAGGATAGGGCTATCCGAAGAGACATAGACCGAGCAATCAAAAACGAATGACCCATTTGGGGGCGTTATTGGTTTCGACGGGGAGCATTAATTAAAATGCAAAGCACGCGGTGTGCTCTCACCTAAAAAGGAGCAAATTGCAAATAAACGCAAAAAATAATAACGTAGTTCGTATGCCTAGCCTTGCTTGTGCAGCGTAACTAAAAAATTCTGGTCGACTTTTTCGACCTCTCCACTACTTTTCTCGCTAAAAAGTAATATGGGGATCATTAAAAGCGCTCTGCATTCATGAGTTTGTCTTTAAAGTGAATGTAAATTTAAAAGGCTCGTTTATAGAAAGTTGTATATGACTTAACTATAAATTAAAAAAAAGCATATACTAAGCGTGTAGAAAAGTTTTAAATAAGTTTTTCGGAAGCGGGTTCAATTCCCGCCGTCTCCACCATTAAATCGGTTAAACAAAGAAAAAAGCCAAATTTATTAAAAGGAAGTGTATTTATGAGTTCAGTAATTATCGCAGTAGTTGTTGTTCTTGGTATCATCGTTGCAGGAGGTTTCCTTCTCTACTTTTTAGGTGATCTTCTTATGAGCATTTCTGGCAAAAAGAAAGATGCTGATGTAATAAGAAACAAACAACTCAAACAACAAAAGGAGCTTGAAGCTAGAGTCAATGCTCTTGAAAATAGTCAAGAGGCTAAAAATGATCCTCAGATTGCTACAGTTTTATATAATGGTGGCATGGTAGAGGCTTATGATCCAAACGAGGATGAAGAAGAAACAGTTGCAGAAGATGAAACTGTTGCAGAAGAAGTAAACGAAAACGTTGAAGAAGCAGAAGAAGTTGAAGAATCAATTGAACCTGAAGAAATTGATGATACAACTGAATATATCAGACAACGCAGAAAAGAACTTCTTGAAAGACTTGCAAGAATGCAAGAAGAAAGAGAAGCTGAAGAAAACGAAATCGAAGATACAGTCAATATTGCAGAGACTGAAGAAGAGGTTGCAGAGACTGAAGAAGTTGAAGAGCCAGCAGAAGAAGAAACTGTAGAAAATCAAGAAGAAACTGACGTTGTTGAAGAAGAAACAACTGAAGAAACAGTTGAAACTGAAGCTGAAGAAGAAACAACTGAAGAAACAGTTGAAGAAAACGAAGTAAGCGAAAATGTTGAAGAGGCTGAAGAAGTTGAAGAAAATGTTTCAGAAGAAAACACAGAAGAAGTTAAAACCGATGTAAACAATGCTGTTGCAGGTGGCTTTAGTCTTGAAGAGCTTGAAGCTCGTCTTGCTGAAGAACAAGAAAAACTCAAGAGCAATGAAAAAGAACTTCGCCAATGCAAAAAGGAATTTGTTCCACTTAGAAGAGTTAAAAACACACTTGAAAGTGATGAAAAGAAACTTCGCAGAAAAGAAGCTCTTGTTGCAAAACAAAAAGTTGTGCTCTATGGCGTAAACAACTATGCAGACATTGATGATGAAAAAGCTCAAAAACTTGCTGAAGACCTTGATCTTCTTGACGGACTTAAACTTTCAGTTCAACACTGCCAAGAAGTAATGGACAAAAATCAAGAAAGATATCCTCTTCTTGAAAAGATATTCAATCTTTTGACATCTCAAAACGAGCAAATTAAAGCTGAAATCAAAAGCTTGCAAGATGCTATTGCTTCATTGAAAAATGAAAACAACGACTAAGAGTAATCTTAATAAAACGTATCTAAAATTTAAAAATAAAGAATGTTTTAAATGTTTTAGAATGTTGCACAATACAATTTGTGAACTCATTTAATTTTAATAAAAAATGCAGACTTAATTGTCTGTATTTTTTTTATATTTCTACTTGTTTTTTATTTTTAATATAACTATTTTTTTACCTCCAATCAATAGGTGTTTGTCCTAGTTCTTTTAAAAAATTGTTACATTTTGAAAAATGTTTGCAGCCGAAAAATCCACGATAAGCTGAAAGAGGGCTTGGGTGTGGAGCTTTTAAAACTAAATGGTGAGAAGAAATTATATCATCAAAACTTTGAGCATAAGATCCCCATAACAAAAACACAAGCGGTTTTTCTCGATTTCCAACAAGTTCTATTATTTTTCTTGTCAACTCTTCCCAACCATGATCTTTATGCGAATTTGCCTGTCCTTTTCTGACTGTCAATACAGTATTTAAAAGTAAAACTCCTTGATTTGCCCATCTTTCCAAATTACCATCTCTTTTGCAAGTTATATTCAAGTCGTTTTCAATTTCAGACATAATATTTACTAAAGAAGGTGGAATGTCAACATCTGATGGCACAGAAAATGAAAGCCCCTGTGCTTGATTAGGTTCATGATAGGGGTCTTGACCAATTATTACAACCTTAATGTCATCAAAAGCAACATGATTTAATGCATTAAAAATCTTGTCTTCAGAAGGATATATCTGATATTTTGTATATTCATTACGTAAAAAATCTTGAAGATTTTTGAAATAATCTTTATCAAATTCATCTTTTAATAGTTCATACCATTGACGTTTTATTTTAATCATAGTTTAATTATATATTATTTCATAACTTTTGACAATTTTTTTAATAAATTTTTTAAAATAAATCTAAAAAAGCATAACTTTTTTGTTATGCATTTTTTAGATTTTCGTCAAACATTAGGTTTGCGGAACAGACATTGTCTGATTTTTTTTTGAAAGTTTACGATGGCCGTCAAACATTAGGTTTGCGGAACAGACATTGTCTGATTTTTTATGAAAGTTTACGATGGCCGTCAAACATTAGGTTTGCGGGTTTCAACTGCGACTGCAAGTGCAACAGTTGCTCCAACGATAGGGTTGTTGCCCATACCTATAAATCCCATCATTTCCACGTGAGCTGGGACAGAAGAAGAGCCTGCAAACTGAGCATCACAGTGCATTCTTCCCATAGTATCAGTTAGACCATAACTTGCAGGACCTGCTGCCATATTATCTGGATGAAGAGTTCTTCCAGTGCCACCACCAGAAGCAACTGAAAAATAAGTTTTGCCATTTTCAAGACACCACTTTTTGTAAATTCCAGCGACTGGATGTTGAAAACGCATTGGATTTGTTGAGTTTCCTGTGATAGAAAGGTCAACTTTTTCATGCTGCATAATTGCAACACCTTCTGGCACATCATAAGAGCCATAAACTTTGACTTTTGCACGTTCTGTTTTAGAGAATGGTTTTTCCATTACAATTTTCAATTCACCACTATTATGGTCAAATTTAGTTTGGACATAAGTAAAACCATTGATTCTTGATATGATGTAAGCGGCATCTTTACCAAGTCCATTTAATATAACATTAAGAGGGGATTTTCTTACTTTATTTGCAGAAGTCACAATGCCGATTGCACCTTCAGCGGCTGCAAAACTTTCATGACCAGCCAGAAAACAGAAAGATTTGGTCTCTTCTTTTAAAAGCATACTGCCAAGTCTTCCATGTCCTAAACCAATTTTTCTTTCATCAGCAACTGAGCCTTTGACACAATAAGCTTGAAGTCCTTCTCCTAAACATAAAGCAACATCGCAGGCTTTGTTTGTGTTTGTCTTAATTGCAATTGCAACGCCCAATTGATATGCTTTTACAGCATTATCAAAACAGATTGGTTGAATGGATTTAACTATTTTTTCTACATCTATTCCATTTTCAAGACAGATGTTTTTTGCTTCTTCAAGCGAAGAAATTTTATATTTTGCAAGAACCTCTTCTATATTTGTATTTTTATTTGTAAAATCCATTAATCTACCCTCCTAGGGTCAATAAAACTGACGCCTTCTTTATATCTTCCATAGGTTTTAGTTGCTTGCTTTACAGCCTCAGCAGGGTCAATTCCTTCTCTTAATGATTTCATAAGTGAACCTGTTGAAACATATTCATACCCAATTATTTCCCCATTTTCGTCAAGAGCCTCTTTTGTGATATAGCCTTCAGCAAGGTTTAAATATCTTGTTCCTTTTCCATCTTGAGAATAAACTGTTCCTACATTGCTGTTTAAAGTTTTACCAAGATCTTCCAGTGCAGAACCTACAGCAAGACCGCCTTCTGAGAAAGCAGATTGGCTGCGACCATAAACAAGTTGAAGAAAGATATTTTTCATTGCATCATTGATTGCATCACAAACAAGATCGGTGTTGAGTGCTTCAAGCAAAGTTTTGCCTGGTAAAATTTCAGCAGCCATTGCGGCAGAATGTGTCATTCCAGAGCATCCAATTGTTTCAACTAATGCTTCTTTTATAATTCCATCTTTTACATTAAGTGTAAGTTTGCAAGTCCCTTGTTGTGGAGCACATTTGCCACAACCATGCGAAAACCCAGACACTTGTTTTATTTCTTTTAATTGAATCCATTTTGCTTCTTCAGGAATAGGTGATGGACCATAACCTGTCATATTTATCGGACAACTCATAAATTTTTCCTCCTTTCTTATTTTAATCTAAATATCTATTAATTCAAAACAAATTCGTGCAATTTGTTATTTTAAAAGAATATTTCCTGCAATTTGAAATGAATTTTATTGACAAAAAACTTTTATTATGTTAAAATATGCCATATTAAGATGGTGGAATAAAACTAGTAGTCATTTATATTGTCTTTTCAGAGAGTGAATGTTTGGTGAAAATTCATAAGCTGTTTATGGCGAATTACATTTATTTCAAGTCTTACGCTTTTCTTGCGAAAAGAAAATAAGGATTGATAATTGATTGAAAAAGATTGATTTTCAGTTGAAATTAGGTGGTAACACGCAGCAAGCACGCTTCGTCCTAATATTTTTAGGAGGGGCGTGTTTTTAATTTGAAATTATTTTTTAAAATTTAGTTTACTTTAAAGACTAAAATTTTAAGAAATATGAAATATAAGATTAAAAAAAAGGAGATATAGATGGATAAAATTAATGTAAATTTATTTAATGAATTGAAAGAGAGAGGTCTTTTATACCAAAGCACAGATGAAGCTGCTCTTAAAAAACTGCTTGAAAGTGGAGAGAAAATTGCTCTTTATGAAGGGACTGATCCTACAATGGACAGCCTCCATATCGGTCATTGTGTGCCATTTTGTATATTAAGAAGATTTCAGAAAGCTGGTCATAAAGTTTATCTCTTAATGGGAGGTGCAACTGCTTGCATTGGCGATCCAAGTGGAAGAAGTGAAATAAGACAAATTATGAGCAAAGAGCAAATTGCACAAAATATAGAAAAAATTAAAAATTCACTTAAAGTTTTTCTTGATTTTGAAGGGGAAAATAAGGCTGAAATAGTGAATAATGCCGATTGGTTTAAAGGATATGACTATATCGATTTTATGAGAGACATTGGAGTGCATTTTAATATAAACAAAATGCTTACAAATGACATTTATGCAAATCGTTTGCGTGAAGGCGGACTTACATTCTTTGAACTAGGCTATATGCTTATGCAAGCTTATGATTTTGTCCATTTAAATCAAGACAAACATTGCAAACTTGAATGGGGCGGTGCTGATCAATGGGGAAACATCGTTGCTGGTGTTGAACTTGCAAGAAAGTTGAATTTTGCAGATGGCGGCAGTCGAGAAATGATAGGTGCTACAAATCCACTTCTTTTGACACCAGAAGGTAAAAAAATGGGCAAGACAGAGAGAGGGGCGATTTGGATAGATAAAGATAAAATTTCTGCGTATGATTTTTATCAAGGCGTATATCAAACTCCTGATGCATGTGTAGAAATGATGTTTGCACTATTTACTGATATTCCTATGACTGAAATTAAGACTATGATTGAAGAAGATATTGTGAAAGCTAAAAAACGTTTAAGCTATGAAATTACAAAATTTATCAGAGGTGAAGAAGATGCTATCCTTGCACAAAATATGAGTGAAAATCTTTTTTCTCAAGGAGGAAACGATGCTCCTGAGTTTGAAATATCTTCTGCAAGTTTTGCAAGCGGTATTAACATTTGTGATATTCTAGTTCAAACAAGGCTTTGCTCTTCAAAAAGTGATGCAAGACGAATGATTGAAGGTGGTGCTGTTTCCGTCAATGGTGAAAAAGTAACAGAGCAAAATAAAATTATCACCTTAGTTGATATTAAAGATGGTGGTATTCTTCTTAAAAAGGGCAAAAAGAACTATATAAAGGTTGTAATTAAATGAAATTGTTAAAAACGACCCAATTAATTGAAAAAAAATCTAAATTTTATGGTTATTTATTTGAATGCAACAGCGAAGAAGAAGTTATGTTTGCACTGAATGATTTAAGAAAAAAACATAATAAAGCCACACATGTTTGTTGGGCAGGAAGGATAAAAATGCCATTTTATGAAAGAGCAAACGATGACGGAGAACCAAGTGGAACAGCAGGCAGACCGATATTATCAGTTCTTCAAAAGCGAAATCTTAACAATGTTTGTGCAGTAGTTGTCAGATATTTTGGTGGAATTAAACTGGGTGCTGGTGGACTTTTGCGTGTCTATTCAAAAGTTGCAGGCATGTTATGCGAAGATGAAATATTAAAATGAGAAGGGGAACAATAATTTGAAAAGTATAACTGATATTGTCAAAGTAGGTAAGGGTGCAAGATATAAATTGTTTCTTGAGGATGAACTTTTTGGTATTATTGAAACTGAAATATTGGCAAAACATTGTTTAAAATGTGGTGAAAGTTATGATGAAGAATTTTTTGAGCAATTACTTGAAGAAAATGGAGACTATGCATGTTTTAATCGTGGTTTGACTGCACTTGAAAAAAGCATGAAAACTGAAAAGATGTTGAGAGACTATTTAAAAGAAAAAAAATATCCATTTTCTTGTATTGAAAAGGCAATAAGAAAACTTAAAGATTATGGATATATTGACGATGAAACTTTTTGTGAAAATTTTATTGCAAGTTATCGTTCCTCTAAAAGCAGACGAAAACTTAAATATGATTTATTGGCGAAGGGAATTGATGCTTCCATTATTGAAAAAAAGTTTAATCAACATCTTAGTGATGATGAGGAAGAGGAAAAATGTATATATTTTGCAAAAAAATATATGAAAAACCGCGAATTTGACTTAATTACAAAGCAAAAATTATTTAATCATCTTGCGGGAAAGGGCTTTGAATTTGGTCAAATTTCATCTGTATGGGAGAAGCTTGAAAATGATAGGTATTGATTGTTTGGAAATTGAAAGAGTAGATGATGGTGATAAATTTATTGAAAAAATCGCCTTAAAAAGTGAAATAGACTATGTAAAAAAATCTTCTGCAATGAGAAAGCAAAGGACGGCTGCTTTATTTTGTGTTAAGGAAGCTGTTATGAAGGCACTTGGCATGGGCGAAGGAAGTGGAGTCGTTTTTAAAGATATAGAATTATATCATTTATCAAATGGCAAGCCTG
Organism: uncultured Clostridia bacterium; assembly: GCA_947062475.1. GTDB lineage: Bacteria > Bacillota > Clostridia > Christensenellales > UBA1242 > Caccovivens. The sequence goes on from CAMSQA010000002.1 coordinate 49,841, forward strand.
AAGTTAGGCTACATGGCAGGGCATTTGAAGAATTTCAAGATAAGTTTTCAAACAAAAAAATTGAAGTGTCAATTTCGCATACAAAACTTATGGCTATGGCTGTGGCTATAATAGCTTGATTTGTTAAAGAAATTAATTACTAAAAGAAAAAACTTAATAAAAAACAAAAAAGGTGCATATTTGCATCTTTTTTTATTCAAAATAAGTTTAAAATTAATTTTAAAGGGAGATAATCATGTCAAAGCATTTGAAATATGAAAAAGCACTTAAAGATAGAGAAAAAGATGTTGAAATAAGAAGCGACAAAATTTTCTCATCTTTGTGTGCAAACTTTAATGATGACAAACATAAAATGCTTATAGGGGAAGTATTTTCAGCTTTTTATGACAATATGCCAAAAACTCTTGCTGAAGAAACTTCTTCCTTTGAAAAAGTCGATTTAATGGATTATTGGAAATTTAATGAATATGGACGAACAAGTAAAAAGAGGTGAAATATATTATGCAGATTTAAGCCCAGTAGTTGGAAGTGAACAAGGCGGTATTCGTCCAGTTCTTATCGTTCAAAATGATATTGGAAATAAATTTTCGCCGACTGTAATTGTTGCTGCGATTACCAGCCAATTAGGTAAAGCCAAACTTCCAACACACATTGAACTTTCTGCTGATCAATATAATTTGCCAAAAAATTCGGTTGCTCTTCTTGAACAAATTAGGACACTTGATAAGAAAAGACTTCAAGAAAAAGTTACGACCTTGTCATCTGATAAGATGAGAGAGGTTAATAAAGCACTTTTGATATCACTTGGATTTTAAAAAAAATCCATCGGCATGATTAAATAAAAAAGTATTTATGTTTTAGATAAATCATATTTAATTTAACCGAAGGATTTTTTTTGTTAATTTAAGGTCTGTATTTTGTTTTAAATCCGCTGTTTTCATTTGGTCTAAGATTGTTTGGAAAGATGATATCAGTCTTAATATCAAGAACTATTTTTTGTATTTTACTTAAGATAAAGTATGGATTTTCGATATCTTGAATGACAGCACTTTGATCATTTGCTTGAATATAAATGTCACCAACTTTGCACATTCTATCAATTAAACCAACTTTTAAATTTACACCTTTTATATCAGTATAATATATGTTTTTAAAATCAATTCCGACAACCCCGCTTCTAATAATAATTCGTTTTTCTGTAAAAACATATTCAATATTTTTATGTCTTGCATTTGCGCTTATAATATTTGACAACCACATCCAAACAGGCATTAAATGCAATGCAAAGAAAGGGACGAGAATAGCCCATACGTAAGCGGGTGCGTGTGATATTGCAATCATTGTTAAGAAAAAACCATCAAAAATAAGCCAAATAAATGCTATAGGCAACATTGAAATAAAAGAGTTTAAAATATAAGCAGATTTCTTTGGTTTTATTCTCAAAAGAATACTTTCGTCTTCGTCAAGAATATCTTCAATTTGATTTTGCTTTATATTATCGTCCATCTTGAAATAGTTTTCATCAATTTTTTTCATAAATTGCCTCCATTTATTATATTTTTAATTCTTTTAAATTAAATTTAATTATTAGTGTCATTTAAAACTATTGTTAAAAAAATTGTTTATACTTAAACAATTTATAATTCAAAATAACATAAGACATGCTATAATATTGAGTGATAATATGTCAAATAACATAGCTGGTAGATGTATCGATAAAAATTTTATTAATTTAAATTAAATCTAAGGATTTTTAATCCATATTTCCGCATGACAAGATTTGCAATCTTTATTGCGATTAACACAACTTGGACAATAACCGTTATCTTTATAATAAGTATCTCCCAAATCTTTCAAAAGTTTAAAATTTAAATTTTCTAATAGGTATAAAGATTAAGTTATATATTTTCAAAAATTGGTAATTTCTTTTTTTTCAGCTTCACATAATATTAGAATCAATCAACCATTGATGCATATAATTTAATTTCATTTTCTAAAATCTTTTTATTTAATACATTTGGCAGGGGTGGAAGGAATCGAACCCTCCTCTGGAGTTTTGGAGACTCTCATTCTACCGATGAACTACACCCCTATATTCTTTTTCTTTTTTAATTTTTTTCTTTCTCTAAAAATTACTATTTTATTTTAGCATAGTTTGTCTGTTAAGTCAAACATTTTTTTATATTAAAGAAAATAAAATTCAACTTGTATTTTGTTGTGTTTTTTTAAAAAATGTGATATAGTCACTATTAGTTTATGCTGGAATTATATTTAAAGCTAATGCAAATATAGTTTGTGAATCAAATATAAAATATAAAGGAGTTTTTATGAAAATAGAGAAATTTGTTTCAAATATGCTTCAATCTAATGTGTATTTGGTTGAGAAGGAAAATAAAATTTTAATTGTCGATTGTGGGTGTGAAACTGAAGTCATTAAAAAAGCGGTTGGCAATAGAAAGGTGGTTGGTGTGCTGCTTACTCATGGACATTATGATCACAGCAAATATTGCAATGAATATGCCAAAGCTTTTGACGTTTCAATCTATGCAAATAGAAAAATTGCTGATACTTTGAAAGATAAAACAGCTATATATAGTCAAGATGGAAGCATAATAGAGAATTTAAGCCACTTTAAGTTTATAGAGCACGATGGAATGATAAAAATTGATTGTTTTGAGATTGAATGTTTTGCCTGCGGTGGTCACTGCAAATGTTGCGAGTGCTTTTTAATTGAAGGAAATCTTTTTGCAGGAGATGTGCTTTTTGAAAGATGCATCGGCAGAACTGACCTTGTTGATTCAAACAAAAAAGAAATGGTTGATTCTCTTTGTAAGCTTGAAAATTTAAATTTCGATAGAGTTTTCAGCGGTCATGGAGAAGGCACGACAAGAGATGAACAATTGAAAAATATCAGTGTTTACAAAAGATTTCTTACTCGTTGATATAGATAATTTATAAAAAAAGACAATGATTTTAATAAAAAATGATAAATTTTGCTTATTTTTTATTAAATTATCTTTAAAATTAAAAAAGTGATTGATTTTTCAATCACTTTTTTGTATTTTTTAAACGTAGATCTTCGCCTTCGATAAAGAGACAAATTGAGGAAGTTTTATCAGCAATGCGACTGAAAATTCTTTCATCATAATAACTTAATATTTCTTCTAAATTGAGGTTTGTTGTAATTATTGTAGGTCGTTTTTTTGTTTGACGTTCATTAATTACATGATATAAATAGTTGACGGTGATGTTTGGATTTCTTAGTTCTGTGCCCAAATCATCAATAAAAAGTATTTCAGCGTCAATATATTTTGAAATTAATTCTTGTTTTTCAATTGCATCACGGCATGCGAAACTTTTTACAAAATCTTGATGCATTGCAAAAGAAGTGGTAAAAAATACAAGTTTATGTCTTTTAATAAGTTCGTTTGCCATGCATCTTGTGAGGTGAGTTTTTCCAACACCTGTTTGACCTGCAAGAAAAATTAATGTTTTTTCAAAGTCAGAATGACACCATTTTTGCATTTTTTCATAAAGTGTTTTCATAAGGCTTTTTTCTGGGAAAAGCTTTAAGTTTGTAGACTTAAAATCTTCAAGTTGCAAAAATCCGCTTTCTTCAATGAGGATTTTATTGATTTGGTCTATTAAGCAGTTGCAGTATTTCCCTTCTTTTGTCAGACCGCTATCATTGCAAAGTTTGCAGTGGTATTGAGGTTCTATAGAGTCAATATTTAATTTATTCAATCTTTCTTGAAGTTGTGATTTTGCAAGATTAAGTTCTTCATCATTTTCTTTTCCTTCTCTTGCATTTTCAATCATTTTGTTGACATAAACATGATATAAATTTTTAAATAGTTCATCATCAAATGCCTTTGTTTTATTTGAAAGAGCTTGATTTTCGGCGTCAAAATGTTTATTTTTAATTATTTTTTTTGCTTTTTCAATAATTGTGCTTTTCATTTTAAACTCCTTCTATTAAATCTCAACTTCATTTATTGCTTGAAATAAAGCTGTCAATTGATTGTTTGAATAACTTCTTCCTTCAAAATTTTGTTTTTGTTTATTTGAATTTTCTGATTTATTTATTGAAGAAATAGGGGTGGTGGATTTAGCTTCTATAACTGTTTTGATGCCTTTATCATGCCAGTCTGCTAGTATTCGGCTAAGGTATTTGATAGGATTGTCTTTTCCTTTTGAAAGTGAAGTTGCATATGAAATAAGTTCATCGCTCATCTTCCAATTTTCTGTCCAAATTTTATAATTTTCTCTGTCTTTATAGTTTACAATACGTTTTAAGTCAAATTCATCTAAAATTTCCTGCAGTTTTTCATCTGCTGCTAAGACATCGTTCATATATTCGTTGAAAGAACTCATGTTGAGAAGTCCTAATTTATAGAATCTTGAAATTGATTTATCCATTCCTTCTAGTGTGCGGACTGAGCTTTTAAAGCAGAATTTAGCAATCTCGAGAAGAAGATTTCTGTCAAAACCTAAATTTATCCATTTTAAGATATAGTTTTCAACGACTACTTCCAAATTCTCATAAAATAAACCAAGTTCTTTATTTATCTCTTTTGCAAGCTGGAAAAGCTCTTGCTTATCCTTTTCAAAATTATCTATTTCTTGAATTGAAAAAAGTTTCATTTCATAATATTTTTTTATAAGCAGGTCGGTCTTTTCAATTGAAAAACGATTTTTCTTCTTATATGTCTTGCAGATATGAAGGATAACTTCAAGAGAAAATCCATAATCGTTTAACCATTTGTTGACAATTGCACGTTCTTCAACATAAGGTGAACGCTTGATGCCGACAGCATTGAAAATTTCTGTCAATTCTGGTGATTTTTCTTCAAATTTATTCAAACGTTCTTCCACTTGAAGGGTGCTTGTAATTCCTTCATTTGCCCAGTTTTTAGCAACAGTGAGGATATAGTTATAGCCAACAGCACTTTTTTTTGTTTCAACACAATATTTCATAATCATTAAAAGTGCTTCTTGTTCTACATGAAATCGCTCTAAAAAATCATAATATTCTTGATATTCATGTTTTGAAATTGCACGTTTATTTTGAAATATTTCTTGTGCTTGCTGATTGAAAACTTCATATTTGTCAGTTTTGTATAGTTTGTTTGCAGATATTACATTTTTAAGAGGAATATAAGTCACTTCAAGAGGATTTATTCTAAGTAGTCTGACAAGTCCCTGTTCTTCCCAATATTCAAAAGCAGAAATGATTTCGTCCTCACTGAGATTTAAAATTCTTGAAAAATTTTCAAGAGAATTGTCAAAAGAATTGCTTGAACAAAGATATAAACCATATATATAAACTACAACCTGACTTGGTTGTGCAAAAGGAAGATAGTCATTAATAAAAATATTATCAAGCTCGGTTTTTGAGTTGGCGATAAATTCGGTTGAATATTTACAAAAAGACATATTTTTTCTCCTGAGTGATTTATAATGTTTGCAGATTTTATTGTATCACATCTTAAATTTTTTTTCAACCAAATTTTGCTTTTAAAACAAGATTGTAAATTTGGAATTAAAATAAAGCTATCTTCGTATAGTATAACATGAAAATCAATTTAAATAAAAAAAATATCAAATATTTAATTTTTGCGATTATAGTTGTAGCCATTTTTATTTTAGTGCTTTTATTTTGCTTGAAAGGGAAGCAAGATTATAAATCTATTTTGAGTTGTTATGATTTGAAACTTTCTTATGATGAAAATAGCCACATCTTAAAGGGGGAAGAAGAAGTTGTTTATGTAAACAACAGTGACAATTCTTTTGAAAAACTTTATTTTCATCTTTATCCAAATGCTTTTAGAGAGGGTGCTAAAATTGGTGTTGTTTCTCAGCCTAATATAGATAATGCTTATCCTAATGGAAAGAGTTTTGGTAATATTAAAATAAAAACAGTTTGTGATAATGAAGGCAAAGAATTTCAATATAGTATTGAGGGCAGTGATGAAAATATCCTTTCTGTCAGTTTAAAGGATATGCTTTATCCAGATGAAAAGGTTTTGATTAAAATTGAATTTGAAGTGTCTCTTGCAAATATCAATCATAGACTTGGTTATGGTGAAAATACCATAAATTTTGGCAATTTTTACCCTATTGCATGCGTTTATGAGGAGGGAAAGGGCTTTTGTCAAGACCTATATCATTCAAATGGTGACCCATTTTATAGCGATTGCGCCAATTATAAAGCTGAGATTTCTTTTAAATCAGATTTCCAGATTGCAAGCACGGGAAAACTTGTTTCATCAGAAACAGTTGGTAAAATTACAAAAAATATATATTCCGAGAAAAATATTAGAGATTTTTGCTTTTCATTGAGTAAAAACTTTGAGAAGGTGACAAGAAAAGTTGGCAAAACCAATGTAAATTATTATGGATATAAAGATGATGACAATATTGAAAAATGTTTACAGGTGGCTTGCGATGCTTTAAGCACTTTCAATGATTTTTTTGGAGAATATCCTTATGATGAATTTTCAGTTGTAAAATCAAATTTTGTGCATGGTGGAATGGAATATCCAGAAATTGTGCTAATAAGTGACAAAATAATTGATGAAAGAGATTTAAATTATGTTATAGTCCATGAGATTGCTCATCAGTGGTGGTATGGTATTGTTGGCAATGATGAATATAATCATGCTTGGATTGATGAAGGTTTGACAGAATATAGCACTCTTTTGTTTTTTGAAAAAAATACAAAATATGGTGAAAATTTTAAAGAGATGATTAATAATGCTCAAAAAAACTATTTGCTGTTTGAAGATGTATATAAAAAGGTGACAGGGCAGGTTGATGGAACTATGGATAGACCACTTGATAAGTTTAATACCGAGCCTGAATATAGTCAGTGCGTTTATACAAGAGGAGTATTGATGTTTAATTCCTTTAGGGAATCTATTGGAAAAAATAAATTTATGAAAGCACTTAAAATAATTCAAGAAAAATATAGATATAAAAATATTTCTCCAGCCCAGCTTATTGCCGTTTTTGAAAAATTTGGAGGAAGAGAAACAGAAAGTTTTTTTCATAATTGGCTTTTTGATAAAGTAATTTTCACAAAAGGATAAAAATCGCACCTAAAAAGGTGCGTTTTTTTAAGTGATGTCATTTTGTTTTTGATAAGGAGATTAATGTATTCTTTAAAATTTTTTAAAATAAAAAACAAAATTTAGTTGACAAATTTTTCTTTTTATCTTATACTTAATAAAGTCAAATCATCTTGGATTTTATAAATGATGACCTTAAATTTTTAATAGCCAGTTATGGACTGCTAGCTCAGTTGGTAGAGCATTCGACTCTTAATAATATACTTTACCATTTGCTTTGTAGCACCAAATATATTATAATATAATATATTAAGACACTTTTTGAAACTAATTTTAAACCTCTAAAATTAAAAGTGTAATAAAATTGTAACATGAGGTGTAAAATTGACTGCTCCGTGATGAGCCTAAACTAACATGATTATGGACTTGTAGCTCAGTTGGTAGAGCAATTGACTCTTAATCAATGGGTCCAGGGTTCGAGCCCCTGCAAGTCCACCATAAAACCTTTGAAACCACCATTTGTTTGATGGTTTCTTTTATTTTGTTCTATCATTAAACCAGAGTTCATCATGCTATAATTTCCTTAGTCTTATATTATCAATATTGGGCAAAAAATTATCATCAAAAGGCTGTTGATTGCTCTCTGCTGATTTTTCTTCGTGCTTTTGATTTTCATTCTTATATTGCTCTTCAAAGGCTTGTATAAGGTTGTTTGTATAGTCTTTTGAAAATGGATTGGTAACATATTCAATATTTTGAAACTGCAACTCTTGTCCTTTGTAGTTTTCAGTTTTAAAGATTGTCAAAAAGCAATAGACATATTTGTTCAAAAAAGTTTTGTCAAAGTCAATGTCTATGTTATCATCTGGCTTGTAGTGATAATTGATTGCCTTTCGCAATTTATTGTAACGCCAATTAAACTTGCCTTGTGGGTGCACATGAAACTTTTTATCACATATCAAAATGCCTTTATGGCTACCAGTAATAAGTTCAATTGTAATTTCAAATTGCTTTGCACTAATATCCAATAAATCAATTTTAACTATTCTTGCCAATACACCCTTTTCTTCAATAGGTGTTTTGCAAATTTTTCTATCTAGTAACACAAACATATTATTTTGTCTCCTTATATTTATTTTCATAATTTTTTATAATTTCTAATTGTCGATTAAGATTGTCTTTTTTATCACACAAACTTAAAGATTGCTTTGATTTTACAAAGTTAATAATAGAAGTTCCAGTCTTACAAAAATTAGTTTCTATTCTATCTTGTTTGACATATTTCTTTTTAAGATTAAGCAAAACATCTAAATATAGACCTAAATTATTCGCCCTAAATAGTTTTTGTATATAATACTTGCTACTCCAACATGAAGCAATAAATCTGCTAACAAAATCTTTATCTTGTTGGCTATCAAATAATTGCATTAATAAAAATATTTTACTTTTATTTTTGCTTGTATAGCAGTGATTAATAGATATAAATTCAAAGTTTAAAAGATTAATCCTTTTATTAAAATTATGAAATCTTTGCAAAAACTTTTTCTTAAAGTCTGCTTGTTTTGATTCTATCTTTATAATATAGGCATTATCAAGTATAGGGTTAAGTGTTCTCAAAAAAGCAACTTGCCAATCAATCATATTGATAAGTTCTTTCTTTGAATAGTACTCACTTTTAGGACATTGAGCGAGGTCCATTTTTGTATTTTTCATATAAAAATCTCCTTAATATAAAATTAAATTTTTTGCATAATAAAGGCATGCACACCTAATTAGTTGTACTGAATAAATAAGTTTGTTTTACTTTGTTACGGTCAATAGCCAGTGTGAATTAAGTAATATCTTTCTTTCATATTTACCTCTCTAAAATTGACATTCTTCAAGTTGACTATGACATTGGTCTTCAATGAAGAAAACTTTATGATGTTTTTTATCAATCTTTGCGTTTAATTCAATAAGTCCTTCGCCATATCTTTTATTAGTTTGAAACTCTACTTGTATCTTTAAACTAAAATCAATCAAAGAATTAATCTGCTGTTTTGTCAATTTAACATTGTTATAAGTCTTACATGAACGCACATCTTCACAATTAAGCAAAATATCTAACGCAATCCCATTTTTTGAAATAGTGTGCTTTTTATTTAAAAAGTCATTGTCAAGATTCCTGTACTCTGTTGAGTAAAGAGTGTTAGTTTTCTTGTTGTATTCGATTAATTCTGCACAAACATTAAAAATCTTAAAAGTTTTTGGAATTGGGTCGTTTGAACAACCTTGTATTTTTTGGAAATAGAAGTTTAATGTCAAGTGCAATTTGAAGTTTTCTTCATCAATTGCGAAATAGTTTTTTTGATTTTCAATATCAAGAACTAATCCTTCGTCTAAACTTTCTAAATAGCCAAATGAACTGCTTGGACTATTTTTAACTGGTTTGAAATAAACATTTTGATTTTTCATAATTATTTTTCCTTTTATAATTTCTAAATTTTTGCCCTAAAAAAGCACATAGTGTGATAGTAAACACTATTTTTAGGGTTGCAAGTAATTTCGTAGACTTCTATCGATTTTACTTATACTTACTTATACATAATTTTTTTTGAAGTAATTTTTACTTTTTCCAAATTTCATGGAAAACTATTAAAAATTTTTTAATTTTAGGTGTGTCATTGTTGAATGATAGTTAATAAACAATTAATTAACCACACAAAAAGTCATTGTAAGTAATAGAGGCTTCTTCTGGTTGTCCTTCCATAAGTTGCGTGTAAACTTGCAATGTAAAGGCTGGCGAACTATGACCAAGTATATAAGAAACGACTTTTATTGGAATGCCACTTTTAATCATCAAGGTACAACATGTGTGCCTAAGTCCATGACATGACACATGCTTAAAATCGTTTTCAATTTCGAATTTTGTAACCCATTGAGCAAGGGTGCATGGATTTATGCCTTCGCCACAATCTTGTAAAAATAACAAGTTACTTTTAGCCCATAAATCACCATGCGAACTCTTTTGCTCGTCCCACCAAACTTTGTATTCTAATAGTATTTCAGCAAGTTTTTTTGGCATTGAGATTGTGCGTATAGAAGTGTCTGTCTTTGGTCGTTTGTTCTTAATTCCAAATTTTTTACCTGCATAAATTCTATTCTGTCTAACACTTAAAGTATTTTCTTCAAAATTAATAGCATTAAATGTCATACCTGCAACTTCGGCTTTTCGTAAACCAAGAAATATAAACATTGCTAAACTCGCTTTTCTTCTCAAATCTCTTTCATTTTCAATACATTTAACAAATTGTTTTGCTTCATCTTGATTGTATATTGTTTTTGGTTTTGTAGTTACTTTAAATGGTTTTGTGTATTCTTTTGTCGTAAAGTTTTCATCTATGCACCTTGAACGCTTGGCTTCTGCAAAAATCATTTTGAGTGTTCTTCTAATACCAGCAATAGTTGCCTTTGAGTATCTGCATTTTGTTGTAGTTATCTCAAAATATTTTTCTATTGGCACATTGAAATATTTACAAATTGCTTTTGCAGTTGCCATGCTCACTTGATTTCCTATGTTACTTGCCATTCTTAATGTTAGTCTATTAATGCCTATACTTTCAGCGATTTTATGTTGTTGTTTATATTCAATCAATTCTTTAATTGATTTTTTTACAATCACAACTTGTTTATCGTATGTGCTTGCAGAGATATCATCATAAAAATCTTGTATTTTATCTGGTCCAATACTTCTCATTTTAAAACCCTTGAAAGCAGGGATTATTGCTTTTAAATGCTGTTCAACATCATTATGATAACAATAAGAATCTTCATTTCTTTTTAAGATTTTCCCAAGCCACTCATAAGCAAACTCTTCAAACATAGGATTCTTTTTTTCTTTAAGCGTGCCATAAGTAGAAAGTTTTTCGACTTCTTCTTCGAATTCATATTTAACTTTGTCTAATTCGTGTTCGACTTTGCTTTTAGTTAAATGTTTAGGAATTTTCCAAGTTTTAGAATACTGCTTATTTTTGCCAGTATAATAGTCTTTTCCACTACATATAAGTCTGTAACTGATAAGTTCTCCATATTTGTTTCTGCGTGCTTCTACATACATACTGGCACCTCGCTTTCTTCATCGCTTAGATACCTTATTAGATCATCAAAGTTTACAAACAATTTCTTCCCACTTTTAAAGTGCTTGACTAAATTATTTTCGCATAATTTTCTAATGTAATATTCACAAACTATTGAGCCTTCATCAAGTTTTAATATTTCTTTTCTACATTCGGCAACTGTTCTTAATTTTGGTAATGTCATAATCTTTTCTCCTAAATTTTAATCATTATATATTGAGGAATTTTAAAAATACACCTCTGGGCAAAACTTTTTTCAAAAGTTTCAAAATCCTAATTTTTAATAGTGCTGTACGCATCTTTAAAACAAGATGCAATTAATAACAAATTTTTATAGAAACTTTCAATTTAAAATCATGCATAGTCTTTCCTCCATTCTATTTGGAATTGGTTTAATTTAAAAAATCGCAGACCTCTTCCAAATTTTTATTTACACTTACTTATACATAATTTTTTTTGAAGCAATTTTGATAAATTCCAAATTTCATGGAAATATGCTTTAATTTTTTTTAAATTTGTGCTAAAATTCGATTGTAGAGAGGTGTTTTATGGATAAAGAAGAACAAAAAAAGCAAAAAAAAATAATAAAAGAGCAAAAGAAAGAAGATATTAAAAATGCAGGTCAAATCTTTTCTAAAAACTTAAAAAAAGTTATGAAACAAAATAAAATCACTCAACAAGAGTTGGCAACTGCAATGGGTGTTAATGACCAAACTTTGTCAAATTGGTTTGATAATAAAAAAGGTTATCAACCTAAATGGGTTGGCTATATGGCTTTAATGTTCAAATATCTTATAGAGTCTAAAAAGATAAAATTTTTTGAGCCTACTTTTCTTTATAAGGAATTAGTTGAAGAAAGCACATTTATAAAATTAGAGGAGTTATATCAATTAAAACAAGAGATTAGAGATTGGAAGTCTATGAAACTTGATAAGGAAATTAGATATTTGATAAAAGACAATAAATTTAAAAACAACATATCTAATTTAAAACTACTGAAAAAACAATGTTACGCAAAAACAAGTTCTGTTATTCAAACTGATTTACTTGATACTGGCAAAGACATATATGATATTTTTGATAAAATTAAATAAAAAAAATAAGTGCCCCAATACTTTAATTCTGGGACACTTTTTTAGTTGGTTAATATAAATTATTAAAAAGATTGTTTTCGTTTAATGGGGGTTAACTGGTTAACTCTGGGAACATCTTGTGTTTCAATCTATATTGATAACAATCTAATCAGTTCTTTGATTCGTTCCATATTATGAGTTTCAAGTGAGATTTGGATCACTTCGTTTAATTTGTCTTTGATTAGGTTTGATAAGATTTCTATCAAATCATTTTCAAAAGTTTTTACATCTTTAAATTCATTTTCAATAAGTGGTATTTTAGTTTCTTCAAGTTTATATTCTATGCGACCACTATGTTTATACATATCTGCTAAATAAGTATATGTAAAATATAGACACAAAACGGCTTTACTTTCGGATTGAATCATAAATGACAACTTTTCTTTTCTTTCTTTGAAAGGCATTTGAGAAAGTTTTGTATCAAGCACTTTATCAAGTCTATTTATGTAGCAAGTATCTTTGATTAAATAATCTTTTATAAAGTCAAAGATGTAGGGCATAAAGTCATCTGCATTTTTGTATTTTATGGGTTTTTGTTTATTTTGATTTTTCATATTCGCTCCTTGATTTTTTATTTTGGCTTGGCAAGGTTATTATAAATCGTATTTTTTGAAATTGACACTCTTGGTTAAAAGTTTTTCAAAAAAAATAAATGGTTTCAAAATTGACATTCTGGGACACTTTATAAGCAAGTATATATATTTTATTAAACAAACTATTTTCGTTAAATCTGGGTATATCTGGTTAACTCTGGTGATATTCTGTGCATAAAAAAAGACTATTCAATTTGAAATAGTCTTATTTTTTGCTTTCATTTAATATTTTTTGTTTGCTCATAAACTTAACAAGAGAATTGCACATTTTAATCAATTTTTCTTTTGACACAATTCTATATGTTGCTATACAATCTACTGCATTTTGTAATATTAGGTTTTTCATTAATATATCTGCTTCATCATAACTAATATTATATAATCGTTGTAGAGCAGTGATAGATATAATATCAACATTTCCTAAATCTTTAATATCAAGTTGTGGGACTTTCTCTTTAATGGTTATTTTAATTTGTTTATTATCTTCTTTTACAAGTTTCATATTATCTGCTCCTATTTCTTTTAATGCATTACAATAAATTTAGCCCATTAAAAAAGACCTTTTAAAAAGGTCTTTAACTTTTTATTTCATAAGCAATCATTAAGAACATTTTTCAATAAATCTTCGTCAAGTTCTTCATTATATTTTTCTTTTAATATTTTTGAAACTTTTTTAACTAAATCTTTATAGTCATATTTATAAGTTTCATGCTCTTGTGATATTAATGAATCTTTATGTTCAATATATTTAGATTCTATTGCTCCAATTTCACATAACACTTTTTTGATAAGTTCTCTTTTTTCTTCTTTTTCTTTCATTTTATTCATTTTTAACTTTTTCTTTTTTTAATTATTATTTTCTATCTCTGCAAGATATTGTTCATATGTGTAACTATAATATATTTTTGCTGGAGAACTAGGGGTTTCTGATCCATCATTTGAAGTGAATTGTCCAGTATATTTCCAACGATAATCCCAGTCTGAATTTACACTTTCACAATAAACTTTTAATATACTACTGTTACAACCACGAAATATATAAGCCCCCATAGTAGTTATACTCTTTGGGATATAAATACTTTTTAAATTATCACATCGTGCAAAGGCTAAAGACCCAAGGCATGTAACACTACTAGGAAGTGCGATATTTGTTAAACTTTTGCAACTTGCAAAAGCATCATCACCAATAGATGTGACACCATATTCAAGTGTAACTGATGTTAAACCTGTACATTCTTGAAATGCACCATAGTAAATAGTTTCAACACTGCTTGGTATTGTAATAGATGTTAAACCTGTACATCCATTAAATGCATACTGACCAATAGATTCAACGCTGCTTGGTATTGTAATAGATGTTAGTTTTGAGCAATTATAAAATGCATAATACTCAATATTCTCAACGCTGCTTGGGATTTCTATAGATGTTAAACCTGTACATCCTGTAAGTCCACCAAGTGTCTTAAGACCATATTCAAGTGTAATAGAAGTTAAACCTGTGCAATCCTTAAACCCCTTAAGTGTTTCAACACTGCTTGGGATTGTGATAGATGTCAATCCAGTACAATTTTCAAAAGCCGAGATGTATTTAACTCCATTTGAAATAGACAAAGTTTTTAAACCCGTACACCCACTAAAACCTCCAAGGTTTTCAACAGTGCCTGGTATTGTAATATCTGTTAGTTTTGTACATCTAGTGAAGCCACTTATATTTGTAACACTGCTTGGTATTGTAATATCTGTTAGATTTGTGCAATCAGTAAAACCCATAACGCTTGTAACAGTATCTGGAATAGTTAAAGATTTTAGACCTGTACATCCACCAAAACCTCCAAGTGTTTTGACACTGCTTGGAATATTGCCAATACTTGTTAGACTTGTACAGCCTCTAAATGCACCATTTTTAATAGTGCTTAATTGATTACCAATATAAATAATCTCTCTAATAGTTGTCATATTCTCAAATGCACCTACAAATTTTGTAGTTACAAATGGATATGTGCCAGATTCAACATCTCTACCATAAATACTTTTTACTGGAAAAGAATTTATATATTCTGGAATAATTGCAATCGTTGCATTCTCTTCTTTATATTCTGTAATTACTGCTCCACCATCAGATACATAATAAGAGTATTTGCTATAATCAATATTAATCCATTTAGCATAAATTCTTGAATTTGTTGTAAATGTTGTAGTTTCAGCGAGTTGTACATTAAAATAAGGGTCTAAAAAGTATCCATAAAAATACTTTTCAATCATAGGGTTAGTTGTTATATCTTCTGGTTTTTTTAGATTTGTTAATATATAATCATTATCTTCATTAGTATATATTGTATCATAAAGATTTCCATCAACATATACTTCAACTGCTACTTTCCATTTTGCATATAAATTAACATTATGTGAAGGCATTGTTGTTGCTGTAAATGGTTGTGAATTGTCGGTATACCAATAATCAAAAGTATAACCTGACTTTGTAGGTGTAGGCAAGTTTAGGCTTGTTCCTTCGTTTTGCGTAATAGCACTCAATGCATTTCCGCCATTAGTGTTAAAAGTAATTGTATATTGTTCTAATGATTTTGTCCATTTTGCATATAAAATAGTATCACTATTAATGGTATCAACTGCAAATCTAAATTCATAGTTATAGTTAGAATCAATATACCACCCAGCAAACTTATAATTAACTTTTGTGGGTTGGGTCGGCTCGTTTATCAATTGACCTTTTTCAACTTGAATATTATCAATATTGCTTCCACCACACGTGTCGAAAGTTACTATACAATATGTAGGTGTTGGATCAATATCTTTGTTTGGTCCACAAGCAGTAAAAAGAAGAGTGCCACATATAAGCACAAACATTAAACAGATTATTGTTTTAAACTTTTTCATAAATCACTCCTTGATACAAGCAATTATAACATATAATTCAATAAAAGTAAACAATATTGAGAATATTTCAATATTATATTGAAAATGCTTGCATTTTACCAGTTTAGTTTCAAGCAGTATAAGTTGCTCCATATTTTATAATTAAGATAGCATTTTGGAGGTTAAAATATGGATAAACAAGACTTGATTTTTAAGATAAGCACTATTCGCACAAATGCAAACTTATCTGCAAGAAAGTTATCACTAAATATTGACATGCACGATAGTTATATAAATAGGCTTGAAAGTCAAAAAGACTTTTTACCAAGTATGGAAGTGTTTTTTAAGATACTTGAAGAATGTAATTGTTCTGCTGAAAAGTTCTTTTATCATGACTACAACAACTATGAAAGTGATATGGAGATTTTAGAAAAGTTTAAGAGTTTGAGTGAAGATAAGAAGAAAGCATTATTAGAGTTTATAAAATAAAGTAGTCAGTTTTGACTACTTAATTTTTTTGTGGCTTATGAAAATACTGCTTGTCTATGCAAGTGATAATTTCGCCAGTGTTTCGGTCAATAAACTTATGTTTATCACTAAAACAATAAAGATTGTTGCCAGTTTCTTTTATGCTGTCTTTATTTGCTTTGTCAAGTATATCACAAACACCTTGCTTATTTGTGGTTATCTCATGCTTATTTGCGATTGGAAAATCTTTGCTATTAGATATGATTTGCACAAATTGTGGTAGTTTGGTGTATGTGGGGTTATCTGGGTTTATATTTTCGGTTTTAGGTTGTGTGAAATAATCCACAAGCCCATAAGCTTCGGTTACTCTTTTAAAGTCTGTAAAACCTTGTTTCCAATGCTTTTTAACCCATGTTTTAGTAAAGTTTTTTGGTATTTCATTTTTAAACATTAAAATCAAATGTATATGAAAATGGATGTTATCTTCAAAGGATTCAATAGCACGAATATAAAAGCACTTACCAAAATTTCTTTTGATACATAGCATAAAAGATTGAAATTTCTTTTTTAATTCAGTTCATAACATTATATTTGAAGTAGTTAAAGTTAAAAAGACACATTTATTAGGAACTAAATCAAAGGTATATAGTTTTTGTCTAAACTGCTTTAAGGTCTTTTCATATTTTTTGGTTGTTATAAAAGGATTGTCTTTGTTTCGTGTTTTAGTGGGTAGTACACGATTTTTAACAATAGCACCTTTAAAATGATTATAATTTTTTTGAATTACTATTCTATCATTATTATAGATAGTAACTTTGTATTGTTTATTTTTCATATTGATTCATCTCCATTTATTTTGGTTTATCTTGTTTATTTTATAAAAATTTAAAATTTATTTCATTAGAATACTTGCATAATATTTTGAACTATGCTATACTACTTACGATTTAAAAATGTTTACAAAAATGTATATATATTTAAATCAAGTTAAGAGAATTTGGATTGAGTTGGCACTCTCTTCTAAATCATATGTGTAATAAAAAGTGTAACGCATACTACAAAAACTACGCAAGATAGGTAATTTCACACTTAAATAATTTAATTAGAAATTATAACAATTCGATTACGCAAGATAGAAAAGTCTAACACTTTGTTGAGAACTACAAGAGTTAATAATGGAATAAGTTATTACTCTTAATCGAAGGGTCCGGGGTTCGAGCCCCCGGCAGTCCACCAAAGTCGGGATTACCCGATTTTTTTTATTGCCGGCAACTTGCAACTTTTCAAGTTGCTATGACATCCGCCATTTTATCTAGTTTTTTATTTGCCAATTTCGATGTGAAATTCTTAAAAAATTCTATTTCCTCTTTAGTTTTATCATCAGTCATGTTGTTTAATGTTTGATAATTTTCAATAATTTTCTTTTTAGTCAATCCAAAAAAATCATTGACTTCATTTAAAGTTTCAAGCATAAAATCAACAACTTCTTTTTGCTCTGAATAAGTTAATTTTTCCCAATGCTTGTCAAAATTTTTGTTTAAATTTTTAAGTGTTTTTGCTTCCATAATTTTCTTCTTATAAACTTTACTACTTTAATTATACATCGGGGGGGGGATGTCAAGCCCTTTTTTCAAAAAAAATCTTTGAAAACTTTGCTTTCTTGTGGGCCACTGCTGTTTTGATATTTTCCATCATAGAGTTTGATTTTTCCTTTTGGCTTCCAAAACATTATTTGTCCTATTTTCATGCCTTTATAAATTCTTATTGGCTGAACTGCATGAAGCTGAAAGGTGAGGTTGCCTTTAAAGCCAATATCCACTAAATCTGCCGTTATTTGCACAAAAAGTCCAAGCCTTCCTGTTGAGCTTCGTCCAGTTATGGTTGGGACAAAAAAATCACTTCCGATAATTTCTTTTGTAAAACCTAGATAAATCTTGTTTGGCTCTAAAATAAGTCCTTCATCTGGAATATGAATTGTTTTTGTTTTAAGAGATTTTTTGCTGTCTAAAATATCATCCTCATAGACTTTTAAATAATCGCCGAGTTCTAAGTTGTAACTATTTGGATTGATACATTTCTTATCAAAAGGTGAGATGATTATTTTGTTTTTTTTGACTTGTTTTGATATTTCATTCCCTGTAAGAATCATATTAACTCCTTATAAAATTTACTGATTTGTGCCGATTGAAATTGTTTGTATTCACCATTTTGATAGGTTAAAGCTTTTCTTCCCTTAATTTTCCAAAAGGTCACTTGCCCAATTTTCATAAAAGGATAAATTTTTAATGGCTGGACAACTTTCAATTCAAGTGTCCAATTGTGAAAAGTCCCGACATGTCCAAGCGGGGCGGTGATTTGAAGAAAAAGACCAATTCTGCCCAGTGAACTTCTGCCGATTAGTTGTGTGACAAATTTATCACTTCCAATTTTCTCATAAGTGGATGATAGATAAAGTTTGCCAGGCATCAAAATATAGCCTTCTGGTGGAATGATTATTTTTTTGAAAGAAGGTTTTTCTCTTGCATCAAGAGTTTCATCAAATTCTATCAATTCATTATTAAGCCTATAATTATAACTATTTGGGTTGAGCATGCTTTCTATAAAAGGCTCAATTTTTATATTTTTTTTATGATATTGTTTGATAATTTCAAGTTTTGTGAGTATCATCTTGTTCCTTTATTTAAAAATTTTTTGTCCAAGCCTCAGGCGATCTGAAATCAATTGGAAGAAGATTTAGATGTGAGTCAATTCTGATGATAAGTTGAAAATCATTGAAGATATTATGAAAAATAAGATATTCCCTTATCTCTTCTATTATTCTATGTATCTTATCTATCAAATAGGACAAGGTGTAATTGTCAAAGCCATTCAATTTTATAAGTTCTTCTTTAGCCGATTTGACATGAAATATAGTGTGATAATTATAAGGAAATTCAACTTCAAAATAGGGCTCATTGTCGCGAGTGTTGACTCCTGACACTTTTGCTGGAATAAAATTTATTCTATCACAGCAGTCTGTAAAAGGCTTGCTTGAAAATTGAGCAATGGCAAGTTTGTCGCTGTAATAGTTTTCACCTTGTTTAAATTTATGACATTCGACACAATATTCAAACATATCGTCAAATTCCTGGCAACCTTGTTTTAATTGCTGCAAATTTTCAAAGAATCTATTATCCTTAAATTGGATGTCGCTTATAAAATTTTTGTTTGCACTTCGTTTTAAAACGATGGTGTCAAATTCGTTATGCTTAATTTGCAAATTTAATAATTCATCTTTTGAGTTTAAGAAATAGAGCTTAATTCTTTTTTCATTGAATAGGTGAGGGAAATTAAAATATAAGAATTTAAGTCCTCCAACCCTATTAAATTTGATATTTTCTTTCATCTTTTGCCTCCTTAGCCAATATTTTTGTCATGAGTTTAAATAAATTTACCCTATATTCTTGCATGCTTCCATAATTGTTTACCTCATAGTCGCAGGGAATTTGATTATGCCATTCAAGCTTACACTTAGGATCGCATTTTGTGTGGTCAATTCTGTTTCTTTTAAAGCCATTTATTTTTATAAAAATAAAACCTTTTTCTTTCAAATATTGATAATCTGGTGGCCTGCAATCATCATTTGTGATAATTCCATCAAAATTTTCAATATTTTTTAATTTTTTTGAAAATTCATCTATTAAAAAGTTTGAGTTTTCTTTTCTTATTTTGCTTCCATAATATTGCAAAAGTTCTCCATCTTGCTCGCCAAGCATCTCTTTTCTTATAAATCTATAAAAGTCCTCTTGCAGTTTGTATAGAGGGAGGGCAAGCTTTATATTTATAAGTCTAAACCGCTCTTTCAAAATATTGACTGCTGTGTTTTTCCCATATTCACTTGGTGCAATGAAAGATATTTTTATTGTCATAAATATTCTCCTTTTATAAAAGCGTAAATTTTACGCTTTTATATACATTTTTTAACACGAGTTGCCTCGTGTTGGTTTTTAGCTTATAAGATTATTTATACAAATTTATTGAAGAGTTTTTATCTGTGAATTTATAGAGTTTTGATGCTTTCTTGTTTGCTTCTTTTTGCAATTGGTCAGTTTCGATTATGATGTTGTCTGACAATAATTTTTTTCTGAAGTTTCTTCTATCAAGTTCTGTTCCCAAAATCTTTTCATACACTTTTTGAAGTTGGGGCAGGGTGAAGGTGTTTGGAAAAAGTTTTTTCATTATTGCTGTAGTAAAGATTTTCTTTTTCAAAGTCTCAATTGCCTTTTCCAAAATTTCTTTATGATCATAGCCAAGTTCTGGCACTCTGTCAATTTCAAACCAGTCTGCATCAGAGGCTTTTTCAGTTTGTTTAAATTTTTCAATAATGCTGCTGTCACTGATGCCAATATATCCAATTGCAATCATTCGTTTAAGAGGAGAACGGTTTGGTTTTGTGAAAACATCAAACATTTCAAAATCAATATTTTTTATTTTGGTTTTTTCATATATTTCTCTTTTCATGGCTTCCTCGCCAGTTTCGGTGTTGTAAGCACATCCGCCAATCAAAATCCATTTATTGATGAAGGGTTGATTTTTTCTTTTTATCAACAAAACCTTGAATTTGTCTTTTTCTACGGTAAACAAAGCAAGCACTACATGGATACCTTGATTGTCATATCTAGAATCATTTATATTCATTTATACCTCCAAATTATATTATGCGTAAATTTTACGCATTTGTCAACTATATTTCAAAAATAAAATAAAAAATAAAAGCCTTTTACTTTAAGACCTTTATTTAAATTTTTTAATGAAGTTTAATTAGTCTTTGAGGAAATAACCAAAGCCATAGCATTTTGCACCTACATGAGATCCGACAACACAACCAATTTCTCCGACAGTGGTTTTTTGAGTAGGGGAAAGTAAAACTTTTGATTTTTCTAAAAGTTTGTTTGCGCCTTCTTCATATCCTGAGTGAGCGAAATAAAAATATTTTGTTTGATCAATATTGTCTTTGTCTATTTTTTCTAAAATGAAACTTTCTGCTTTATTGTTTCCAATGCTTTTGCCAATATTGGTCACCTTTCCGTCAATAATGCTGACAATAGGCTTGACATTTAATACAGAGCCGATTGCGGCACTTGTTGAATTTAATCTTCCGCTTTGTTTGAGATATTTTAAATCATTTATAATAAAATAGCATCTCATATTTTTACGTAAATTATAAAATTCTTCTTTGATCTCTAGAGTGCTTGCATTTGGGTTTGCTTCAATAAATCTGCAAAGTTCAACGATAATAGCTCCTTGAGCAACAGTCGTTGAAGAACTTTCTTCAATAAACACATTTTTCATGCCAAGATTGTCTGCTGCCATTTGAGCTTGAACTTTTGTTGTGCTCATTTCCATTGAAATGACAATAGTGATGATAAAGACATCCTCTTTATTGACATAGTCTTTATAGAAATTTTCAAATTTATAGGCATTTGGCATGGCAGTTTTTGGAATTAAGCCAGTAGAATTAAGTTTTTCATAAAATTCTTCATTATTCAAACCTTCTGGATAGATTTCTTCGCCAAACATAACTTCTATTGGGATGATTGAAATGTCATATTTTTCTAAAAACTCCTTTGGAATGTCGCAAGATGCATCAGCAACAATTTTGTATTTCATATTTATCTCCTTAATTCATTTATATCATATATTGATTAAAAATCACAAACGTTTGAACAAACAAATTAAAAAAAATAATTAAATTTTAAAAAATATTTAATTTTTTGTAAAAAAATGTAGAAGTTTTATTTACTTTCAAAAAAATTTGTGTATAATAAGTGATGTTGCGAGGTTTATTATGTTTTTAGATGAATTAGATGTATTTATTGAAGATAGATTATGTATGTATTTGATGATTCTTAAAATTACACCAAATTTAAAAGGATATAAATATTTTAAAGAATGTATAAAACAAATTTATTTAGATTCTACCAAAAAGTTTAATATACAAGAAAAACTTTACAATAAGCTTGCAGAGAAGTATAATGAAAAAGCCTATAATATTGATAGGTCACTTCGTCATGCAATAGTAGTGAGTGCAAGCAAAGAAGGAATCTCTGATTTTGAAAAATTTATGCATTTTGAGTTTTATACTGACAAGCCTTCACCAAGAGAGCTTCTTTGCGTACTTGTTGAAAAGGTGATTGTTGACAGCAAAAGAATGCTTGCAAATAAAAATGAAGTAATAAAACAATGGGAAAAGACTCTGATTGTTTGAAATTTTTTTAGGCAAATTTTTTTAAAAAAGTTGTCATAAACACTTGATTTTATTCTTTAAGTGTTTTATAATAAAGCATAAGAGAACGATATGTTCTTTTATCAATCATCAAAATACGTCTTATGAGGTATTTTGAAATAATCTTTCAAACTATCCGTTTGAAGAAGAGAAGGTAGGTTTATCTTGAGGATTTTAAATGAAAGGTTGCTTGAAAATGTGCTTAATTATATTAAAACTTATCAGATAGAAAATGGAAGAAGTCCATCTTATCGTAATATAATGAAGCAGTTTAAGTTTTCAAGTCTGTCAGTGGTATGCAGATATGTTGAAGCATTAAGACAAAGAGGAAGTCTTGAAAAAGATAATCTTGGCGGGATCGACATTTCAGAAAATCTAAACTGTGCAAAAACAATTATTGCCCCTATTGTTGGCACTGTTACTTGCGGAAAACCTATTTATGCACAAGAGAATATTGAAGGAAATTATCAACTTCCTGCTGCTATTTTTGGAAATAGTGAAATTTTTATGCTTCATGCACAAGGAGATAGCATGGAGGGGGTTGGAATCAAAAGTGGAGACATTTTGGTTGTGCGAAAAAGCTGCACAGCTGAAAATGGTCAAATTGTTGTTGCTCTTATTGATGATAGTGCAACTGTCAAAACATTTTATAAGAAGAAAGATTGTGTAGTTTTGCATCCAGAAAATGATAAATATGATGATATTATATCAAATGATGTAAAAATTTTAGGAGTGGTGCAACATTTAATACACAAATTTTAGGGGAGGCAAAAAAGTGCAATTGAAGTTGTTTTGTCCTCATTGTGGCCGATGTCTAGGTGAATGTAATTCATCAGATGGACAAGCCGAATGTAAAGTGCTTGTATCACCACCAAATAGGGCGGGCAAAAAATTTTTTATACATGATATGAAATGTGTGAAGTGTAAAAAAGAAATTTTTATATTGATGGAATTTAAAGATTAACAGCGGACCTAGCGTTCCAAAATCTTAAAAAAGATTAAGGAATGTTGGGTCTTTTTTGTTTTTAAAAAAATAAGTCCTGACCAATGCCAGGACATTTTTATTGTTTAAAACGAGTTTCATAGACCCGTTTTTAATCATGGTGCCGATGGTGGGAGTCTTGCACCCTAAAAATCTTACGATTTTCAGGGAACCCGAGAACCCTTTGTGGGTTCGACTCCCGAAGAAACAAAAAACGAGTTTCATAGACCCGTTTTTAATCATGGTGCCGATGGTGGGAGTCGAACCCACATGAAGTTGCCCTCAACGGATTTTGAGTCCGTCGCGTCTGCCATTCCGCCACATCGGCTTAAACACATTGTATATTCTATCATATTTTTTTCTTTTGTGCAACTATTTTTTAATTAAAATTAAATATTATTTTTTATATTTTTAAATTGCAAATTTAGTGAATTTTTTCTTTATAATGCTCGATTTTGTTTGTTTATGGTCTAATTTTATTTATTTTAAAACAAAAATCGACATTATTTGTAAAAAATATTTATATTTTTGTAAAAAAATGTCAGTCAACGTTGACTATGTGTAAAGTGAAATTTTATAATCACAAGTAGAAGGAGTATAATATGAAAACAAATGAATGGGCAAAAACATTATTATATGTTTATAAATATCTTGATAGAGTAACAGAAGGAATAGATAAACTTATAATGCAAAAGGCTTTAAATTCTTTCTATGTCAGAGGGGATAGAAAGGCTGAAAATGCGGTTATGGCGGTTGCCGACAAAATTATTGATTTAAGTGCAAGAAAAAACCGATTAATAAATATAAAGGTTCTTGCAGACAAATCCCTTTGTTCTATTGAAAAAAATTTAGCTCAAATTTTGATCGAAAGGTATATGGATAATGATGATGCTGAAATGATTTCATGCAGGCATAATTTAAATGTGCGAACTTATTTTAGGAGACTTTATAAAGCTGAAGTTGATTTTTCTAGAGCAATGACAAGGCTTGGCTTTAGCAACGAAAGACTTTTGAAATATCTAGAACATGAAAAATGGATTTTGGAGGTTTATGGAAAATTTAAAAATGAAAGAGAAGATATTTGCGAAAATCAGATTTAATTTAAATCACTTTCATCAAATTCAAAATAATCTTTATGTTTGCTTCCTCTTAATTTTGATTTCGAGCCACTTACTTTTTGCATGCTTGGTTTAACAAGGAGAAAAAGGACTACGAGGCAGGGTAGACTCACACCAACAATGATAAATCCCATAGCAACTGATGTAAGCTCTTTTGCATCATTGACTTCTGGTTTAAATGGCACTTCAATAATTTCAAATCTTTCTGTATTCGTGGTTATATTTGGCAGTTTGTCACAAAAAACAGAATATACAAAGCCATAAGCATTTGTTTCATAGCTATATTTGCAATAAAACCAAATACTACTTTTTTCTGGTATAGCTTCTTGTCCTACTATTGTTCCATAATAGGTGAGATTGTCTGTCAGATAGGGTATTGTAGTCTTTTTAAATTGGTCTGAAAGTTTAGGTTGAGAATATAGGCCAAGTCCTTCGGGTGCATAAACACGAAAACTTGCTTCAACAAAGGGGGCGACAGGCGTTCCGTTCATGGCAGTTACTTCATTTTTTCGGACGTAACCATAGATGTCTTTATAAGCACAATAATAAAAGTCCTCACCAGAGTTTTCAATTAGTCTCACAAAATAACTGTTTGGAAGCTGAAAAAGTTTGCTTTCATTATCCGCTTTTGGATTTGAATATAGAAAAACACTATCGCTTTCTATTTTTGCATAGATAGAGGGATTTTTTGAAGCGAAAGATAGATTTGTTTTTAAAGGAAGTGGCAACATTGCCATCAAAATTATCATTATCAATATTAATTTTTTCATGATTTTATTTTAAGACGAAAATAACCAAAGGGCAAAGAAATTATTGTCGAAGATTAGGAATTTTATTAATAATTTGACAGAGGAGGTTACAATGAAAAATATAAAGGAATTAAATTATAAATTGCAACTTGTCAAAAGTGAAATTGACAAAAGAAAAACGGGTGATAATTTGGCTCGTTATAACACTGGCAAACATATACATAAAAAGCAACTTGAATTTCATAAATGTTTGAAGAAAAACAGGTGGGTTTTTGGAGGCAATCGTTCTGGAAAAACAGAATGTGGTGCAGTGGAGACTGTATATTTGGCAAGAGGCATTCATCCATATCGAAAAAATAAGCCTATTTCCTGTTGGGTGGTAAGTCTTTCAAAGCAGGTGCAACGTGATGTCGCTCAAAACAAGGTGCTTCACTATCTTCGTAAAGATTGGATTGAAGCTATCGTTATGGCAAGTGGGCGGAGTGATAGTGCTGATAATGGAATTATTGATTTTATCTTGGTGCGAAATGTGTTTGGTTCGCTTTCGAGGATCGGATTTAAAAGTTGTGATCAAGGTCGTGAAAAATTTCAAGGATCTTCTCTTGATTTTGTGTGGTTTGATGAAGAACCTCCTTTTGATATTTATCAGGAGTGTAGAATGCGTGTCCTTGATAGAAAAGGTGAAATTTTTGGGACAATGACACCACTTAAAGGCTTAACTTGGGTCTATAATGAAATTTATCTCAACCTAAATCACGATGAAAATGTTTGGCATATCGAAATTGAGTGGGCAGATAATCCGTTTTTGGATGAACATGAGATTGCTGCTATGACAAAATCAATGTCTCAAGAAGAGCTTGAAAGCAGAAGATATGGCAAGTTTATGATTTGCGGTGGAATGGTGTATAATGAATTTGATGAAAATGTCCATGTAATAGATCCATTTGACATTCCTAAAGAGTGGCAAGATAATATTTCCATTGATCCTGGACTAAATAATCCACTCTCTTGCCATTGGTATGCAAAGGATTTTGATGGAAATGTGTATGTGATTGCCGAACACTTTGAAAAGGGAAAAGATGTTGCTTATCATGCCCAAAGAATTAAAGAAATTTCAAATAGACTTGATTGGCACTATTATAATGGAAAACTTAGAGCACTTATTGACAGTGCGGCAATGCAGAGAACACTTGCAAGCAGTAAAAGTGTGGTAGAACTATTTGCGGATAATGATATTCTTGTAAATCCAAAGGTCAACAAAGATATGTTCAGTGGAATAAACAGAGTAAAGAGATTTTTAAAGGACGGTGAGGGGAAGGCTCATCTATTTATCTTTAAAAATTGCGTTAAACTTATTGAAGAGATAAAAAGTTATTGGTGGGGCGATCAAGACCTGCCTATTAAGAAGGACGATCACTGTTTAGATGAAATGCGTTATTATCTTATGAGTTTAAATATAAACGAACGAAAAAAAGAAGAGAAAACTAAGCTTGAAAAAGAAAAAGAAAGATTGATAAAAAAGCTGGCAAAAAACCGTCAATTTTAAAAAAATTTAAATAAAAATATTAAAAGTGAAAATATTTTGTATTTTGTTTGGAAAAAATTTTATTATGTGTTAAATTTAAAATAGATATATATAGATATATTTGGATATATTAAATATATTATAATTATAAAGCGGGTGAATATGAAAAAAATTTATATTTTAGTTTTTTCTTTTATATTTTTACTTTGCGGTGTGGGAACATTTTCCCCTATTCTTTTTAATGGCTCTGCCGAAGAGAAATTGCACAAAACAATATCCTCAGCTGAAGAATTTGTCAGTGTCATGTCAGAAGTTGAAAATTATAACAACAGCAATGTTGTCATCACCCTTGAAAACGATATAGACTTAGGCGGACAAGAACTTTCTTATCTTTCAAGTATCAACGCTGAGAATCTAACTTTTAAAGGAATCTTTGATGGTAAAGGCTGGACAATTTCAAATATTTCTTTTGTAGGCGATGCAGGGATTTCATATTTCGGACTCATTCCTTATGCATATAATGCTGAAATAAAAAACGTGAGAATAAGCGGTAAAGTTGAATATCAATTTAGCGAGCTTAATTCAAAAGAATTGTTTGCTGGTATGCTTGTTGGCTTTGGAAGAAATGTCAAATTTGAAAACTGCGAACTTGATAATTCAAGCGATCAAGATAATAATGAAATCTCTCTTGCTGTTTATTCAAACCTTAACTATGGTGCTCTTGCGGGTCAGGTGATAAATGATTTGCCAATTAGCGGAAATGTCAACATTTCAAATTGCGTCAATTATTATGATGTGAGCGTTGACTTAAAAAACAATTCTACAGTGTTTGCTGGTGGCTTTGTTGGAAATATAAAAGATGGATATTTTCACAATAATATCAATATCGGGAAATTTACAATTGCAAATTCATCAAATTTTATTGATGCTGAAAATGTTTTTATTGGCGGCATTGCTGGTGGCGTATATGGGAGCAATACAGTAATAAAAAATAATATTTTTAATGGACAAATTATCAATAATGATTCCTCATTAAAAATCAATTCTGGTGCTGTAATAGGTGGTGTAACTGGAAATATTGAAAAATCAAATATCAACTTTTGTTATTATTCTGATTTTAATTTGAAGCTAAGTGGTGATAAAACTCTTGCCGCAGGGGAATATTTAAAAGCAGTTGCAAATATAAACAAAGATTTTATTACTGATGGGACAAATTTTGACCCTGCACTCAAAATGTGGGACTTCGATCAAATCTTTATGCAAATGAGTTCTGGCTTTCATCTACAAAGCTTTCAAATTTTCAATTTTTCTTTTCAACAACTTCTTGACAATTCTCTATGCATAGAAAGTGCAAGATTTGTCACTGACGAAGAAGATATAAGGCTTGCTGCGCGTTTTGGAGAAGAGGTCAAGATCAAGATTAATTTAAAAAATCAATATTATGGCTTTTATCAACTCACAAGAGTATATCGCAATAGCAATCAGTTGACTGCACCTTATACAATTGAGGCAATTGAGAATGAAGCTCATCAAGTCTCAGGATATTATGTTTCATTTAAAGCAAACGATATGACAAGCGGGGCTTATTCTTTCAGCGTTGACGCAAAAGTGTTTAAATGTATGGTTTCAATATCAAATGAAGCAAAAGAAAATAGTCAAGGTGGAATATTAGTTGACAGTGGTTCAACACCTCAAGAAAATGTAGAATTGCCTTTTTCAATTAATATTAAAGAAAAAAAGGTTGTTGCAAAAGAGAATGAACCTTTTGTGTTTGAAAGATGGGAACTTTTTGTGAAAGATAATAATGGTCAATTTAATCAAATGGTTTTATTTGACAATGACCAAGATAGTTCACTTGTCATATCTTTTGGACAAGCACCTTTTGATAGAGAATTTAAACTTGTAGCATATTTTTCTAAGAATGCTGTCAAAGTGGACTTTGGTCAATATAATACAAATATGGTCAAGTCAATCACCTTTGGAGGAAAACTTTATGAAGGCGTGCCTATAGAAGTTTCTCCAACAAGTTCACCTTCTTTAGTTGTGGTTGTTGGAAAAGATTATGCAATTGATATTGATGCATTCACTCGCGATATAAAGGCAATCTATGGAAATAATTCCACTCAAACTTTGATTACATCACAGCCAGAAAAAAATGAAGAAGATGGTTCGACGACTTATAGATTTTCAATAAATCTTAGATATGTTCAAGAATTTGATAATGGTTCTCTTAAATTATCTTTTATGATTAAGAAAGATGGCGGCAATGGTTTGAATAATTTATTGTGGCTTTATATTACTCTTCCGATAGTAGTAGTGGTTGCAGCGGTAGTTGTAATAATAATCATTTTGAGAAAACGTCGCAATAGTGGATCTAAAGGTGATGGTCAAGCAAAAGTTAAAGAAAAAAAGGTAAGTTATAAAGATTTTTATTGATAAAAAACATTTTGATTTATATAAAAGTTTTTAAGTTTTAAAGTTTTATATTATAAATTTCATTAAAAAAAGCACAATTATTGTGCTTTTTTTTGAAAACAAGTATTTTTTTTATTTATTTACAATTTTATTTGCAATTGTTGTGTTTACGATGTTTTCATATTTTGGTGTATATTTATCTTTTGATGCATTGTTTAAAACATTTAAAAGATTATTGAATGATGTTTCAGTCATTACTGGGTTTGAGCACCAAGCATCAATTGAAAGATATTGAGAAACGGCAATTTCAAGTTCTTCAAGGGTCATACCAGCAAATGATTTTTGCAAAACTTTTGCAGAGTCTTTATGACTTTGAGTTGAGATGTATTGATAACCTCTATAAACCGCTTTTAAAAACTTTTCTGATTGTTCAGCATTCTTCTTTAAATAACTTTCTCTTGCGATAAAGCAGGTATATGGAATATATCCAGAAAGGTCACCAACGGCCTTTAAAACATATCCGTTGCCAGCTTTTTGAAGATTGGTTGCAGTTGGTTCGAATAAAGAGCAATATTCATTGCCTGAGGTGATAAATTCACTTCCAATGTTTGCAAAAGCAACATCTGTTCTGAGGTTTACTTCTCCTTTTGAAGCATTTGTGCCAATGGTGAGACCTGCTTTTTCAATGACATATTGAAGGGTCATTGCAGGCATACCTCCTTGTCTTCCGCCAATGATGGTTTTGCCTTTGAGATCATTTAACGTGAAGTTATCATTCTGCTCTCTTCCTACAATGAAAGAACCATCTTTTTGTGTAAGTTGACCAAAGACCATTGGTTTATCTTTGACCTCTTCGGCATAGACAACCTGTTCAGGACCAGCCAAAATGATATCAGCACTTCCACTTATGAGAGTTGTCATTGATGAGTCAGAACCACTTGTGCTTTCAAGAGTTACATTCAAACCTTCATCTTTGAAATAATCAAGATTGAGTGCGACATAAAGCGGTGCATAGAAGATACTATGAGTGACTTCATTCAGTCTGATTTTATTTTTATCATTATTTCCACAGCCTACAAACATGAGTGATGTGCCAAGCACAATCATAAAGCAGACAAGAAACAATGAAAATTTTTTAAATTTATGCATTTTTCCTCCTTACATTAGTCAATTTATGTTTTTTTTGATATGATTGTGAATGATAAATGTCGAAATCATTTTAATTTGTAGTATTTCTAGAAAAAAAATATAAAATCTATGTTGAATAATCTATCATTTTTTAAAATTAAAATACTTTATTTTTTTGACTTTTCAGGTGAAAGTTATTATAATTTTTATATGAAAGTTTCTTCAGGTAAATTTGGCGGTCGAAAACTTGCAGAAAATAAGTTTGATCACATAAGACCAACCGCCGACATAGTTAAACAGGCAATATTCAACAGATTGACAGATGAAGTTGTGGGGGCAAAGGTTCTTGACCTTTTTTGCGGAACTGGTGCACTTGGAATTGAGGCATTAAGCAGGGGTGCAAGCGAAGTCATATTTGTTGATAAGGACAAAAGAAGCATAATGCTTACTAATACAAATTTAAAAAGTTTAAACATTCAAGCAAAAACGATTAATGCCGATTTTGAAGTCGCAATTAAAAAACTCAGTGGAAATAAATTCGATATTATTATCCTTGACCCTCCTTATAAGGCTGGTCTATATGAAAAAGCACTAAGCAAGATTTTCGAGTTTGATTTGCTTGCTGAAGATGGTGTGATTGTCTGTGAACATGACAAAACTGCTGTTATAGATTTTTCACCTTTTGAAAAGGAAAGCGAAAAGAAATATGGAATAAAAATTCTCACTTATCTGAAAAATAAAAAGTGATGATTATAAATTAAAAAACCTTATTGACTATTGTTTTGAAAATGATATAATAATAAGAGAAAAGGAAGGCTATGGTTGAACTGATAATTAAAGAAATCAATAAAAATAATCAATTTATCTTACTCGATAATAAGACAGAAGAGGCTTATTTTCTATTTTTTGAATTTTACAATGTTCAACCTGAGCTAGGCGACAAATTGATTATTTCAAGAGATTTATTAAATCGTTTTTCGCCTTTCTTTGCACAGCCTTACGCTTTTGATGTGCTTGATGAAAAAAGCATAATTGGTGACATAAAAGCTCAAGACAAAGCTTGTCTTATAAAAAATAATTGTAAAATCTATTTGATAAGGGTTTATGGTTGATGGATGATTTAAAATATATCAAAAAACATTATGGAGAGAACTTTGCACATCTGTGCAGAAGTCTTTTTTCAACCATATTGCAAAATGAAGGAATGCTTTCAAAACTGATTTCTGAGTCTTTTGCACCAAGTAGAGATTTGTATTATGCTGTAATTTCTTGCATACCAGAATTTCAAGAATATATTTACAGCCTTATCGCAATAAAAGATACCCGTAAAGTTGATAAAGAAAATGTCAAAACACCTGAAGAACTTTTAGATAAAGCGGGATATATATTATATCCAGAATGCAAAAGCAAAGAAGAACTGCTTTCATTTGAAAAGTATTATGATAAATATGAAAGGCTTTGTTCTTTTAAAGGAGATCGTCTAGAGACTTGTCGGGTGTGGTTTGCAGTAAAAAAGAATGTTGATGAAATTAAAAGAGGCGATTTTCCTCTTCCAGAGAGGCAGGATGAGTATGGCACAAGTGTAATAAGCATTCAATGCACAAGAAGCAATCTTAGCACTTTGTCGATAAAAAATCGTTATAATCATAGTGTTGATTTCCCTGATTCCACCTTTGATAACAATCTTGATAATATTATTGAAGGTTTGACAGATTCTTTTATTGTCCACAATAACTTAACTTTACTTAGTGGCACTAGTGCTGACTTTGAACTGCTTGGTTTTTCAAGAGCGAATGATGGAAAATTTTATAAAACCAATCTTACAGTAGGTTTAATAAATTATTGTGAAAAAAATATTGTGATTAATCATGGAAAGGTTGTTGCGTTTGACCAAAGCAGATACCTCTTGATTGATAATTATATTTTGGATTTAAAGGAGAAAAAGATTTCTCATTATCCAGCAAGACTTTCTGATGCTTTCATTCAAAGCATAGGCAAAATAAAAGAAATTAAGATTATAAAAGATGCTAATGAAAATAAAATTATAAACATCACTCCAAAAATTGGAAACGATGTCGTGATAATTGCAAATAGAAATAATCAAATTATCAGTTATAAAAATGACAATGCAACCTGGATAGGAAGCTTTTTCTTAGGTTTTGCAAAAAAGATTGAAAGTATCGAACTTGAA
The DNA here is from genome assembly GCA_947062475.1 of uncultured Clostridia bacterium. Taxonomy (GTDB): domain Bacteria; phylum Bacillota; class Clostridia; order Christensenellales; family UBA1242; genus Caccovivens. The sequence goes on from CAMSQA010000002.1 coordinate 82,467, forward strand.
AATGTTGTAGGTATTGATGGCAATTTCGCAACTAATGCAAAGAATTTGAACAAATTGTATATACCAAATGTTGAAAAAATAGGAAGGGCATTTTTGCTTAACAATAATAAACTTAAAGTCCTTGATGCACCGAAATTAAAAAAGTTTAGAGAATATTTTTTGAAGCATAACAATACTTTAGAAGAAATCAATGTGCCAAGTTTGGAGGATATAAGTTATTTTACTCAAAACTTCCCAAATGCCAAGATCAATTCAAAACCAAAGAATAATCAAAATCCAGATTTGCAAATAGAAGAAACAAAAGAATGCGATAATGGGGCGGAAATTAATTGAATTTGTTTATCTTCAATTTAAGTATTTTTCAGAACAAAAAAAGATGGGAAATTCCATCTTTTTTAATTAATATTAAATGCATTTTAAATTACAGGTTCAAAATTCTCAAATATTACATTATCGCAATGTTTGACCACCTTTAAATACTCACTTTGACTTGTGATTGACCAAGCAAGAAGTGGAAGATCTTTATATTTTTGGGTAAATCTATTTGGAAGTCTTTTTGCCTCATAACTTATGAAGTTTGGGTGACTGACACGTTTATTTAACATCATTCTTTTAAGGGCATATTTTTTGAAAAAAGCAAGTTTCATATCTCTGAAATAGCTTGAGAGTTGACCTCTTGGAATTTCTGGAGCATGCTTATAAAAATATTCAAGCACAAAAGGATTGAAGGACTGGATGGCAAATTCACCCTTATAATTGCTTAAAAGTTCCAGCACTCCCTTTTCAAGATTACCAACTTTTCCTTCATTTTTGATTTCGATAAGAAGAGGGACTCTTCCGTCAACAAACTGAAGGACTTCTTCAAATGTAGGTATTTTTTCATTGCTTCCTTTTAAAGAGAGATATTTTAAATCTTCTTTATTGAGAAATTTTAAATATCCATCGTTATCTGTAAGGCGTGAAAGACTATCGTCATGAAAAACGACAATTGTTCCGTCAGCGATAATTTGAACATCAAGTTCGATAGGATATCCGCTTTCGATAGCTTTTGCAAAAGCAGTTAAAGAATTTTCAGGTATGGTTGCACTATGCAAGCCTCTATGAGCAATTGGTTGTTGGACCAACCAAGAATTGAATAAATCCATTAAAACCTCGTTTATATATAATATTAGTGTTTTTTATATTTTAACATAATATTTTAATAAAATAAAGTGTTTTTTCAATTATTTTTGATTAATACAGACAAAATTAAATATTATTTTTATTAAATATTAAAAAAGTTTGAATTTTTTTTTGATATTTGATATAATTTCTGCATGGAAAGATTGAAAAAAGTAAGAAATTTTTGTATTGTAGCACATATTGATCATGGCAAATCAACACTTGCTGATAGACTTATTGAAAAAACAGGCACTCTTGAAAAACGTGACATGCAAGAGCAGCTTTTAGATAGTATGGATCTTGAAAGAGAAAAAGGTATTACAATTAAGCTTACTCCAACACGAATGAATTATAGTTTTGAAGGTGAAGATTATATTTTAAACCTCATTGATACTCCTGGACATGTAGATTTCACATATGAAGTTTCACGTTCGCTGGCAGCTTGTGAGGGGGCAATCCTTATCGTTGATGCTTCACAAGGTGTTGAAGCTCAAACGCTTGCAAATGCATATCTTGCCATTGACAACAATCTTGAAATTTTGCCAGTAATAAACAAGATTGATCTTCCTTCTGCAAGACCTGAAGAGGTAAAAAAAGAAATTGAAGATGTGGTTGGCGTTCCTGCAATGCATGCACCATGTATTTCGGCAAAAGATGGAACAAACATAGATGATGTTTTGCAGATGATTGTAAAAGAATTTCCTTGCCCAAAAGGTGATGACAATAAGCCTCTTAAATGCTTAATATTTGATAGTTATTATGATAATTTTAAAGGTGCAATTTGTCTTATTCGCGTTTTTGATGGCGAGGTTAGGGTTGGGGATAAAATTAAAATGATGCAAACAGGCAAAATCTATGATGTCACAGAAGTAGGTGTCTTTGTGCCTTTTGCAAAATCTACTGAAGTGCTTAGTTCTGGCGATGTTGGCTATCTTGCCTGTTCAATCAAAACAATCAGTGATGTTGCTGTAGGTGATACTGTCACAAGTGCAATAAATCCTACGGCTCAACCGCTTTCTGGCTACAAAAAAGTTCAGCCTGTTGTTTTTTGTGGCATTTTTCCTGTAGACGGGGCGAAATATAACGAGCTTAAAGAAAGTCTTGAAAAACTTAAATTGAATGACGCCTCACTGGAATTTCAACCTGAAGTTTCTCAAGCACTTGGTTATGGTTTTAGATGCGGATTTCTTGGACTTTTGCATCTGGAAATAATCACTGAGAGGCTAGAACGAGAGTTTAATCTTGATATCATCACTACTGCACCTTCGGTGTTTTATCATGTTTATAAAACTGATGGAGATATGCTTGAACTTTCAAATCCCTCATCTTTGCCAAGTGCGGTTGAGATTGAGTATATTGAAGAACCAATTGTAAAGGCAAGTATTTTTGCTCCACCTCAGTATGTTGGGGCAATAATGGAGCTTTGTCAGGAAAAGAGGGGGATTTATAAAGATTTATCATATATAGATGAAAACAGAGTCAAAATAAGTTATGTTTTGCCACTTGGCGAAATTATCTATGATTTCTTTGATAGTTTGAAATCAAGGACAAAAGGCTATGCAAGTTTTGACTATGAAATTGCAGGTTATGAGAGGAGTGAACTTGTCAAAGTTGACATTCTTTTGAATGGCGAAAGATGTGATGCTCTTTCAATAATAGTTCATAAAGATAAGGCCTATACTCGTGGAAGAGCACTCACAGAAAAACTTAAAAAAATAATACCACGTCAGCTTTTTGAAGTGCCTATTCAGGCGGCGATTGGCGGTAAAATTATTGCAAGAGAGACCATTTCAGCAATGCGAAAGGATGTGCTTGCAAAATGCTATGGCGGCGATATAACAAGAAAACGTAAACTTCTTGAAAAGCAAAAAGAGGGTAAAAAGCGTATGCGAAAGATTGGTTCTGTGGAAATTCCATCAGAAGCATTTATGTCAATATTAAAACTTGATGGTGAAGAATAATGCTTGGCGTTTATATTCACATTCCTTTTTGTCAGCAAAAATGTGCATATTGTGCTTTTGCTTCCTTTGTGACCGACGAAAAAGAAAGAGAAAGATATATAAAAAAATTAATTTTTGATATAAACAATTTTCATTTGTTATATCCCCAAAAGCGATATAGAAAAATTGACACCATTTATATTGGTGGCGGCACACCAAGTCTTTTATCGATAAAACAACTTGAAAAGATAATTCAAGCTGTGAAAGAAAATTTTAATTTAGCAGAGGATTATGAATTTACAATTGAGTGCAATCCAAATTCGATTGATGAAGAAAAGCTTAAATTTTATAAACAATGTGGGATAAATCGTCTATCAATCGGTGTGCAAAGTCTTGATGATGATCAGTTAAAGTTTGCAGGACGTCTGCATAATGGTGATTGTGCAATGAAGGCAATAGAAATGGCAGGAAAATATTTTGATAATATTTCTTGTGATGTTTTGATTGGGCTTTTAGGCATGAATAAAGACAAATATATTATGCAAATTGAAAAGCTTATTTCGAATGGTGTTAAGCATATTTCAGCTTATATGCTTCAAATTGAAAAAGGCACTCTTATTGAAAAAATTGTGAAAGAAAAAAGAGTGACTTTGCCTTTGGATGAAGATTGCATTGAAGTTTATGATAGGACGGCAAAGTTTTTAGCCGAAAATGCATTTTATCAATATGAAGTGTCAAATTTTGCAATAAATGGCTATGAAAGCAAACATAACTTAAAATATTGGACTGGTGAGGAGTATGTGGGCTTTGGGCTGTCAGCGCACAGCTATCTTGGTGGCAAAAGGATCTCTTGCGCTGACAGGTTGGACTTGTATTATAAAGATGAAGGTGAATTTTCTGAAGAACTTAGCAATAAAGAATTGATAGAAGAACATATAATGCTTGGACTTCGTTGTAAAATAGGGATTAATAAAAACTATTTGCTTGAAAAAGGTTATGACATAACAAAAAATTCATATTTGCAAGATTTTATTGAAAAAGAAATCATTATTACACAAAAAGATGACAATATATTAAAATTAAATCCCCAATATTATGGCGTCAACAATTTTATTATTACATCACTTCTTCCTAAATAAAAAAAATAATCAAATATCACAAAAACACTTGCAAAAAGTTTTCATTTGTGCTATTATGAAGATTGTAAAGTAAAAATGCTTTACAATAAAATTATGAAAGTAGAAGAAAATATTATTTTGGCAGAACTTTTTGATGCGTATGGCGTTTTGCTTAGTGAAGGTCAGAGGAAGATACTTTCAAGTTATCTTTATGATGATTTGACTTTAAGTGAAATTGCTGAAAATCTTTCAGTTTCGCGTCAGGCAGTTTTAGACAGTGTTTCAAAAGCTGAAAAAAAATTGTTTGCTTATGAAGAAAAACTTGGTTTTAATAAAAAGATAAAATCTTTAGAAAAAGAAAATGAAAGTTTAATAAACAAATTAAAAGAAAAAAATTAAAAACAAAAAGTTTAAAAATCTACTTTAAAGGAGGGAAACAATGGCACTTTTTTCATCATTATCAGAAAAATTTAACCATATATTCTCCAAATTGACTAAAAAGGGAAGGCTTACCGAGCTTGAAATTAAAGAGGCGATGCGTGAAGTGCGTATTGCACTTTTGGAAGCTGATGTCAACTATATGGTTGCAAAGGATTTTGTCAAATCTGTTTCTGAAAAGGCAGTAGGAGACGAAGTTTTGAAAAGCTTGACACCTGCACAACAAGTCATCAAAATTGTAAGAGATGAGCTTACAGAACTTATGAGTTCAACTCAGCAAAAGCTTGCAGTTTCTCCTTCACCACCAACAATCATCATGATGTGTGGTCTGCAAGGTGCAGGAAAAACTACTATGTGTGCTAAACTTGCGGCACATCTCAAAAAATCAGGCAAGAAAATTCTTCTTGTTGCCTGCGATATTTACAGACCTGCAGCAATAAACCAGCTTCAAGTAGTTGGCAAGCAGGCTGGGGTGGAAGTTTTTGAAAGAGGCACTCAAAGTCCTGTAAAAACCGCAAAACAGGCAGTTGACCATGCACTTAAGCAGGGCTATGACACAGTTATAATCGATACAGCAGGTCGACTTCATATCAATGAAGAACTTATGAAAGAACTTCAAGATATCAAGAAAGAAGTCAAACCTAGTGAAATCTTGCTTGTTGTTGACTCTATGACAGGTCAAGACGCGGTGACGGTGGCTCAGTCATTTAATAATGACCTTGATGTGACAGGAGTAATTCTTACAAAACTTGATGGTGACACTCGCGGTGGTGCTGCACTTTCTATCAAGGCTATCACAGGCAAACCAATTAAGTTTACTGGTGTTGGTGAAAAAATCGGGGATATTGAGCCATTCTATCCTGATCGAATCGCAAGCAGGATTTTGGGGATGGGCGATGTGCTTTCTCTTATTGAAAAGGCACAAGAAGCTGTTTCTGAAGAGGAAGCAAAAGCTCTTGAAAAGAAATTTAGAGAAAACTCATTCACTTTTGATGATTATCTTGTTCAACTTGAAAGCATCAAAAAAATGGGCAATATCAAAGACCTATTGGGTATGATTCCTGGAATTGGCGGTAAGATAAAAAATCTTGACATTGATGAGAATCAGATGATTGTAAATAAAGCAATTATTCAATCTATGACACCAAAGGAAAGAAGAAATCCTGACATCATCAAAGCAAGTCGCCGTCAAAGAATAGCAAATGGCAGTGGGACTTCGATCCAACAGGTCAATCAACTTCTCAAATCTTTTGAGCAATCAAAAGAGATGATGAAACAACTCAAAAATGGCAAATTTAGAAATATGTTTTAATTTGCAAACAAACATGGTATAACATTGCTGATTTATGAGAAATTTAATAAAAAATGCAAAAAAATCATAAAAATAAGCAAAAATTTGCAGAATTTATTAAATTATCTTCAAATTAAGCGATTTTATATAAATATTTTAAGGAGGAAAACATGGCAGTAAAAATCAGACTTACAAGAATGGGAGACAAAAAAGCACCTTTCTATAGAGTTATCGTTGCTGATTCAAGAGCACCAAGAGATGGTAAATTCATCGATATTATCGGGACTTACAATCCACTTACTAATCCAGCTGAAATCAAAATCGATAGCGAAAAAGCTAAAACTTGGCTCAAAAATGGCGCAACTCCAACTGAAACAGCAAAACAACTTCTTGTAAAAAGTGGCGTTATTGAAAAATAAAGGAGAATTATGAAAGACATAGTTGAATATATCGTAAAATGCCTTGTAATAAATAAAGACAGTGTCAGCGTTCGTCAAACTGAAGATAATGATGAAATTGTTCTTCATGTGACTGTTGCTGATGACGATATGGGACGAGTAATCGGACGTAAAGGAAAAATTGCTTCAAGCATCAGAGCAATTGTTAAATCAATCTCTTCAAGAGAAAACAAAAAAGTTTTTGTAAAGTTTGGAGAAAACGAGTGATTGAAATCGCTAAAATAGTAAAACCTCAGGGTATTAAAGGCGAAGTTAAGGCTTTGCCTTCAACCAATGTGGTTGGTATTTTTGATGTTTTGACAGAATGTCTTGTCGGGAATAAGATTATGAAAATAAAGCATATCTCATTCAGGCAAGGCTTTTTGTATATAAAGTTTGATGAAATAAATACAAGAAATGATGCAGAACTCTATAGAAATCAAAGTATTAAAATAGAAAAAAATTTATTGGAAGAAATGAAAGGCGAAGATGAATTTTTGGTTGACGATTTGATAGGAATGCTTATTTATGATGAAAAAGGTGAGCTTGTTGGGCAAATTGTTGATGTTTTAAATTATGGTGCAAGTGACATATTAGTTTTTGAAAAAGATGGGCGATCATTTGAAGTGCCTTATGTAGATGAGGTTTTCACTGCAGAAAATGGAACTTTGGTTGCAAACAGTGAAAAACTTTTAGAGGTTATGATATGATAATCGATATACTTACATTATTCCCAGAAAGTTTCAGTTATCTTTCTTCAAGCATAATGAAAAGGGCACAAGAAACTGAAAAAATTGATATTAATATTCATGATATTCGTCAATTTTCTCAGGATAAACATAAAAAATGTGATGATTATCCTTTTGGCGGTGGTGCAGGTATGCTTATGACAGCTCAACCTATTTATGATGCTGTGAAAAGTGTGCGAAAAGAAAATTCAAAAATAATATTTCCTAGCCCTGTTGGAAAAATGCTTACTCCTGAAATTGCAAAAAATCTTTCAAAGGAAAATCATCTCATATTTATTTGCGGTCATTATGAAGGAGTTGACCAAAGAATAATTGACCTATTAAAACCTGAAGAGATTTCAATTGGTGATTATGTTCTCACTGGTGGTGAATTGCCAACAATGGTGATCGTGGATTGTCTTGCTAGATTTATTGATGGAGTAATTACGCAGGAAAGTCTAAGTGAAGAGAGTTTTTCTTGCGGTAATCTTGAATATCCACAATACACAAGACCACAGATTTTTGAAGGGCTTGAAGTGCCTGAGGTTTTGCTATCTGGCAATCATCAAGAGATAGCAAAGTGGAGAAAAGAACAGTCTATTAAAAGAACCAAAGACAAAAGACCAGACTTAATTTAAGGAAATTTAACTAAAATATAAAAAAATCATCAATTTTTTTTTAAAAAACATTAAAATTTAATATTTTTATAAATTATTTGGAAATTAAAAAAAATCTAAGGAGAAAAAATGAAAATAGGACTTGTTATTGCTTGCAACTTGGAGATGGAAGAACATCTAAAATATTTTCAAAAAATAAAAGAGATAAAAAAAGCAAATTTTATATTTTATAAAGCAAAATTTGCTGGACACAAAATTTTTGCTTGCAAAAGTGGGCCAACTGAAATAAATGCTGGGATTTTTACACAAGCATTGATTGATAATTTTGATGTCGATGTCATAATAAATAGTGGCACGTGTGGTGGTCTTGATAAAAATTTGAAGGTTGGTGATGTTCTTGTCATTGAAAAGGCTTCTTTTTGGGATATCTCTGCTGATATAATTCAGCCCAGCACTTATTTTTGTAATGAAAAGCTAAAAGATTTTGCATTATTGCAGGACAAAAGCTTAATAGCAGGAAATTTGGCAACTGGAAATTCTTTTATAGATTCAGAAGAATTGAAAACTCATTTAATTTCAAAATTTGGTGTAAATTGTTGTGATATGGAGGGCGTGGCTGTTGTTTATACGTGTCAAAAAAACAATATACCTTCTTTAATGCTGAAAGCTGTTTCTGATAGTGGAAATATGGAAGAATTTGAAATTAATGTTTCTAAAGCAAGTGCAAAAGTAGCAAAATGCGTTTTTAAATGCATTGAAAATCTTAAATAACAACTTTTTGAAATAATTTTTTAGTTTTCTATAATTCTTTAAATTTATGAAAATTGATATAAAATAACGATTTTTTTAGCAAAAAGTATGAAAAAATGAAATATTTTTATAAAACTTTATTAAGAGGAGAGATATGAAGATAAATTGGTTTCCTGGTCATATGAAAAAGACCATGATAGAAATTCGAGAAAAGCTTAAAAATATTGATGTGGTGTTGTATGTGCTGGATAGTCGTGCACCTATTTCTTCAATCAATCCTTCTTTATCAAGGCTTGCACAAGACAAACCTATTTTATACATTTTCAACAAAGTGGATATGGCTGACGAAAAAAGAGTGAAGGAACTTGCCCCAAATTATAGAAATGCAAAAAGTGATTTTCTTATATTAAACAGCACAGGTAGCAGTTCTTCAAAAATCATCAAACAAAAATTACTTTCTCTTGCAAAGGCAAAGATAGAAAAAGCAAAAAGCAAGGGCGTGAGAGCGGTCATTCGTTGTATAGTGGTGGGTGTCCCAAACTCAGGCAAAAGCACGCTTGTCAACAATCTTTGCGGCAAAGCCAAAGCTGTCACAGGAAATAGAGCGGGAGTGACAAAACAAACTCAATGGGTGGCAATTGGTGACAATGTTGAAATTTGCGATACACCAGGCACTCTTTATCCAAATCTTGAGGATCAAGACGTTGCAAAAAAGCTTTTCTTTATTGGCAGTATTAAAGATGAAGTGATAAGTGACAATCTAGAACTTGCGGTAGAACTTATTAAGACTCTTCAAGTTAAGTATCTTGAAAATTTGATTGGTCGATATGGCGAGGATTTATCACTTGATGGAATTGCAAAAAGCCGCTCTTTTATCATAAGCGGAGGAGAACTTGACATTGACCGTGCTGCAAATGCGGTTGTTGATGATTTTAGGAAGGGTAGACTTGGCAGGATTACTCTTGATTAAAATGAAAATAGGACTTTGAATTGTGAATATAAATTTGACAAAGTTTTGATAAAGGTTTATATTAATTATATAAATTAAAATTTGCATTTAAAGTAGGAGGGAAATTATGTATAAATTCAATAAAAATGAATGTGCTGTCATAACAGCTATCGAAATTCAAGGGATATTCGGCGAAAAACAAGATGGTTACTCTTTGGAAAAAGGTGCTTTTTCAAATGAAGAAAACAAAATAAAAGTTGAAGGACTTCAAAAACTTGGTCAAGATATATCAATGAATTTACATTATTTAATAGGCAATGTTGAAAATTATTTTGGTTATTATGAGCCAAAGGGATTATTTAAATTTATGAAGGATAATAATTTGCAAATTGCAATTTGCAAAAAAGAGACTGATTGGCCACATAGATTTGATTATTACATGATAAACAAAAATACTGGAGAAATCCTTTTATCTTCAAATGAAAATGCTCCTGTTGGCAATTCATTTTCTTCAATGATGACAGAACTCTCAACTTTATTCCCTGAAATTGATAAAGAAGTAGAAAATTCTGAAAACGATAATGAAATTGACAATGAAAAAGAAAATTTTGGTATTGCTGACGAAATGTAAAATAATTTAAGACAATTATATTAAAAAAATATTTCAAAAAAATTCTTTAATTAGGTTTAATGTGAAAAAACAATTCAATAAAGTCTTGGGATTGAAAGGTGAGCTTGAAGCTTGCGAATATCTCAAAAAAAATAAATATAAAGTTTTGGAAAAAAACTATAAAAATAAATTGGGAGAAATTGACATAATTGCAAAGAAAAAAGATGTCTTAGTTTTTATTGAAGTCAAGGCGAGAGATACTCTTAGCTTTGGCGGACCTAGTGAAGCGGTTAATTTAATAAAGCAAAGAAAAATCAAAAATGTTGCTTCTCTTTTTCTGCTTCAAAATCATATTGAAAATAAACCTCTTCGTTTTGATGTCATTGAGGTGATAGATAAAGAAATAAATCATATAGAAAATGCCTTTTAAGGCTTTTTTTTGTTTAAGTATATGTTTAAATCGATGTGATGGTGGAAATAATAATTTAGTTTAAAATAGTAATTTATGAGAGGTGAAGATGAAAAAGAGTTTGGCTATCGTATTTATATTAATGTTGTTTATATGTGGAAGTCTTTATGGCTGTGAAAAGTCAACCGAACTTCGAACATCACATATTTCTGAAATAACTGCTGCTGGAAGTAAAAATTATGGTGTAAGAGTGTCATATTTGGACGATAAAAGGCTAAATGGAAAGGGAACAGATGTTCAAATCAAATTCAGCAAAACTGGCACAATTAAAATTGGAAAGGAAAATCAAGAGAAGTTTGAATATATTATAGAAGATTTTGATGAATGGTATTCGCTTACACACATTTTCAATGAGGCAGATAAAACTTCTGTGCGTGGTGATAGTTTTGAAAAATATGAGGATGCTGTAAATAAAACCTATCTATTTAATTTTGAGGGTGAAATTAAGATAACTTTGCGTGTTGTAGTTGGTGAAATTGAAGAAAATATAGATGGTGATGGACAAATTTTGGTGGGTAGTCAGCCTGTATCGGATAATTTTATATTAAAAATCAAATAAAAGCATGAAATTTGCTTTTATTTTTTTTTAGTTTATTGTAATATTATATTGTAAATTAATTATAAATTTAATTGTAAATTAATATGTAATTTTAAATTAATAATTATCTAGGAGTTTCCATGTTAAGAGTAAAGAATTTGTATTTGAGATATACTAGAGAGTTTTATGCCTTATATAATATCAATTTTGATATTGCTGATAATGAAAGGGTGGCTTTTGTTGGTGAAGATGAAAGCGGAAAAACAAGTCTTTTGCGTATTTTTTCCAAACTTGAAAAGATGACTAAAGGTGAAGTTTATATTCGTGATATTCCTCTTGAAAAACTTGATTATAAAACCGATATTAGTGCTGGCTATATTCCTGCCAGTCCCGTTTTTATTGAAAAGAAAACAGTGTATGAAAATTTTAAATATATTTTGAAGGGCTGGGGGCTTAGTGATAATGAAATTGAAAGCAAAATAAACAAAGCAATAATTTCTTATTCTCTCGAAAAAATAAAAGATACAAAACTCAAGGATTTGACATTAGAAGAAAAGTATGTTTTATCATTTATAAGATTGTCTTTTAGAGAACTTGATTTTTTAATGGTAGACAATATCTTTGATAAGCTTAGTGAGGCCACTTTTGAAGTTGTTATGACGCTTATTAAAGAATTGACAAGCAAAAAGACAACCCTAATTATTGCGACAACAAAGGAAGAAATTGCTGATAAACTTTGCAAGAAGAAAATTTATTTCAAGCATGGCTCTATTGTCAAAAGCCTGAATTAAACAAAAAACAGATGGATAAAGCTCCATCTTTTTTTATTCAGAAAAGTAAAAATATCTTGAATAAAGTCAGTGTTTTTTTACAATAAAATTTCTTCATTAGGTGATACTACTTCGGATTTTATCTCATTTTCTTCGGATGACATCTTTGATGAAGTTTGGTTTTGTTTACTTTGCGAGAAAATCTCTGCCAGTGGATTTGAGCCATTTCCCATCATTGACATAAGAAAATGGAGCATATTGCCATCTTGTGTTTGGGAAAAGATATTTGCAAAAGGATTTGAAGAAAAACTATTTTGTGCAAAATTCTGATTGTTGAAATTATTGTTTGACTGATAATTTTGATGATCGAAATTGCTGTTTGGCTGATAATTTTGATTTATATTGTCGTATGCCTCATTGGGATAATATCCACGTGCATTATTTTGAGCGGAATTTTGATTTGGATTGTAAGATCGAGGATTTGAAAAATTGTTTTGATAAAAGTTTTGTTGGGGCTGTTCATTTTGTGAAAAACCATTTTGCTGATTATTAAACATCTGAGAAAAAGGATTTTGATTGCCAAAACCATTTAATAATTTTAATATTTCAAAGATAGATTTATCCATATTGATATATATTCAAATAGGCAAGCAATGTTGACAAAAAAAATAGTGTAATTTGTTAAAGATATTTCATATATTGAAATGAGGAGAAAAACATGTCAAGATTATCTGAATTTCAGCCTAGAAATGAAAATAGAACAAATGAGAAAAGTCGTGAAGAAGAAATTAGGCAAAAATATGACCAATTTAGTGGAATGAATCAAAGCCAGCTTAACGCAGAGCTATTCAAGGAAGTTGCAAGACAAAAGAGTGCTGGCACTTTTGATTATGCTTCGCTTTCAAATATGGTTGAGGGATTGCGTGGCTCTTTGCCAGAAAGTGATTATCAAAATATTAAAAGGATATTAGAAACTTTAAGATGAATTTAAGAAAGATTGATAAAACTCTTTTTTCCCAAGCTTCTATGCTTGAGGATGGGAAAAAGTGGGAATGCATCGTCCATTCCTTTGATTATGAGCGGACAAAAAACATTCTTATACATAAAAATATTAAAATATTAAATGAATATTTATTCATAAATTCCTTTCGTGTGCTTGCTGACAAAAGACAGATAGAACAGCTTTCAAATATGTCGCAGGTCAAATTTGTTTCCTCTGTCAGCAAGGCAACCGCACTTATGGATGTTGCAAAACAAATCTTAGGTGTTGAAGGTCAAAGCTTGAGCGGGAAAGGTGTGACAATTGCTTTTATTGATACAGGCATCGAACAGCATACCGATTTCTGCACTGGCAAAAAGAGAATTATTACCTTCAAAGATTTTGTTGGTGATAAAAATAAATGTTATGATGACAACGGGCATGGCACTTTTGTGGCAGGTGTATGTTGTGGAAATGGTGCATTATCTTGTGGCAAATATTCTGGCATAGCACCACAAGCAAATATAATTTCGCTTAAAGCCTTAAATAAACATGGTGAAGCATCAGCCGATAAAATTTTAAATGCGATGGAATGGGTTTATGACAATCATAAAAAGTATGACATAGGCGTTATTTGCATGAGCTTTGGCAGTGAGGCACTGGGTTATAATGACCCAATTATGAATGGTGCAGAGGCGTTGTGGAAGGAAGGAATTGTTGTTGTTGCTGCCGCTGGAAACAGTGGGCCAGAATATCAGACAATTAAAAGCCCAGGTGTGTCAAGCCAAATCATAACAGTTGGTGGTTTCAATGACAACCGAATTGAAGGAGATGAGATAAATCAAAATTTTTTTGAAATAGCTCAATTTTCTTCACGTGGACCTGCTTTTTCAAGATTTAAACCAGACCTTGTCGCACCATCGGTTGAAATTTCTTCATGTGCAAGAGGGAATGGTTATACAAGACTGAGCGGAACTTCTGTTGCCACACCTATGATTGCGGGAATGAGTGCCTTGCTTCTTGAAAAAAATCCAAATTTAAAACCAATTGATGTGAAGAGGATGATATTATCATCATGCACTCCAATCACCTTAAATAGAAATTTAGAGGGATTTGGCTATCCAAATTTAAATAAAATACAAAGCAGAAATTTTAGATAAAAACACAATCTTTGTTCACGTGATATTTCAAAAAAAGCACAATTTCGTGCTTTTTTTGATTTTTTTATCATTGAAATAACCTATTAAAATAAAATTGAAATTTATTTAACTTGCTCTGTTGGGAAGTGAAAATTATGATAAATTAATATGTTATATTCAAAAAGTGATCAAAAATATTAAAAAAATATAAATTTAACACATTTTTGACCAATATTAAGCAAAATTGTTTGAGTTATAGGAGAAAAATATGACAAAATTTCATGAGAGATTGAGAAAATTAAGATTACAACATGGATTTTCTCAAAAAGAACTTGCTAAACTTTTGGGGTATAGTGAAAGCACGATTAAAAGATGGGAAAATAGGAAAAGTGTGCCTAGTAGCAGTTATATTTTAAAAATTGCCACTTTTTTTGATGTGAAATGCGATTATTTATTGGGGTTGATTGATACAAATGATTAAAATTTGTAAATTTAAAAGAGATAAACTATATTTAAACTTATCTTTCTATTTTTTTGATTATGGTGATAATTTTATCAGTTGCATTGGAAATTGATGTTTTTTCCATATTTTCTTTGAATTTTTTGTTGTTTTTGATTAAATCTTTAAGTTTTTCTAGAAATAACTGTTCATTAAATTCTTCCTCTTCAAGCATTTGACAATAGCCAAGTGATTGAAAAAGTTTTGCATTTTCAATCTGATCGCCTCGAGAACAGCTCTTTGAAAGAGGGATGAGAAGCATTGGTTTTCTCAGTGCTAAAAACTCATTTATTGCACCCGAGCCTGCTCTTGAAATAATATAGTCAGCAAGGGCAAGATAGTCACCAATATTATCTGCATATTCAACCTGCACATAACCATTTTTGCGGTTTTGTTTTTCAATGGTTTTGCCTTTGCCAGTAATATGAATTACGTTGAAAATTTTAAGTAAGTTTGCAAGATTTTCTTCCACCTTATCATTGATAAATTTTGCACCACTTGAGCCGCCTACGACAAGAAGGTTTGGTTTGTTTTTATCAAGTTTTGGCAGAAAGGGAAGATTATATTTATTGCCATTTAAAACCTTATTTCTGATAGGCTGACCGCTGTAGATAAGTTTGTCTTTTCCTTTGCAGGTTGACTCGAAGGCACAGCACATAAAGTCGCAATAATGCAATATAATCTTGTTTGCAAGTCCCAGCGATAAATCACTTTCATGACTGACAATTGGGATGCCAAGTTTCCTTCCTGCAATCACCACTGGAAGGGCAACAAAGCCACCTTTTGAGAATATTACATTTGGCTTTATCGTTTTTAAAATCTTCTTTGCAGTTTTGATTGAAGAAAAAAGCTTGAAAGGAATTAAAAGATTTTTTGCTGTCAATTTTCTTTGAAGTTTGACTGCGTCAATCTTATGAAAAGTGATATTTTTTTCTTTTGACAAAATTTCCTTTTCCATGCCATTGCCACCAATATAGTGAATGTCATATTCGCCTTCAAGTTTTTCTTTGACGGCAAGTGCAGGATAAACATGACCAGCTGTTCCGCCACCAGTCAAAACTATTCTTTTCTTTCTTGAGACTGTAAGTATATCATTCATAAAAACCTCGCTAATGATAGTATATGTTTTATATGATAAATTATTTAATGAATAATTATGCAATTATGCGAATAAATATTAAAAATTAAATTTGATAAAAATAAAAATTTTCGACAAAATCTGCAGAAAACTGAAAAAAAAGAATTGTTTAAAAAAGAAAAGTATGATATAATTATTATGAAATTTGAAAAAAAATAAGAAAGCAGTGCTTTGATTTAACAACAATAATAAGTGAAGAGAGAAGTGCTACTTGATTTTTATGTTTAGGAGAATTATGGAAGAGAAGGATTATAATGCGAAAGATATAGTTGTGCTTGAAGGTCTTGATGCGGTAAGACTTAGACCAGGTATGTATATCGGCACAACTGGCAGCAAGGGTATGCATCATCTTTTATGGGAAATTGTTGACAATGCGATTGACGAAATTTCAAACGGGCATGGAGACACAATCAAAATCACCTTAAACAGCGATGGTTCGGCAACTGTTGAGGACAATGGTCGTGGAATACCTGTTGACATGCATCCAACACTTCACAAATCTGGTGTTGAAGTTGTCTATACAACTTTGCATGCGGGCGGAAAGTTTAACAATGACAATTACAAGTTTTCTGGTGGTCTGCATGGTGTGGGTGCGTCAGTCACAAATGCTCTTTCAAAGTGGTGTAATGTCACAGTTTATAAAGATGGTAAAGAATACTTTATAGGATTTCATTCTTATGAAGATGACAAGGGAAAGATTCACAGCGGAATTGCCAAAGAACCTCTTAAAATGATTGGCAAAACAAAAAAGAGCGGAACAATGGTGACTTTTCTGCCAGATAGTGCAATGTTTGGAAATTTGAAATTTAATTTTGACACCATTTGCACACGTGCAAGAGAGCTTGCATTTTTAAATAAAGGTCTTAAAATTCAACTTGTTGACCTGATTGAAAACAGAGAAGAAAGTTATCATTATGAAGGCGGAATTGCTGACTTTGCAGAATATTTGGTGGAGGGAAAAAGCAAACTTTTTTCAAAGCCTATTTATTTTCATGCAGAAGAGAAGAATTTTGACCTTGAAGTGGCTTTCATTTATACAGACAGCTATACAGACAACTCCTTCTCTTTTGTAAATAATATTCCGACTGTTGAAGGCGGAACTCATGAAACTGGTTTTAAATCTGCTTACACAAAAGTAATGAATGACTTTGCAAGGACAAACAACTTCCTCAAAGAAAAAGAAAACAACTTTTTGGGCGAGGATTTCAGAGAAGGCTTGACGGTAGTATTAAGCATAAAGATGACAAATGTTCAGTTTGAAGGACAGACAAAAACCAAGCTTGGCAATCCTGAAGCAAAGACTCTTGTAGAAAGTTTGACGACTAGAGAACTTTCACGCATATTCAGCGAGAAAAAACAGATTTCTATTGGTGAAATCATAATAGGCAAAGCAAAGGGTGCTGCAAAAGTGAGAGAGAGTGCAAAAAAGGCAAAAGAACTTGCAAGAGCGAAAAACAATGCAGAAAACTTTAATCTTGTTGGTAAACTTGCTGCTGCCTCCTCAAAAAAGAGCGAACAATGTGAATTATTTATAGTGGAAGGGGACTCTGCGGGTGGAACTGCCAAGCAGGGAAGAGATAGACGTTTTCAGGCAATCTTGCCTCTTCGTGGAAAACCTTTGAATGCTGAAAAGAAGAGGATTGACCAGGTTCTTGCAAATGAAGAAATAAGGACTATTATCTCTGCCCTTAATGCTGGAATTGGTGATGATATGGATTTAAGTTCGCTTAGATACAACAAGGTCATAATCCTAAGCGATGCCGATCAAGATGGTGCTCATATCAGAGCAATTCTTTTGACCTTCTTTTATCGTTATATGCGTTCTCTTATCAATGATGGTCATGTCTATATTGGGCTTCCTCCACTTTATAAAATTTATAAAAAAGATTATACCGAATATGTTTATTCTGATCTAGAACTTCCTGAGGCAATCGCCAGAGCAGGTCGCAACTATGGACTTCAAAGATACAAAGGTCTTGGTGAAATGAATGCCGAACAGCTTTGGGATACCACTCTTGATCCTGAAAAACGAAATCTCATTCAGGTGACAATTGATGATGCTGCTGAGGCGGAAAAAATGGTTACAACACTTATGGGTGATGATATTGAGGCAAGAAAAAAATATATCAACAAACATGCAAATTTTGATAGAGAGGATGAATTTTTTAAAAACTATAAAAAAATGCAATAAAAAATCTTTATTTTAAACATAATTTTAGGAGCAAAAATGCAAAACGAAGAAAATTTTGAACAAGCAAGAATGGATATCGAACCTGAGAAGGATGAGAATGAAACCGAGAAAAACATTTCTTCCTATGGCAAAAATGATGGTGACGGAATAATATACAAAAATATGAGCGATGTCATTCATGAATCAATGATACCTTACACCGAACATGTCGTCATGGACAGAGCTTTGCCTCGAGTTGAAGATGGTCTTAAACCTGTTCAAAGAAGAATCCTTTATGCAATGATGGAACTTGGCGTCACACCAGATAAGCCTTACAGAAAATCTGCAAGAATTGTGGGTGACTGTCTTGGTAAATATCATCCTCATGGCGACTCTTCTGTCTATGATGCTATGTGTCGTATGGCACAAGAATGGGTTTTAAGAGCACCTCTTGTTGACGGTCATGGAAACTTTGGCTCTGTTGATGGTGACAGTCCTGCGGCCATGCGTTATACAGAGGCAAAACTCACGCCTCTTGCAATGGAGATTATGCGTGACCTTGAAAAGGATACTGTCAGATGGAGCTTAAACTTTGATGATTCGCTCAAAGAACCTGACATGCTTCCAGGAAGATTTCCAAATCTGCTTATAAATGGTGCTTATGGTATTGCGGTTGGTGTTGCAACAAACATCCCTCCTCACAATGTTGGGGAGACAATTGATGGCGTTGTTGCATATATCAACAATCCAAATATAAAGATTGAAGAGATGATGAAGATCATCAAAGCCCCTGACTTTCCTTCAGGCGGTATAATAATCTCGCCTGAAGGCGGGCTTGAGCAGGCATATAAGACGGGAAAAGGAAAAATTCTTATTCGTGCCAAAGTGGGAATTGAAAAAAATGGAGATAAAAGCTCGCTTATTATCACCGAAATACCTTATCAAGTCAATAAAGCACAGCTTCTTCAAAAGATTGCAGAACTTAAAGAAAATAATAAAGAAAAACTTTCTGCTATCACTGAAATCAGAGATGAATCGGATAGAAATGGAATGAGAGGCGTAATAAGACTTAAAAAGGATGCAGATCCTCAAAAAATTCTTGAATATCTTTTTAAGTCAACCAATTTGCAGATTTCGTATGGCATAAATATGGTGGCGATAGCTGATGGTAAACCAAAACTTTTAAGTTTGCTTGAAATTATTTCTTATTATGCCCAATATCAAAGAGAGATCATTGTTCGCAGAACAAAATATGACCTTAATGTGGCAAAAGAACGTGCCCACATCGTTGAGGGGCTTTTGATTGCAATCAAAAATATAGATGAAGTGATTAAAATCATTAAAAAATCAGCAACTACCTCAGAAGCTAAACAGAGACTGCGTGACAAATTTAATCTTTCAGAAAAACAGGCTCAAGCAATTCTCGATATGCGTCTTGCAAGACTTGTCCATCTTGAAGTGAATAAACTGGAAGAAGAACTTAAAGAACTTAAAGCAAAAATTCGCGAGCTTGAAGCTATTTTGGCGTCTAAAAAACTTCAGTTTGAAATTGTCAAAAAAGAACTTCTTGATATTAAGAGAAAATACAACTCTGCACGAAAAACCACTATTTTATCAAGCAGTGCAATCAAAATTGAGAAAATCAAAGATGAAGAAGAAATTGATACTAAAAATTATATATTTGCAATCTCTGCAGAAGGCAGTGTGAAAAAGGTAAGCACCAAAAATTATGCTATGTCACAAAAGACAATAGGCGAAAATACAGTCATAAGTGACCTTCCAGTGCAGGTTGATTCCTTCTCTGCAAATGATACTTTATTGATCTTTACTTCGCTTGGCAATGTCATAAAAAGAAAGGGTAGTGAAATTAAGGAATGCAAGTGGAGAGATAAGGGTAATTCACTTCTTTCAATTGACAATAATGTTTCGCTAAATGAGCATCCTGTAGCAATCATGAAAGCAGAGGATGCTGGTGAAATTTTGTTTATGACAAAACAAGGAATGGTGAAGAAGAGTGAGGCAAAAGAGCTTGTCGTTTCAAAACCATTCTATCAAGTTTGCAAACTTAGCGAAGAGGATGAAGTTTTGTCGGTTGAGTTTGACAAGAAAGATAAGACAATTTTGATGCTTACACGAAATGGAATGTCACTCAACTTTGAAAAAACTGATATTCCAACGCAAGGTCGAATTTCTGGTGGAGTGAAGGGAATGAATCTCGACGAAAATGATATTGTGATTTTTGCTTCTCAAGTAGATTTCTCTCATGTAGTGGTGGCGACAGAGAATGGCTATCTCAAGAAAATGCAAGTTTCTCAATTCCCAGTTTCGGTAAGATATCGAAAGGGGCTTAAATATATAAGTTTTGCTAAAAATGCAAAAGCAGTTGTTTTTGCAACTTCTTGTCAAGGCAATATAACGCTTGCAGTCGATTTTGGCTTAAAGATACTTCCTCTTGAAACAAAGAAATTGCCAAATAGTGAGAGGACTGCATCAGGGAATGAAATAATAAAGAAAAATTTCTTGTCAATAAATAAATTGCTTGAAAGTTGAAAAAAATAATTAAAACAAATAAAAAATAAAAAAACTCCTGTCGAAAAAAGGAGTTTTTATTTTTTTTTCTTTACAAATTTAAATTTTTTTGTTATTATTGTTATGCTAATGGAGTATTTATGGACAAGAATAAGGTGGTTCTTCTTATTCCTTCTTTAAATCCAGATGATAAATTGATAAAACTCATTGAGGAACTGAAGAAGGAAGAATTTAATAATATTGTTGTAGTCAACGATGGAAGCAAACAGGAATGTTTGCATTATTTTGATCTTATAAAAAATGAATACAATTGTCATGTTTTCACTCATTTTAAAAATTTGGGAAAGGGTAGAGCTCTTAAAAATGCTTTTAATTATATTCTTACAAATTTTCAAGACTTTAAAACTGTGATCACACTTGATAGTGATGGACAACATAAGGTTGAAGATGTGATTAAGCTTGCCCAGCAGTTTGAAAATGTTGAGGATAAAACTTTGGGACTTGGTTGCCGCAAGTTTGGCAAGAAGGATGTCCCTTTCAGAAGCAAGTTTGGAAATATTTTTACAAGAATGCTTTTAAAAGTGCTTTGTGGCATAAGTGTTTCTGATACACAGACAGGTTTGCGAGCATTTACAAAAGAGACCATGAAAGAATTTATGAATGTTTCTGGCGAGCGTTTTGAATATGAAATGAATATGATACTCGCAACAAAAAATAAGGATATAAAGATTGTAGAGTGTCCTATTCAAACTATCTATATTGAAGAGAATAAATCTTCTCACTTCAATCCAATCAAAGATTCCTTCAAAATCATTTCAAGATTGTTTGCTGTATTTTTCAAATATACCATTGCATCTATACTTTCCTTTTTGATTGATATAGGTTTCTTTGCTCTTTTTGTAGCATTGACAAAAAGCTGGGTAAGTGCAAGTTTATACATAATTTTAAGCACAATCTTTGCAAGAGTTATATCATCTGTGTTCAACTTCCTTGTCAATAAAAATACGGTATTTAAACAGAAAGAAAAAAGTCCAAAGTTTTTTATTATGTATTTTTCACTGGTCATCATAAACATGGTTTTATCAGCTGTCCTTGTTGATGTTTTTGTGAAATATTGTGCTTTCCAAGAAATTTGGGCGAAAGTGCTTGTTGATGGGACTTTGTTTATATTGAGTTTTGTTTTGCAAAGAGATATCATTTTCCGCTCTTCAAAAAAGAAGGCAAAAGCGCAAAACAAAGGTGAAACAGTGGAAAAAACCGATAGCGTAAATGAAAATGAAGAAATTATAACTGATTCTGCAAGTGAAAGTGTGACTTTATCTTCTCAAAAAGTTGAAATAAATCAAGAAAGTGATAAAAATAATATCGAAAATAAGCCAACAGAGGTTGATTCATGAGTTATTTCATAGCCCTCTTTCTTATTTTTGCATTGACTTTTTCATTATGTTTTATATTTAAACGTAAGTTTGAAATTATGTTTGCTCTTGCATCTTTTGGTCTGATATTATTCCTTTATTTGTTTGGTTTATGTGGAATTTTATTGGTTGGAAGTTGGCTTGCTTTTGCACTGATAACTGTTTTGTTTTTATCAGTTTTATCAGCTGTTGTTTTCACAAAAGACAGATTTATTTTAAAATTATTTTTCACCAAAATTTCAATAATTTTTATAGGTTTTTCAGTTTTACAATTTCCAGTTTTATATTTTTCTCGACCTTATATATTTGATGAACTTTCACACTGGGCAATTGTGGTGAAAAACATGTTTTATTTCAACGATTTTGGATGTGGTGAATTTTCAACAGATATGTTTAAGGGCTATCCAAGAGCAACAAGTTTGTTTTTGTATTTCTTTGAATTTTTTGGTGTTGCCTTTCATGAGGGGACATTATATATGGCAACAAATTTATTGCAAATGGGAATGATGTTGCCAATCTTTTCAATTTTTAAAAGAAAGACAAATAAAAATTCATTTATGCTTTGTATTTTAGCTGTCTTTTTAGCTCCTGCAATATTTTATCCATCGTTTTATCAAAGTCTTTATGTTGACCAATTCTTGGGAATAATATTTGCATATTGTTTATTTGTTTACTTTAAAGATAAACAGCTAAGTCTTTTTAATATAGTCAATATTTCACTTGCATTTGCAGTAATGATTTTATCCAAAAATATTGGTATAGCTTTGGCACTTTTCGTAGTTTTAATTATTGCTGTAGATTTGATTGTTTGCAAGAGAGATACACTAAAAGATTTTTTCAAAAAGAAATGGAGAATATGCTATCTTTTAATTCCTGTCGTTGCAATCGTATTTGCAAAGTTTTCTTGGTCAATGTATCTTGATGCAAATGTTCAACAACAGGTTTGGGATACAAAAGAATTTTCAATTGGCGCATTTTTTAAATATATGTTTACTCCTAATTCCTTTCAATCGCAGGTAAACAAAAATTTTGGATTAAAAATTGTTGATATCACTATGATTACGAGGAGTGGATTATTTATTAGTTGGGCACCAATACTGACATTTGCTATGATAGGCGTGCTTCTTTATTTGCTCTATAGAAAATCACAAAATAAAAAGGAGATAATCTCCCTTTCAATCACTTTGGCACTTACAATTGCAATTTATCTATATGGGCTTTTGGTAGCATACGTGTTTACCTTTAATGAATATGAAGCACTCAACAGTGCAAGTTTCCATAGATATTACAATACTCTTCCTTTGGGAATAATATTATTTATAATCTATCAAATTTTCAATGTCCATGTAAAAAATAATGCAAAAGAAGAAAAAACCTATTTAAGAAATCGAAACTCATTGTTTTCTGGTCTTTCATTTTTTGTCATTGCATTAGTGGTGGCGATGCCGATCTTTTCACATTTTACAAATCAATTTATGGAAGAATATGACAGATATTCAGCTTTCTGTCAAACACTTGATTACAAAACAGATAGTGTGTATTATGTTCATTCTAAAAATGATCTTCAGACTATGAAGAGGGCAAGGTATTGTTCAACTCCAGTTGATTCTTGTGGTCTGAAAAATGGAGGCTCATTTGGTAATGGAACAATGGATCTACCAGAAGAATGGGGAGACCCTTTCCTTGAAACAACTACTTATGAAAAACTGAAACAAAAGCTTAGCGAAGAATACAACTATTTGTATTTGCATCATATTGATGAAAGTTTCATTCAAAAATTTGGTGGCTTGTTTCAAAGTGTTGAAGATATAAAACAAGATAGATTTTATAAAACAGAACTAGTCGAAGGAAGGCTTGTAATCACTCTTTTAGATTATTAAAATTATATAAGAAATTTCTCCGTTGAAATAAACATTTCAACGGAGATTTTTTGTTTTAAAAGTTATGATTTTTAGTTCTTTTTTTGCAATTTTTTAAATATATTTATAGCAAATAAGAAAATCTTGCTTTTTCAACAAAATTCGACAAAAAACCAACCTTTTTCTTATTTGCAAAATTAAATCTATATTCTATTATTAAAAGCGAGGTTTGTAATGCCATTTTGTGTTATCAAATCAAAAACAATCAAAATTTTTTTAGCCATGATAGTTGTTGTGGTATTGCTGGCAATATCTTTTGAGGGTGGTGCTTGTGCAACTGTATGGTTTGGCAATTCAAGTCGAAAAGTCCCTGTCTATAAGGTGGATACCACAGATAAACAAGTTGCAATTTCTTTTGATGCGGCATGGGGTGCAGACAAAACACAGGAAATCATCGATGTGCTTAATGAGTATGATGTGACTGCAACCTTCTTTCTTGTTGGTTTTTGGGTGGATAAATATCCTGAAATGGTCAAGGCGATTGATGAAGCGGGACTTGAAATTGGCACGCACTCAAACACCCATCCTGATATGGCAAAATTAAGCAAAGACAGTGTGAGAAGCGAACTTGAAACTTCAATGTCCAAAATCACAAAAATCACAAACAAGAAAGTAGAAGTTTTCCGTCCTCCGTTTGGCTCTTACAACAATACTCTTCTTTCTGTATGTGAAGAGCTTGGTCTTATTGCTGTGCAATGGGATGTTGACAGTCTTGATTGGAAGGGATTGTCTGCTTCTGAGGTGACAGGAAGAGTGATGAAAAGAGCTGGAAATGGCTCAATAATTTTGATGCATAACAATGCTGACCATGTGGTTGATTCTGTAAGACTTACACTTGATTATCTTACAAAGAATGGTTATAAAGTCACATCGGTCGGTGAATTGATTTACAAAGATAATTACACAATAGACGTAAACGGCGTGCAACACAAAAAGTGAATTTCGAGAAAAACTTTCGATATTAAAAGGAGCAACAAAAAGAAAATGAACAATTTAACAACAGTAATCACACAAAACAACAGAGGAAAAATTAAAGGCATTCTGCTTGAAAAGGCTGAGGTGCAATATAAAATAGAGGATGAAGGCTTTTATGAAGGAAAACTTGTAATAGAAAGGCTTTCAGACGCAAGCGATATTTTGCCTTTTACAATTTCTGAAAAGCTTGTCAAAGCTTATAATCTTTCACTGGAAGGTGGAGATAAAGTGTGTTTTGTTGGAGAACTTCGTTCATACAACAAAATGATAGATGGCAAAAGTCGATTGATATTGTCTTTCTTTGTAAAAGAGGTGCTTGAAAGCGAGAATGATGAGTGCATCAACGAACTTTCGCTTGTGGGATTTATTTGCAAAGAACCAGTTTTTAGAACTACTCCTTTTAATAGACAAATTTGTGATGTCCTTCTTGCAGTCAATAGGGCAAGTTTCAACAAGTCAGACTATATCCCTTGTATTTTGTGGGGAAGAAATGCCAAGTTTATCCAAAATCAAAAGATAGGCACTAAAGTCAGCCTATCTGGCAGAATCCAATCAAGACCATACAAAAAAGAAGTCAAAGATGGTGTATTTGAGGAAAGAGTGGCTTATGAAGTTTCTTGCCAGAAGATAGAAATTCTTGAAAAGGAAAGTGGAGACAGCTCTGAAGGACTGGCATAGGTGAACTATAGTTTAAGTTGTTTTTAATCTGCTAAAAAAAACAATCAAACTTGATTGTTTTTTTATTGGGTATCAATTGCTTTTGATGTAATTTATAAAAGTATTTATGACTTCTAGATAGCGATATTTTAAATGTGAGGAATAAGTTTGAGCAGAGCTTATTCTTTCATCGCTTGCAAGGAGTTGTGAGATTTTTAATACTTTTTTTAGATATCCGCCGAGTTCTTTCATAGGGTTTGTGATAGCATTTGGATAAAGCGTTTCAAAATTTGCATAGGTAGTTGAAAGCATATTTACGGTGTTGTTTACTGAGAGCTTTGCTGAAATTTCACTTAAAACACCAGTATCAATGCTTACAGCAATATCATAAATTGAGGTGTAAAAGTTTTGTGCACATAAAAGTGCTTTTGTAACAACCTTCTTTTCTTCACTTGTAAAACTTCCCTTAATTGAATAGGCTGGAATTTTTATTGATAAGATTTCACTGTCAATGTTTTGATTGAGTTTGATGCTGCTTTTGACAAGCTCGGCATCATTGCGATTTATATAAGCACTTGCGATGACATGATAATATTCATCCTTTTTCCAAATATAGCCGCCAGCTCCAATTTCTTGAAAATCTGATGCGATTGTTTTTGCCTCTTTTTCTACCTTTGATTTTGAAAGTGAAAGCATGTGAAGTTCTAGCTCTGAAATTGAAACTTCTTCACTTATTCCATTTGCTTTTAAAAGATAGATTGAAAGATAATTTGCAATGATGAGGCAGGCGACCAAAACAATGCTTATCGCAATGATTATAAAAGTTTTTTTATTGTTTACAAAGATTTTTGTCATTGATGCTTGATTTTTCCTTTTAGACTATATTATGGTATTAGTGTATGACAAAAAGTTGCAATCTATGAGCCAAATTGCTCTCATTTTGTTTTGTTTAAAAAGAAAAAGGTTGTATACTTATTGTATGAAATTGTAGAGGTGATAAGGAGGATACATGAAAATTAAACCTTTATTTGACAGAGTAGTGCTTCTGCCTATTGAAAATGAAAGTGAAACCAAAGGCGGGATTCTTCTGCCTATGGCAGCACAAGAAAAATCTCAGCTTGCAACAGTTGTTGCTGTGGGAAGTGGAGAAAATATTGACGGCAAACAGATAGGAATGCAGGTAAAAGTCGGTGACAAAGTGCTATATGGAAAATTTACAGGCACTGAAATCAATGTTGATGAGGTGAAATATGTTGTCATTCGTCAGCCTGATATCTTGGCTGTGATTGAATAGGAGGGGTTATGTCAAAAAAAATTTTAGAAGGTCTTTCTGCAAGAAAGGCACTTGAAAATGGGGTCAACACTCTTGCAAACACTGTAAAAATCACTTTAGGACCAAAAGGTCGCAATGTTGTGCTTGGGAAAAAATTTGCAAGTCCACTCATCACAAATGATGGCGTGACAATTGCTAAGGAAATCGAACTTGACAATCCTTTTGAAAATATGGGAGCTGAACTTATCAAAGAAGTCAGTGTCAAGACAAATGATGTGGCTGGTGATGGGACAACTACTGCCTGTGTGCTTGCTCAGGCAATCGTTCGAGAGGGAATGAAAAATTTTGTAGCAGGTGCAAATCCAATCATATTAAAAAAGGGTATTTTTAAGGCGGTTGACTGCATAGTTGAAGAATTGAAAAATAATTCAAAACCTGTTGAAAGCACAAACGATATTAAACAGGTTGCAACAGTTTCTGCTGGTGATGAAGAGATTGGTAAGCTTATTGCAGAGGCAATGGAAAAGGTTGGAAGTGATGGTGTCATCACAGTTGAAGAATCCCAGACTATGAAAACAGAACTTTCGATAGTCGAAGGCATGCAATTTGACAGAGGCTATTTGTCTCCATATATGTGCACAAACAATGAAAAGATGCTTGCCGAGCTTGACAATCCTTATATTCTCATCACTGATAAGAAAATTTCAAATATTCAAGAACTTTTGCCTCTGCTTGAACAGATCTTAAAGATGTCAGCAAAACTTCTTATTATAGCTGATGATGTTGAAGGTGAAGCTCTTACAACTCTTATTCTCAACAAGCTTCGTGGGACTTTCAGCTGCGTGGCTGTCAAAGCACCAAGCTTTGGAGAAAAGAGAAAAGCAATGCTTGAAGATATCGCAATTCTCACAGGTGGCACAGTCATTTCTGAAGAACTTGGGATTGATTTCAAGACAATCACAATTGACATGCTTGGTCAGGCAAAAATGGCAAAAGTGACCAAAGATGACACCACAATTGTTGAAGGAAGCGGTGACCCAAGCAAGATTAAAGCAAGGGTAAATATGATTAAAGAGCAAATCAAGTCTCAGACAAGTGAGTATGAACTTGAAAAACTCAACGAAAGACTTGCAAAACTTGCAGGTGGTGTTGCGGTGATTAAGGTTGGCTCTGCCACTGAAATTGAAATGAAGGAGAAAAAACTTCGCATTGAAGATGCCCTTTCTGCAACAAAATCAGCAAGTGAAGAAGGTGTTGTTGTCGGTGGCGGCGTTGCTCTATTAAAAACAACAAAGGTGCTTGACAAACTTATTGAAAAGCTCTCAGGCGATGAAAAGACAGGTGCTTTGATTGTCAGAAGTGCAATTGAAGAGCCTCTCAGACAAATTGCCAAAAACGCAGGTGTTGATGGCGGAGTTGTGATAAACAAAATTTATGAGCATATCGATGAAAAAGCTTATGGCTTTGACGCATACAATCTTGAATATTGTGATATGTTTGAAAAGGGTATTATTGACCCAACAAAGGTCACTCGTTCAGCCCTACAAAATGCTGCAAGCGTATCTGCCACAATGCTTACAACAGAGGCTATCGTTGTTGAAATAGAAGATAAAAAGCCTGACATCCCTCAAGCTGATGTCTATTAATTAAAATATGTAAATAAAAAAACAGCCATTTTAGGCTGTTTTTTAATCTTGATAATTAAATAACTCTGAATTAAAAAATTCTGGCAAAGTAAGGTCAAAGCCTCTGACAATGTTTTTTATTTCTTTTGTCATAAGATAAGGATTTTGCCCGCGTATAATTCTTTCAAATTTTTCAATACTTAAATTAATTTTATCGCAAAACTGCATTTTATCAATATGTTTATCTTTCATTAATTGAAATATCCTTTTTGCGATAGCTTCCATAAATTTCATTTTTGTTTTTCCTCCAAGATAAATTATAGGATGAAAATATTAGAAAATAGGATTATAGATTAGTCTTTTTTAAAAAATTATAAAAAACAGCCTAAAATGGCTGTTTTTTTGCGATTTTTATATAATTTTTGCTTATTTATCGCGATAGAACACTTTGGTCATTACTTTCAAAACCCATGTGCGAGGGAAGAATTTTTGAATTTGATATAAAAATTTGTTTCTTATGCTCATCACATATTGAGGTTTCAATTTCTTCTTGGCAATGATTTTTGTCATTATTTTCACTGCTTTATCCACAGACATGCGTTTGTCCTCACGGCTGTCAATACGCTCAGCAGAAAGTCTGATAGCCTCGCCATATCTTTCATTTGTCACAAAACTCTTTTGACGATTTTTTGTAAAATTGGTTTTGATATCGCATGGGCAAATTGCTGTTGATTGAATTTTGGTTTTTGACAATTCCATTCTAAGGCAATCACTGAGGCTACTTATTGCTGCCTTGCTTGAGCAGTAATATGCGCGGAAAGGAAGGGGAAAGAGTGCACAAGCTGAACTGATGTTTATAATTTTTCCTTTTTCGCTCATCATAGGAAGTGCACATTGAATGGCATTGATTGTGCCCAAAACATTGACATCATATTCCTTTTGAATGAGTTTGTTGTCAATAAGTTCCACCGCACCAGAAAGACCAAAGCCAGCACAAGGGATGAGGATATCAATCTTATCCATCTTTTTTGCGATATCTTCAAAAATAGCCTTCACTTCTTCAAAGTTTGAGACATCGCAGTTATAGTCATCATCGACAAGGCTTATGCCAAGCACAAAGTCGCCATTCTCCTCGTAATACTTTCTCAGTGCCTGTCCGATGCCACTTGAAGAGCCAGTGATTACAATATTCTTTTTAATTTTTGTCTTTTTCATTTTTTTCTCCGTTATATAATACAATATTAAGTATATAATAAATTATGAAAATATACAAATGATTTGACAATCTTTTTGGGAATGTGCTAAAATCATTTTAATGAGATGCCTTAGGAGGTATTAATGAATAAAACTAAAAAAATTCTTATTATTTTTGCAATTATCTTCTCTTTTGTAGATATAGGTTGGAATATATTTGATATCGTATACTATTTTAAATTAGAGCCAGTGGAAAGGTC
Organism: uncultured Clostridia bacterium; assembly: GCA_947062475.1. Classification (GTDB taxonomy): domain Bacteria; phylum Bacillota; class Clostridia; order Christensenellales; family UBA1242; genus Caccovivens. The sequence goes on from CAMSQA010000002.1 coordinate 112,055, forward strand.
GCCTATTTTCTATTTAGTTTATACATTTATTGCCATGTTTGCAAGCCTATCTGTGGCAGTGCTTCTCATTATGTCGATTTGGAAAAATGGTTCTCTCTTTAGACAGCGATATGGCATGTATATGTCAGCACTTGTCATTTCAATTATTTTAAACCTTTTCTCAATTGCCTCAATCCTTCTTATTATCACCATGTTTCTTTCCGATTGGGTTTGGATTAAGCCAGAAAAGTCCCCTCAAGAAAATGTTGTCGAAATTAAGCCAGAAAATAGAGAACAAAAAATTGCCTCCCTTCGAGAAAAACATGATAAAGGCGAGATAAGTGATGAGGAGTATAGGGAAGAGTTGACAAAACTCCTATAATCAGCATGGCGATAAAAGTCGCAATGCTGCGTTTGCTGAACATCTAGCCAAATCAGTCACTTATATCAAATAAGCTCCTGTCTTGACTAGAGT
>CAMSQA010000003.1 GCA_947062475.1 uncultured Clostridia bacterium
CGGATTACACTCTTTCCCTACACGACGCTCTTCCGATCTTGTATATTTAAGATTATTAGTCCACAATTACACAATATAAAGATAAATAAATTTAAAAATCATTATATCTAATCTTTTAAAAAGCTTGAAAATATTATAAACAAATTGCAAAAATATTTAAAAGATGTTATAATAAAAGCATGAACAAAACAATATGTGCTATATCAACTCCGCTAGGAAGAGGAGCTATTTCAATTGTAAGATTAAGTGGTAAAGATTCTCTTAAAATAATGAGAGATGTTTTTTATTCAAATTTTTTGGAATATGATAAAATTAAACCAAGATATCTTTATTATGGAAGATTAAATCTTGAAAATAAAAGTAAAGAAAATTGCTTAGCTGTATATTTCAAACATCCTTTCAGTTATACAGGCGAAGATATGGTTGAATTTCAAATTCATGGAGGGACTTTCCTTACTCAAAGCGTTTTAAAGCTTCTAATTTCAAAAGGAGCAAGAATTGCAGAAAATGGAGAATTTACTAAGCGTGCATTTGAAAATGGCAAAATAAGTCTTGATATGGCTGAAAGTATAATAGATGAAATTAATGCAGAAAGTGAGGGAGAACTTAAAGCATCTTTAGAACTTGCTGATGGAAAGCTCACAAATAAAATTATAAATATGCAAGGTAGTTTGACTGAATGTCTTGCACAAATAGAAGCAACTTTAGATTATCCAGAAGAAGATTTTGAAGAAGAAACTAGATTTAGTATTTTTCAATCAATTCAATTGTTACAGCAAGAATTGCAAATTTTACTTAATGATGCAAAACATGCAAAAATGATAAAAAATGGAATAAACATAGCTTTAGTTGGTGCACCAAATGTGGGAAAAAGTTCTACTTTAAATGCTTTAATAGGCGAAAATCGTGCTATAGTGACCGATGTAGAAGGCACAACAAGAGATATTCTCAGTGAAAGCATTTTTTACAAGGGTTTAAAACTTAATTTTATCGACACTGCAGGAATAAGAGAAAGTGACGACAAAGTTGAAAAACTTGGAATAGAAAAATCAAAAGAATATATCGAAAGAGCAGATGTAATTTTATTTTTACTTGATGGAAGTAAAAAAATGGATGATTATGATAAATCAATAAAGGCTTTGCTTAAAGAAAAGTCAAATGTCATCACCATTGTCAATAAATCTGATTTACCAAGAAAATTAGAAAAACAATCAAATGAGATTTTAATATCAGCATTAAATGATGAAAATATTTCTGAGATTAAAAATCAGATTTTTAAAATGGTAGAAGGTGAAAAAATTGATTATTCTCACATGCTTATCACCTCGACAAGACAAACAGAAGTTTTAATTGAATGTGATAAAATATGCCAAACCATATTAAATAGTTATAATGAAAGTATGGATATAATTTCAATGCTTATAAAACAACTCTGGAATTGTCTTGGCAAAATTTCAGGAACTTGCGAAAATGAAGATATTATAGATTTGATTTTTTCAAAGTTTTGTTTAGGTAAATAAATTATTGAAATTATAAATATGAAAAAAGACATAAATTTTTATGTCTTTTTTTTTGTTATGTAAAGGTTTTTAATTTTAAAAGTTTAATATTAATTTTTTATATAGTAATATTTGTTTAATATAACTGTATAATAGTTATTAAAACATAACTTTAATAATAATTTTAATATTTTAATTATAACGCAGCTTTAAAATTGTAAATAATAGTTTAAACTAATTTTCTGAAAGAAGATAAAATGCCTTTAATTGATTTGATTTTATATAATATCTTTTTGTTGATTTCTTTTTTCCTGCTGATAAATCCGTATTGAGTTTAATATAAATCTCTCCTTTTCACTTGGTGTCATAGTCATCATTTTATCTTCTCTCAATAAATATTTGAATGGACTTTCAGAAACATTACTTCTTTCATTAATAATTCTTTCATTGTTATTATTCATATTTACGCCTGTTAAAACATTTGCATGTGAATAAGTATCTCTCAAACCTTTACTTAACAATCTATTTTTTGCTTTTAATGCCAAACTTTTTAAATCACTCATATAACTACTCCTTATTTTCAAATATATTATAGATTCATAAAATAACAATTGCAATAAAATTATGCGTAAAGATTTAATGAATTTAGTCGAATATTGTTGTAATTTGATATATGAGTTTTATAGAAATAAAATTATTATTGATTTATAGTTTGAATACACCTTAGAAATTATATTTAAGTTATTTATTTTGACATTTAGTCTTTATAAATATTAATTAATTATTGTTGATATAAAAAAAGACTATTCAAAATAGCCTTTTATTATAAGTATTTTATGTTATATAAATTAAAATTCTTCATTTAATATTTGGAAATATGATTTATCATGCTTACATACAGGACAAACTTCTGGAGCTTTTTCTCCAATATAAACATGTCCACAGTTTCTGCAAATCCAAGCTTTCTTTTCTGTTTTATTAAATACAATATTATTTTCAACAAGCTCTGCAAGTTTTTTATATCTTTCTTCATGTCTTTTTTCTATTTCGGCTACTGCAGAAAATTGATAAGAAAGTTCTGCAAATCCTTCTTCCTTAGCTTCCTCTGCCATTTGCTTATACATTTCTGTCCATTCACCATGTTCTCCAGCTGCAGCATCCAAAAGATTTGCTAGTGTGTTTGGAATAGCTCCATCATTTAATGCTTTAAACCATAATTTAGCATGTTCTTTTTCATTATTTGCTGTTTCTTCAAATATGCTTGCGATTTGTTGGTAGCCATCTTTTTTTGCTTGTGAAGAATAATATGTATATTTATTTCTTGCTTGACTTTCTCCTGCAAAAGCATTTTTTAAATTTTGTTCTGTTTTAGTTCCTTTAAGTGATTTCATTTTATTACCTCCGTTTAAATTATATCATAATATTTTTTTTAAAGGCAACTATTTTAAATAAATTTAATTTTTATTATATTTTCTGTTATTTAATGAAAAATGTTTATATTTTTGCTTAAATTAATCAATAAAAATGTTCCACGTGGAACATTTTATAGAAAAATTCAAGTATAATTAAAGCATTTTATCTATTTGCTTGTTATTTTGTTCCACGTGGAACATTTTTATATATAAAAAAATAAAACAATTATATTAATAATATAATATTATTTAAAAAGGGGTTATTTTATAAAAAATCTTGCATCTCAATAAAAAAAATATTGTAAGTATAATGAGGAAATACTCGTTTAAAAATGACCATTTTTTGCGTATTATTTTTAGATGGTGCAGTTTTAAAATTAAATAAATTATGAATTTTAAATATTTTTATTAATTGAATTAAAAAAAAGTGTGTTATATTACACACTTTAAATTTTTAGTTGTTTAATTGCTGTTTGGATGTCTTTTGTTGTAGTTTCTTAAATCATTTAAAGTAATTTCTTTCTTTTTAATAAGTTCAACTATATCTGAAAGTCTATCTAAATCATCTCTTGAATAATAGTCAATATAGATTCTACCTTTATTATCATTTCCAATTGCAGAAACTTTTGTTGCAAACACTCTTTGCATTTCATTAATTAATTCTTTAAGTTCTAAGGATTGTTCTTTTACCTTATTTGAAACACCTTTTTGAGGATTTAGATAGTTTTTAACAGCTTTTTCGAGTTCGCGCACAGACATTTTACCTTCAGAAGCCTGTTTTGCAAGTTTAATTTGTTGAGTTGTATCATCAACTACAACCAAACTTTTTGCATGACCGCTTGATAATTTTCCATCTTCAATCATTTTAATTACGTCTGGATAGAGTGTAAGAAGTCGCAGTGTATTAGCAACGCTTGAACGGCTTTTTCCAATTCTATCAGATACAACTTCTTGCGTAAGATGATATTCATCCATAAGCTGTTTGATAGCTCTTGCAGCTTCAATAGGATTTAAATCTTCTCTTTGAAGGTTTTCGATAATAGAAATTTCGCGAACTTGTTTTTCTGTATAATTTTTGATTACAACAGGCACTTTTTCAAGACCAGCCATTTTTGATGCTCGCCATCTTCTTTCACCTGCGATAATAAGGTAGTTATTATCATCTGTTTTATTTACAACAAGTGGTTGGATTACTCCGTGCAGTTTTATTGAGCTTGCAAGTTCTTGCAAAGCTTCCTCATCAAAGTTTTTTCTAGGTTGGTTTGGATTTGGGACAATCTTTGAAACTTCTATTTCTGATATCCCTGCTTCCTTATTTGTAGTAGTTGGCTTTTGAGTGGGAGTTACTATTTCTGCTGGCTCTTCATCATACATTGCAAACAGACTTTCAAGTCCTCTTCCAAGACCTTTTTTCTTATCCATTGTTCACCTCTCTTAATTTTATTTTTGTTTCTTTTGTAATAGGATTGTATTTGATATTGTTTCTATCTAAAAACTCTTCTGCAAGAGATAGGTAGGCATCAGCTCCTTTAGACGATGGTTCATAAATAAGAATTGGTTCACCATGACTTGGTGCTTCAGCTAGTCTTATGTTTCGTGGAATATAAGTGAAGAAAACTTTTTTTCCAAAGAATTTTAAAATTTCATCGCTTACTTCATTAGTCAAGTTTGATCTTTTATCTTTCATTGTCATAACAACACCTTCAACATCAATAGAAGGATTCAAGTGAAATTTAATAAGTCTTATAGTATTCATAAGTTGAGTGATTCCCATAAGTGGATAATATTCACATTGCATAGGAATTATGACACTGTTTGAAGCGGTGAGGGCATTTACAGTAATAAGTCCCAATGAAGGTGGACAATCAATCATTATGAAATCATAACTATCCCGCACACTATCAAGTAATCCTTTCATTATTTTTTCTCGTTGTGGCATTTGAATCATCTCAAGTTCTGCCCCAGCAAGGTCAACTGTTGAAGGTAAGATATCAAGACCTTCAAGCAATGTTGGTAAGATCACATCTTCTATTTTGTATTCACCAAAAATCAGATCATAAACAGTTTTTAAATCTTTGTTTTTATCAATCCCCAGTCCGCTTGTAGCATTGCCTTGAGGATCAAGGTCAACAACTAAAACTTTTTTTCCCATTGCTGCGACATAAGCAGCAAGATTGATGCAGGTGGTGGTTTTTCCAACACCACCTTTTTGATTTGCAAAAGCAATAATTTTTCCCATAGTAATAACCTCTTTAACATATATACTATATCATAAAAAAAAGAAAAATTTAAGTCTTTTTTGCAAATTTATTAAAAAAAGATTTATTAATTTTAATTTAAAGAAAGCTCTTATAAAAAATATAGATTATGATAAAATTAAAATTATTATAAAATAATAACTATTCAGACTTTAAATTAGATAATGTGTAATTTTTTTTTATAAAATATAATTTTAGCTTAACAAATTTTTCGCAACAAAAAGACAAAATTCTTCAATTAAAGAAAATTCCTTTGAATAAAAGCAAAATTATAATTGACAAATTCGATATTATTTTATATAATTGAGTAGTCATATTAAATAAAGGAGGACATCATGAAAAGAACTTATCAGCCAAAGAAAAGACAGAGAAGTAAAGTTCACGGTTTTAGAGAAAGAATGAGAACTTCTAATGGAAGAAATGTTTTAAAAAGAAGAAGAAATCGTGGAAGAAAAAAATTATCTGCTTAATGCTAAAGAAAAATCTGACCATAGATTAAAAAAAAATAGTCAATTTAATTTTATTTATAGAAAAGGTGAACGCTTTTCTTCCAAAAATTTCAGTCTTTATATAGTCAAAAGCAAGTTTGCAAATTATAAAATAGGTTATGCTATTTCTAAAAAAGTGGGAAAAGCTTGGAATAGAAATCTTTTAAGACGTAGACTTAAAGAAATTGTAAGACTTAATAATCTTCCTCAAAAGGGATTTAATTATGTTTTGCAGGCAAAAATAGGTGCATGCGAGCTTGACTATAAAAAAATTGAAGAACAAATTTTGTTTATTTTTAAAAAAGGTAAAAGGGTCTAAAATATTTTTAAAATAATAAAAAGCTCGTTTACCTTTATTTTAAAATTGCCTATCTATTTTTATAAATTTTGTATTTCTCCATTATTGCCTCATACTTGCAGGTTTCAACCTACATGTTCAAACTATTTTTTGCAGGCTTTGGATGAATTTGGCTTAAAAGGGTTTTATTTTGGAACAAAACGCATTTTTAATTGTCAGCCCTTTTCAAAAAACTATGGTTATGACCCAGTCCCAATAAATATTAAAGGAGATGTTAAATGGCTATTATAAGCAGTTTACTTGCTGTCACTCAGCCAACAGGTTTTTGGATAAATATTATCAAAACTTTTGAAGGTGTGACAGGAAACTATGTGCTTGCAATTATATTTTTGACTGTTGTGATAAGGCTGATATGGGGTCTTGTTGACACACTTACAAAATTTAATTCTCAGCATATGAACAATATAAACGCTAAGATGCAACCAGAACAAAAGAAATTGGAAGAAAAATATAAAAACCAACCAGCTGTTTTGCAACAAAAGAAAAACGAACTTAGCAAAAAATATTATGGTAAAAGTTATTTTGGAAGTTGTTTTGTGACTTTCATTGTTATGGGTTTGAATTTACTTATTTTCTTCACATTGTTTTCAGGTTTAAACACAATGTCAGCATATAAGATTTCTTCAAACTATGAAAATATAAAGTTTACATATGCAAATTGTTTGAATTTAGCAAATAACTATTGGTCAGATTCTAATGAAGAAGTTTCTATAGAAAGAAAAAAGGAAATTCTTTCTGATTATGAAAATCTTTCGTTTGTGATTGAAGGAAGTGGTGAAGAAAAGACTATAAGTTTAGTTCACAAAATACATGGACAAGTTTATCAAGAAGCCTACAAATATGATTTCAGCGAAAAAGATGTTTCTCAGAATGATAATGGAGAGACAGTTGAAACAATAGTTGCTTCAAACAATGAAAATATTATAAAACTTATTGATAAATATTTCCCTAAATATGAAGAAGGTGAAGAAGAAGGCTCAAAAGAAATTATTATTGGTGAAAATGTGACTACAAATGAAGAAGGTGAAGAAGTGAAAAATCCTATTTACCTTTCAACAGCTCTAAATAATATCATTCTCGACAAAGTTGTTGAGACTTATGATCTCACTCAAGAAAAATTTTTATGGATTCAAAATATTTGGATTGCAGATTCACCTTTCAATAATTCAATTGTAAGTTTTAAGACACTGAAAAGTCAGGTAGGAAAACATCAATTTGAAGAAGGTGAAGAAACTATCTATAATGCTTTTATGCCTGGTCTTAAAGCAGTGAGAAATAGAGCAAATGGTTATTTCTTACTTACAATTTTAATTGTTGCTGTGACACTTCTCAGTATGTTTTTGACTAAATTCTATAATAATAGAAAAAACAAAAAACAGGGAAAACCTGATTCAGCCGTGCCTGCAGGCGGAAAATATATGCAGATTATATTGCCACTTATGCTTGGTATATTTGCACTTTTCTATAACAGTGTGTTTGCAATATATATGCTTACTGGTCAGCTTGTAAGTTGTATTCTCTTATTGCCTCAACTTATGTTTGTTGACTGGGTAATAAATTTAAGAGAAAAGAAAAAGAAGAAAAAAGATGTTGTTGAAGTTGATTATTCACGCAAATTTTAATTAAATTTTGAATAACAATTTTTAAAAATATTATGTGAAATCAAAAAAAATATCTAAAAACTATCAAAAAAACATAAAAATAATAAATAAATCAAAGTTTTTTAAGTAATTTTGCTAAAAATAAATCAAAGAGGGAGGAATTATGTTTACAGCAGAAGGAACAGGAAAAAATATCGAACAAGCAATTGAAAATGCATTGTTTGAACTTAAAGCACCTAGGGAAGATGTTGATATAAAGATTTTAAGTGAAGGCGGTCTTTTTAAAAAGGCTAAAGTTTTGGTGACAATTTCTGAAGATGCCAGAGAAAAATATCAGAAAAAACAAGCTTCAAGAAAGGCAGAAACAGAAGAAAGTTCTGCTAAAGAAGATGTCTCAAAAAAAGATGTAAGTTTCAATAAAGTTGAAGTTGAGAAAACTCAAGTTGGAAAAACAACAAAATTAGAAGATAACAATGAAGAAAAATCTCAAATAATTGAAGAAGAAATTGATGTAAACAGTCCTATTGATACAGAAGATTTAGAAACTGCTTGCATGGATGCTATGGAATTTTTGAAAGGTCTTTTTGAAGTTGCTGGCAAACAGGTTGAAATCAATGTGACTGAGGATGAAAAATATATCACTTATTCTGTTGTGGGTGAAAATCTTGGCGATATGATTGGACATCGAGGTGACTGCTATTATGCAATCAACAGAATACTTGCGGCAGTAAGTGGCAAGCAAGAAAAAAGAATACTTCTTGATATTGGTGGCTTTAAAGAAAAGAGGGTTGAATCACTTACAAAACTTGCCAAGCGTATGGCAGATAGAGTGGCAAAATCTGGCAGATATGCAAGACTTGACCCTATGAATCCAAGCGACAGAAGAATTATTCATAGTGCACTTTCAGAAGATGAAAGGGTTGTGACTTTAAGTAAGGGAGAAGAACCAAAACGTTATGTCATGATTTTCCCTAAAGATGAATAAAAGAAGGTGAAAATTGGACGCAATTTTTAAAAAGTATAAAGTAAAAGTAAAGCTTCCAGAAAATTCACTTTTATATAAAACTGATGAAATTGTCAAGGCCTTAAATCTTTCGCAAGAACAGGCGATGAATTGTCAAATAGTGCTGGGAGATAGAGACAGCGACAGTATCACTTCGATAAGTTTTCTTGGAATAATTGAAAATGTAAATGATTTTGCTGAAGTTCTGAATGTCTTTGTCAAAAGCAATGAGAATGTTGGTTTGAGACTGGAGACTAAGGAAAAACAAAAAATAGATAGTGGAGATTTGTATATTTTAAAGTTTGATTTTCAAAATGATAAAGTTTTAAATATTTTCATTTGCTTAAACAATCAAATATTTATGTCAAATACAAATTGTAAAGCAGAAAATTTAGAGAAGGCAGAATTGTTTGCAAAAGAGGTTATGAGCTCAATTGCTTATTCTGAATAGCATAAATATAGTTAAAACAGTATTTAAAAGTATAATATATATTTTAAATACTGTTTTTTTTAGGTATTGACGTTTTTAAAAATTTGTGATAAAATATAAATATAGAGAAAATTAATTCTATTTTTTTAAAGGAGATATATCATGAAAAAGAAAAATATAGCAATCGGACTTCTCGCAACTGCAGTTTGTGCTTCATCAACTATGGCTCTTTCTGGTTGTGGAAATATGAAAATTATAGATACAAATTATACTATGAAATATATCGTAGTTGAAGAAAATAATTTGCATATATTGCATGAAATTACAACTTGGAGTGATTCTAGCAGTGAATCTGTGACTTATTCTTGTCCAAAATGTAATAATTATTCTTGGGCTTCTGTCAATAATGCAGTTGTATACAGAGATAAACCTGCAAAATATGCCTATGATTATGAATGCTGTGATAGCGAACTTGAAAGATAATTAAGTGCTTTGTAATTTAATAAAAAATCCACCTGCTATTTGGTGGATTTTTATTTTGATTATTAATAAATTTGAAGTGAAGAGAAATCCGCAAAATATTACAAATATTACTATTTTTCTACAAATTTAACTATTTTTAATCTTTTTGTGACAATAATTTCTTAATTTCACTTATAAATCCTTGAATTTTATGGGAAGTTTTAAGTTCATCCGATATTTTATCTCGTGAGTGCATAATTGTCGTGTGATCGCGACCGCCAAATATCTTTCCGATAGAAACAAGTGGAATTTCAAGAATTTCATTTATAAGATAGATTGCAATCATTCTTGGTTCAACCACATCTTTGCTTTTCTTTTTTCCCACGATATCCTGTCTTGTGATATCAAAATAGGTGCAAACGGTGTCAATTATATCATCGGTTGAAAGTCCTTCGTTTTTTTCTTCTTCAAGCTGGCCATTGAAGGCTTCATAGGCTTCTTCCATGCCTGCCGAAGCTTTGTTTGAAAGATTAGCAAGAAAATGTATTTTGGCAAGCATTCCTTCAAGCTCTCGTACATTTGAATTGACTCTTTCAGCTACAAAATCAATGACTTCATCATCAATTGAGTATTTTTCTATTTGACATTTTTTTCTTAAAATAGCAATTCTTGTTTCAAGCTCTGGATGTTGAATATCTTGGATAAGTCCGCTTGTAAAACGAGAACGAAGTCTGTCTGCAAGTGTCTCAATTTCTTTTGGAGGACGATCAGAGGTGATGATAATTTGTTTTGAATTTTGATAAAGTTCATTAAAAGTATGAAAAAATTCTTCTTGAGTGGAAGTCTTTTTTGAAATAAATTGAATATCATCAATCATAAGCACATCAAGATTGCGATATTTTGTCCTAAATTCAAGCACAGCTTTATTTTTGGCTGTCGAACCCAATGATTCAATATAATCATTGGCAAACTGCTCACAGGTTGCATACATAACATTCAAGGTTGGAAAATATTCTTTATAATAATTGCCTATTGCATGTAAAAGGTGTGTTTTTCCAAGACCTGAGCCTCCATAAATAAATAAAGGATTGAATTTTACACCAGAGTGTTCTGCCACAGCACGGCAAGCTGTGTAAACAAACTTATTTGAATCGCCAACAACGAAATTATCAAAGGTATATTTTGGATTGAAAGGATTTTTTGTAAGATTTACCTCTTTTTGAGCATTTTTGTCGCCATGAAGGCTGATGTATTCAATTTCTTCGGCTGGATCTAGAATTTCAATAATTATATCTGCACCAAAAATATCATTGACAGCAGAGGATAGCTTTTCAAAGTAATTTCTTGAAAGTTGATTTTTTGCAGAAGTAGTATTTGCAGATAAAATCAAAGTCTTATTGTCGACAAAGTCAACAACTTTGATAGGTCTAAACCACATTACAAATGACACATTTGAAACAGTAAGTTCAAGTTTATCGAGAACAGCTTTCCAAAGAGTAGATAAATCTTTCATATTTTTTCCCTTTTCGTTTGATTAAATAATTGCATAAAATTATAATAATTTTTTTAAATTTGCTCAAAAAATTCCAAAAATCCGCAAAAAAATCATAAAAAAATCAAAATTTTATTAAAATTATTGATATTTTTTGCAAATGTCATTTAAATTTTATTAAAATATTTTCAAAGAAAAATTTTGATTTTTTCTTTTAAATGCAAATTCACATCTTTATTATAAAGTGCTTTTTCCAAAATGTCAAGTCTAGGAAATTAATTATTTATATTTTTAATTTAAATTAAATTTTGATAAAAATAGTTTGAAATAATTTAATTTTTTTGATAAAATAAAAATATGCAAATAAAAAGCCTAGTTTTAAAAGATTTTAGAAATTATCAAGATAGTAAATTTAATTTTTCGCCAAATGTCAATGTTATTGTTGGAAAAAATGCTAAAGGAAAAACCAACATAATTGAGGCTGTATTTTTCATGATAATTGGAAAAAGTTTTAGGACATCTAAAGAAAAGGACGTTATTAGATGGGGTAAAGAGAATGGATATATTTCTGGTGAGTTTGCAAAAAAATATAGAGATGTCGATATCGAAATGTTTTTTTCCACTTCTCGAAAGAAAGCTGTCAAAATTGATGGGGTTGGAATAAAGCGAATTGGAGAACTTCTTGGTTGTGCCAATGCAGTGTTCTTTTCTCCTGATGAGTTAAGGCTTATTAAAAATAGTCCTGAAGAGAGAAGAAGATTTATGAATATTATTTTAAGCCAAACAAATAAAAGCTATTTCTATCTTTTGGGTCGCTATGAAAAGGTTTTGGCAAATCGAAATAAACTTTTAAAAACAAGTAATGACAAAAATGTGTTGATTGAAACAATTGATATTTGGAATAGAGCATTGTCAGAACTTGCTGAGAAGATATATAAACAAAGGGCAAAACTTATAGAAGAGTTGTCTCCTTATGCAAAGAAAGCACAGCAATATCTTTCGGGAGGGAAAGAGGAAATCGAAATCGTTTACAAAAGTTCATATGACGGTGAAGATTATTCAAAAAAAATGATAAAGGGACTTGAAAAAAATCTTGATAAAGATTTTAAACTGGGTTATACATCAATAGGAGTTCATCGCGATGAAATAGACATTTTTTTAAATGGAGTTGAAGTGAAAAACTTTGGTTCTCAAGGTCAGCAGAGAACGGTTGCATTGTCTTTAAAACTTGCAGAACTTGAGATAATTAAGGAAAGGACGGGTGAAGAACCTTTGCTTCTTTTAGATGACGTATTTAGTGAACTTGACAATGACAGGCGTAAAAAACTTTTAAAATTCACCTCAAAAGCACAGACAATTATCACTTGCACTGACTTTGATGAACCAGAAATTGACTGCAATGTCATTAGACTTTAAATAAAAAATACTTTCTTAGGTATTTACCTAAGAAAGTATTTTTTTGTTGAAAAAGCCATTAATATGCAAAAAAATACAAAAATTTCAATTTTTTGGCATAATTTCAAATAAAAATTTCAAATTTTAAATTTTTTATTTAAAAGTGCAGTTATTGAAAGTTGTTGAAAGGTCTACTTCTTGTGGAAGAATAAGTGCATTTTGTTGAGAAGTGAGAAATCTCAAATCCTTAAATGTAACATTGCCACCTATGCATTGTGAAAAGTCAATTAAATTTTCTGAAGGACTATCTCCAATTGACGATAAAGTCAAATTGATAAACCTTACATTTTCAATTTTTCCGATTACTTTGATAGGTATTGTATTTATCCCGTTTAAAGCTTCTATTTGGTTTTGCGCAAAGATTGTGATATTTTTTGCATTTTCTAAAATGAGAGGAGTAGTCGTATTAAATTTTGATCCACTTGAAAACATAATACTGTCTACACCTTCGTTTATGGCATCTTGAAGTTGTGAAAAAGAACTTACTACGCGTCTTGCTTTTGCTGTTATTTTAATTTTTTGTTTAAAATCTCCATATGAGATTGTGACTTCATTGTCGCCAACATCGATTATTTTTTTATCAATTTGATAATTTTCAAGTTTTTCAATCTTTCCGCTGTAATATTTAAGTGAAACTTCCAGTCCAGTTTTGTCAAACTCTTCGCCAATAAAATAATTTGTTTTATTTGGCAGAGAATCAATATTCATTTCAATTACCCTGTCTTCTCTTACAGTAAGAGCAATTTCTTTTGAAGGGAGATCTTTGTAAGTAATTTTAATCTTTGCTCCTTCTGTTGCATAGGTTGGATGCTCAACAGTGCATTCACTTAGGTCAATTTTTTCTTCCTTTCCACTTTCGTAACGTCCATATACTTCAATTTCAGAAGGGTCAATTTTTTCACCAGTGAAATAATAAGTTGCAGTAGTCGGATAAACAAGACTTATATTATTCATTTTGCCATCACCAACAGTGACTTTCATGCTTTGTGAAATGTCTGTGTCAATTACGGAAACGGTTATTGTCGCCTCGCCATACTTGTTTGCTACCATATTGGCATATCTATCAAAAGACACTATAGAATTGTCAGAACTTTTATATAAAAGCTTATAATTTTTTGCCTTTTTTGGATAGACGTTAAGGTTGATTTCTAAGACCTGATTTAAATACATTGTTTGATTTTCATTTGCTAGTTCAATTCTCTCTGGCAAAACAGTTTTATTAAAACAGCCGACAAAAAGAAAGGAAGATAAGATTACAATAAAAGTTAATAAAATGGTAAAAATGGTTGATTTTTGTTGTTTTTTTGTCATTTTTCACCTCTTTTTTTATAATTTTGCAAAAATTTTTTTATTATGTTTAAATTTTTTAAAATTTATTTCAAATTATTTTGCTTAAAATATCGAAAATTATTGGAAGAAAAAATTATTTTAAAAATTTTTTATAGTTTAATCCCATTGCATCTTTCATTTTTTCAAGTCTCTCTTTTGCGTCAATTGAAGCAAGTCTAGAGTTTTCAAAAAGCATATTGTAAATTTCGTCAATATGATTGAGGCATTCTTTTCTTCTTTCACGAATAGGTGCAAGAAAATCTTCAAGAACATTTACAAGAAACTTTTTCACTTTCACATCGCCAAGTCCGCCCCGTCTATAATGCTCTTTAAGCTGATCCAAATTTTCATATTCTGGCAAAAATCTTGCAAAATGCTCTTCTCTGCAGAAAGCGTCAAGATAGGTAAACACGACATTTCCTTCAATTTGACCAGGATCTGTTACTTTGAGGTGATTTGCATCTGTGTAAGCTTTCATCACTTTTTCTCGAACAGTTGCCTCATCATCGCAAAGATAGATTGAATTGCCAGCAGATTTTGACATTTTAAGTTTTCCATCAAGTCCAGGTAAACGCTGAAAAAGTTTGTTTTCTGAGACAATGGCCTTTGGCATAACAAAAACCTCTTCTTGTGGTTTGTAGGTGTTGTTGAAAGAGTTGACAATTTCACGAGCCTGCTCAAACATTGGCATTTGGTCACCACCAACAGGCGCAATAGTTGTGCCAAAAGCAAGAATATCTGCAGCCTGAGAAATCGGATAATTAATAAATCCAATTGGCAGGCTTGTTTCAAAACCACGTTGCTTGATTTCTTCTTTTATTGTTGGGTTTCTTTGAAGTCTTGATAGTGTGACTAAATTCATAAAATATGATGTAAATTCATGCAACTCACTTACCATTGATTGAATAAAAATATTGACCTTTTTTGGATCAATTCCTGCAGAAATATAGTCAATGGCAACCTGTATTATGTTATTTTTCACCTTGTCTACACGCTGTGCATTGTCTGTCAATGCCTGAGTGTCAGCAATCATGATGTAATATTTTTCATAATTACCTTCGTTTTGAAGTTCAATTCTCTTTTTGAGAGAACCTATAAAGTGACCTAAATGTAAATTTCCGGTTGGTCTGTCACCAGTCAAAATAATATCTTTCATTTTTATTCCTCTTTTTTATAGTTTAATCGCATGATAAAAAATTGTCAAGCAATATTTGATAAAGGATAGGGAAGGGGAAAAGTAATAGCAGCGATTAGAATCTTTGCCTATAAAAAATTGCTAATTTATCAATGCAAAAAGATAATATTTTTTTTAAATAAAAAATATTTTTATTTGAATTTTGTTGGCTGATTTTTCTTTTTGTCGAATAATAAATTATTTTCTTGATAATTTGTATATTTTTGTTTGCCTTATGTAAAATAATTTTGTATAATATATAAATATATTAGGGCTTGCTTTGGAAAAAATATTTTGACGTTTTTTAATAGTTCTTTAATAAATTTATTGTTCAAAATAGAAATGAGAGATCACTCAAATAAAGGAGGCATTTATGTTGAAAAAAATGTGTAAAGGAGTTTGCTTCTTCCTGTTTGTTTTATTTATGGCAGGAAGTTTTTGCTTTATTCCAAATTTAAAGGTTGGTTCATCAGAAGCTGTTGTGATTGATGAAGAATTTTTTCAGAACCATACACATGGCGACTTTATGAATATGGCCATAGATGAAATGTATCAACAAAACTATGACGATCTGACATTTGTGACAGACAATGGTCAGACTTTTATTGAAAGATTTCCTCAATATGAGGGGATAAATGCCGAAAATAATGGTGTCCTTTTTGGAAGTGAATATTTTACTGCTGAAAGATATGGTCATAAAAATGTCATGGTGATCAAATCTACAAATGAAAAGAGTGCAGCCCAGAAACTTGCTGAAATTGCCTCTTGGGTAAATCTTGGCGACAATGTTGTAAATGCTCTTAAGCCAATTGAAAAAACCGAGCAAATGAGTGATGAAGAATATAATGATAGAATTGAAGAACAAAAACTTTTGCAAAGAGTATTTGGTCTTGAAGGAAAACTTTGTCCAGTAGTAGTTATGGAAGAAGAAGGTAATTTTGGATATGAATTTTTAAATCCTTTTACATACGGAGTTTATTCACTTGAAGAAGATGTTGATTTGCAAGGTTCTCTTTGGACTCCTATTGGAGGCGGCGGAATAAACGGCAATATAGACTTTCCTTTTTCAGGAGTGTTTTATGGCAATGGTCATACAATCTCAAATTTTGTTATATCAAATATTACTGCATCACAAGCAGGTCTTTATGGTTTATTTGGCTATACACAGGCAGCTACAATTTGCGATTTAATGATTGATGGATCAAATAAAATATTGACATCTTATACCGATAATGCAGGATCATTGGTGGGTGTAAATAGTGGAAGTTATATAATAAACTGCTTTGACAAAGGCAATTCAATCGATCAGAATGGAGATCGTCTTTATATTATTGGATATCACGAAGGAAACCCAGAAGAGTGCTTTTACTTTATTGGAAACACTTTTGATGGTGTGACACCAATTTGCAAAAATTATTTTGATTTTATTAATTATACAGTTACTCTTCGAATTGGAAATTTGCGTTGGGATAATCCTATAAAGAAACAATATATGACCACCTTTAGCGCTGGTGAAGGAGAATTTAAAATTGGAAATGAAAAATGGTATGATAGAGATTACTCTGATCCAGAATCAAAAAGCAAAGTTTTAAAAGTCCTTTATGATGAAGAAATATTATATCAAGATGTTTATCCTTATCAAAGTGAAAATCACTTTAAGCCTTTAGGAACAAGACCAGACGGATTGAGAGCAAAAACAATTGTGGCAACTCCTCCAAAACTTAGAGTTGACACCGAAAATGAAAATGAAGTTTATATAATCAATCCTGGATTTAAAGCAAGTTTTGAAAGTGAAATTACATATAATACAAGAGAAGGCATTCTACCATACCTAATGATCTTGAAAGAGGGAGCTGATTTAAATAATTTAAAAACGACTGATTGTATTTTAGACACAGACTATATTGGAGAAAATGCTGAGATTGCTTTTCTTTTATCTCCTATTTCTTTTGATATTAAGTTTTCAGATGAAAAGTTTGTTGCAAATTTCAATTATGGTTATGGCGAATATAATTCTGCAAATAAACAACGCTCTGGGAATATCGAATTGCCTTATGATACCCCATTTTGTGAAATCTTTGAAAGATATCCTGGCCTTAAAGAAAGAGCAGGATACAACTTTTCAAGATTATATTATTCTGTAAACGGTGAAAATGGACAAGAAGAGATTGATGTTGATATAGAGACTGCAAACGATTTTAAAAATAGTTATCCAAATAGAGATACTTATAATTTTGAATGGATTTACAATGGTGATGTGCAAAGAAACTTTGGTGTAACATTTGCTTACTCTCTTGATGAAGGCGGAAAAATTGTTGATAAATTTGCTTCTGTTGACCAAATGAAAACTTTGGTTGCAAATCAAAATGGAGTTGCCTTGATTGAAGGAATAAAAGAGGCAAGTGCAGGCATGCTTGATAAAGGCATAATCTATGAAAACTCAAACCCTTTTGATGAAGGCAGTGACTCATATACTTTTAAAATAACTCTTGCAAGAGGTTATCGTCTAGTTCGAATTGGGAATGAACATGATCTTATTCGTAGCAGTAATAATGAAGGATTGAAAAATTCTGATACTGTTGAAGTTGAAAATCATAAGGCAAATTTCTTCTCTGGAGCGTATCCAAACTTCACTGCAGCAACGGGATTAGGTTTTGATTATAATGGAAATGACACCAGAAATTATGACAATTATAATGTTGTATATACAAGTTTAAAGTGGCTTAATGCTGGGGAGTCTTTTAATGCATCTTCAAATACTTCTTACTTTCGATATAATGAGCAAGAAAACTTTTATAGAGAAAAAGAATATGAAATAACGGTTGAAAATGTTGTTGGACCAGGTGGACATGTTGTTTTAGTCATCGAAAGAGATTGGACTTATATTGATGTCACACCTCATTTGGTTGAAACACCTACAAGTTTTTATTTTAATATTGACATAGGCTGGCAACTTAAAGAATTAGAAATGGATATTGGCAATGGTGAATTGCAAAAAGTAATGTGTCCTGTAGATAAAGATGGAAATATGATGATTACTGAGGATGGGAGGTATGAGATTACTCCTTTAGCATTGATAAAATATGGAAAAGGAATTCCTTGTCCTCAAGCTATGGAATGGTGGCGAGACGAAGAAGGCAATGATGTTAGGTTTGAAGGAGATTGGGGACCATATTATTTCAACGATCAAGTAGTGGCAAGCAATGGTGAGTATAGTTTTTATCTTCAAGTCAGAAAGAATGAGGATTTTACCTTAAAAATTTCTTCGGAGACTATTGGCAGATATATCTTAAATATTGAAAACGACAATTTTGTGCTTGAAAATGGAGGAGCAGATGAGTCAGTTTTCTCAACTTATAAGAATATTCCTTCAGAAGACGCAAAAGGTGTGTTTGAAGGGGCAGAACAAGAAAACAACTTTTATGATAAATGGGATGTATCATTTAAAAACCCAATGGAATATTTGAATACTTTCAGACCTTATATAGGCACAGTCAAAACAAAACTTGCAGTTTCTTTATTTAAAGGAGATGAAACAGACAGACAACCTCTTGATGATATGACTGGAATTGGGGTGAGTATCAACAATTCTTCATATTTTCAAAATGTGACTGGA
The DNA here is from genome assembly GCA_947062475.1 of uncultured Clostridia bacterium. Lineage (GTDB taxonomy): Bacteria > Bacillota > Clostridia > Christensenellales > UBA1242 > Caccovivens. The sequence continues at coordinate 18,578 of CAMSQA010000003.1, forward strand.
GAGCTTTTTGGAATGAGTTCAACAGGCGTTGTAGCTTCAAAGAAAAGTGGAAAATATCAAGCATACAAAGTTGTGATTTCAGAGCTTTTGGAAGGCACAAAGGAATATGGAAATCCTGTTTCTTACATAATGAGTGACAGTGGTGAGAAATATACCGACGCATATTATGAGACAAGTTATCTTTCTCCTTCTGGCAACATGCTGTTTAAAAAGGCCTTTACTCATGGCGAAGAGGCATTATATCAAGTAGACGTATATTATAAAGAAAGAAATTATGAAATAAAGGTGGAATACTACGCAGGAAGCAAACTTGTGCCAATAGCACCTTCACAGGGAGAAAGTGCTGTCATTGCTGAGGAAAGTGTAGATCAGATTAAGTCTGAATTTGCTGATAGATATTTCCAACATGCAAGTTTTGGGCTTGAAGGAGCACAACTTCCAAGCATTCTTAATGGTGACGGAAAATACTCCTTCTCATTCCTTTTAAATAAGACAGGTAAGGGTGCACTTAGTTATGCAGGCTATGAACTTTATCAAGATGGTAAGCTTAAAGTTGGCTTTGGCAACAGCTCAAACCCAGAAGCTTGGGAGAAAGAAGGCTATACAAACAGTTCACTTGTTGAGCCAACAGATCCTGGTTTGCAGGAAGGCGATTTTAAGTTGACACTGGGTGGTTATGATACAACAATCAAAATTTTCTTTGAATATCGCACAGTAAGCTTGCTTATTGACAGTGTGCATGTGCTTGATGAAGAAGGATATTTGACGGTGGCGGACAAGGCTCTGCTTGCTTATACGGTGGAAAATCTCACCTACAAGATAGGGGCTGACGGCGGTCTTACACTTTCAAACGGGTCAAACGAACTTTCAAGCATTTCAATTCACTCTCAATTCTATCTTCTTGGATGGTATCTCAAGGGTGGCAAAGCGGTGGTCAATGTTGACTCGCAAGGCAATTTCAATGGACTTTTGACTAATGCTGATTTTGTAGCTTCAATTGCAGAACTTGGAAGTGATAGTGAAGGCAATTATATAAATAATGATATTTCAGCACTCGTAGGACGAAGAACGGTCAGCGTAAGTTATAATGCTGGTGCTGCCGAATATGGAAGGCTTTATGCCAACGATGATGAAAGACTTGATGAAGAAAACAGAAACCTCAAGCAGGTTGAGGACAATGCAATCAACCGCACAAAGGCAGCTGTTGGCATAAGCTATAGTCAGCTTGTAAATTTAAGCAGATTTGCATTCTATAATTTGGGTTACTCTTTTAAGAGTTATATTCCAAATGGCGTGACTGTAAATGGAACTTTTGTTGCTTTTGGTCATGTAGACAATGACAATATGACCTATTCGATTTCTGCACAAGGCTGGGATGAACTGTTTAGACAACCTAAAGGTGGAGATGGCTCACTTATCAATAATATTGGTGGTGACAGTTTCCAAACTTGGAATGGTCTTGCTGAGAGTCAGTTGCAGAGAAGAGCTGAGGTAGAACTTATTGCTCAGTGGCAAAAGATTGCTTATAGTGCGATAATTGATGAAAGCACCATTATAAGCAATGCGTCAAGCGGAAAGACAGGACTTTCCATCGGTGACACAATTTATTACACAACTTCAACCGCACCAAATAATAAAGATGGTCTTGCGGTATACATAATCAGTGGAGACACCTTTACAGGTCAAACAATTCATGGATATTATGCTAAGGGCTTCTCAATTTCTCAAGACTCAGATAAAGAGGGTTTTGAAAGTTTTGACTCTGGAGAGGTAAATAAAATTACTATTACACCTGACATTTTCCTGCAATTTATCAAAGATGAATATAGATTTGCAGTCAATTCAGGTGATGACAACATCTATATCAATACAATAAGAGAAGAGGCAGATTATTTAATCTATCTTGAAAATTCAGTTGAAAATTATTATCGTTATGACTGGAACGAAAACCTTGATGTGAATGATTATGGCTTAATCGAAAACGGGAGAATTGCTTTAAGAGTTAAGTTTAATAATCCAGCAACAAGCATATTAAAAGCAATAGAAGATGGAGTGCTTGTAATTTCAAGAAATGGCTACACCGCAGATAAAAACCTTTGGTCTATCGCTGGCAATGGTGGTCAATCTGTGATAATGTTTAAACCTTCAGATAAATATATGACTACTGGTGATGTCACCATTGTGCCAACTTGGATTAAAGATGATAATGGTGCAACCAAGAGTGAAATCTACTTCAATGATGATGTAGGCGAAATCAGAAACTTCTATCTACTTCAGTATCATGCTATTATAAGTGCAACAGCAGGTGGAAATCATGTTGGTGAAAATGTCGACATATTAAGAAAACCTATTTTAAATAATGGTGAACAGGTTGTTGGCATGAGATTTATTGTTGTTTTAAACAATAAAGATGAGTTTATATTTGAAAATATTAAAAGCTTTAATATTGACAAACTAAATCTTGCAGGTGCTTATACAATTAAATTTGAAATTGATGTCAAAGATACACTCACAAAATACAATGAAAGCGGTGCATATTCAATTGAATATGCTGCCACAAGTAAGATTTTAAGTTTCAATATGGTGAGAAATGAATTGTTTATCTTTGATCATAATTTCTCTTCTATATACAATGGCTCAAATGAATTTACACCTTCCATTGACAACGATTTTGGTAAATTTATAATTAGATATGATTGGAATGGTGAGGACCTTTCAAAAGGTGAAGTTAATAATTATTATCCAAGCAATATTCAAGATTATTTTATAAACTACTCAATCAGTGGTGATTACAACGCAAGTAGAAATGCAAATGACAAGAAAGATTTAAAACTCATGTTTGATCCTGAAAAGGATGTTACAGATGGAGAACCTTATAATTTTGCAAATCTCCTTACAAATGTATTTAAAGAAGAAGAGGGTTACTTTATTACTTTTGAAAATGTATTATATATTGAAAAGGCTAAAGTGACTGTTCACTTCCCAAATGGATCAGCTTATCGATTTGATGGTGCAAATGCGGTAGTTTATGAAAACAGCGAAAAACTTGATTTTACAGGTGATTTTGCAAATGGAAAAACTTTCAATTACACCTTTGATCGAATAATGCTTCTTGTCAACGAGGCAGCGGTTTATACTGGAAATGAGGATTTCAACCTTGATCGAGAAATATTTACAATCTATGGTCTAAAGTTTGATGGCGACTATGAAAGCAATTTTGAATGGAACATTGCAAACTTTGAAAATCATGGGGACTCAAGATTTATTTTAAAAGAAGTAGGCGATGCAAAGGGTTATACTTTCAACCTTGCTTATCTACTTTCAACTTCTGGAAAACTTAATAATTTGCTTACAAAAGATTATCTTGGGCAAAGCGATAAGATCTATCTTTCTGATATTATGATTGATGGCAAAGCTTATCCTTTAGGCGATATCAGACAAGGAAGTATTGAAATTGGAAATGATATTGTCTTCTCCTTTGCAGGAAATGGAACAGACGAACTTAAACTCTTTGTAAACGATGAAGTCATGGCAATTTATCCTTTCACCGCCAGGGTAAACATTTCTTTAAGCGAAGAAAGAATGAATGCTTTGAAAGTTTTGACTTTTACAAACAATCTCGATATATCTACTCTTGAAGGGATGTTTGATACTTGGAGAGATAGTGGCTATTCAACAACTATTTCACCTTCAATCACAGACGAAAAAGATAATACTTTGACTGCTGTTTTGACAGACGTTGTGAAAGTATATATTGATTACAACACAGGAAGAAACTTTGATGGAGATGAAAGCGAAATAATTTATGTTTCTGTTGCCAACAATGGATTAGAGATGGCAAATCCTTTCAGCAATGAAGGAAGTTTCCTTGCTTTCAATGGCTTTCAAACTCCAGCAAACAGCAGGTTGAAAATTGAATTTGATGACCAGCTTACCACTTTCACTGTAATAAATTCTGGTTCAGTAGAAAGCATTACTGCAAAATGGAATTTCACAGACTTCACTTTCAATGTGCATAAAGATGTATCAATAAAAGCAAGTGAAAATGAAATAGCGCAGCTGATTTCTTCTTTGGCATTAATAGAAACTCCAAATGGGAGTTCTTTAAATGCATCTATGAGAAGAGATGACGATAAGTATAGATTTGCTTTTAATGCAAGCAGTGGAGCGATTATCATTAAGGATAGTCAAAACATGGCAGGGGCAGATTTAAGCGGAAATTATAAGCTTATCGTGTCAGTCACTTACAATGATGGTTTTGGTGACCAAACTCTCACAAAAGAAGGTTTGATTTCTTTCGAAATTGAGAAAAATACAGTCTTTTTAACATTTGTAAATCAAGACCTTACTTACAATAATAAAGTGCAAAATGTTGAAGTTATCACATATACTGAAGATAATGACGGCATGCAAGTAAATCTTCAAAATCTTCCTAAAATTGACAACTCTGTTGACAACAGATATCACTTCCATATAGATATTCTTGACGCTTTAGGTGATCCAGCTCAGCTTAAAAACGCTGGAAAATATACAGTAAAAGCAACTATTGACAGCAAACTTCAACAGATTTATGAATTTAATGATGCTGCACAAACTGTTGACCTTCCTCTAGTAATCAAGAAATATACTATTGCACTTAAAGACTATGCAAGTGAAATTGGCTTTGTCAAGTATGTAGGGACAAATGATCCTTCACTTCGTCACAATATTGAAATTGAACATGATGGTGCTTCAGAAAGTGTTGAAGTGTTGTTTGAAAGAGAGACTGGCGGTGCGGTAGGAGAGTATCTTCTTATAAATCCTGTCATAGTTGATGATGACAATAAAGTAAACTATACTCTCGATAAAAATGACTTTGAAGCTTATCTAGTCATTCAAACGCCAAATGCAAACTTGCAGGTAGAACTTAAAGAAAAGCCAAATTATATTTACAACTCTTTGGTTGTAAATAAAATTGAAGTAACAGTTGAGAACAATCAATTTGTTTTATCCTTATATAATGATGAAACTTTGCTTGAACAGGTTGAATTTGATTTATATTATCTGTCTGTAAATGGCGAAGAAGTTGAAAAAATTTATATCTCAAATGATGCAAAAGAAGATCATTTAAAACTTTTGAATTTCTCTTTTGCAAACATCAGTTCGAATGCTGGCGAATATCCTCTTAGTGTTGAATTGAATGAAGTTGAAGGTTTTGACTATTCTGGAATAGAATTTGTGGATTTGTCTATCGCAAAACTTAAAATTGAAAAGAAGGGTATTGATGTCCTTTCAATCAGCAAAAAGTTTAATAGAAATTCAACCATTGGCAGAGGCGATGCTAAATTAGACGGAGTGGTAACAGGTGATGAAGTTTATATCACTGGAAGTTATCCTCAAATTGTAGTTGGTCAGGCATTAAAACTTAATAATGTGGCTCTTGCAGGGGCTGATGCTGTCAACTATAGATTAAAAGAAACAAACTTCTATGGCGATATTATTGCTGTAGATGGCGGCAGCGTTTTGTTTGATGCAAACGTGAAAGAATTTGCTTATGGTAATTTTAGAAATGGAATTTCTGTCAATGATGCACTCAGTCTTATAAAAGGTTATAGTTTCTCAATAGGCGGAATTTTAGATGATATCAAAAATGGTTACGTTCAAATTTCTGCTGTTGTAATGAATGAAATTGACCTTTCAACTGGAGGTTTCTTGAAGGCAGGAAGAAGATCTGTAAAATTTGTTTTCACATCTGAAAACTTTACAAATCTTCAAAAAGAGGGCTATGAAGTAATCTTTGAAATTAAAGCACTTGAAATTGACCTTTCAAGTCTTGAAATAAGCAAAAAATATGATGAGACTTCTTTCCTTCCTGAAGGACTTGATGAAAACATCGACCAATTTATCTTAGAAGGTGATGTGGTTTCCATTGACAGGACAAAGGGCGGATATCAAACAGCTGATATTGGGAATAATAAGAAAGTCACACTTATGCTTAAAGGTGTTGATAAAGAAAACTATAAAGTCCGCGACAATGTGACAGGTTCAATCACTGCATTTACAATTATTGTGACTGTAAACGCAAGCACCGAACATGTCGACCTTGTTTCTGGTGGCAGATTTGTTGCTGATAATATTGTTCCAATTGGGGATAATGCAACCTTCAATGTAGGCTATCCTTATGTTGAAAGCAATGAAGATATTCTTGCAATATTTAAAGCACCTTCAAGAAAGGGATATACTTTCATTGGCTGGAAGGTAAAACAAGGTGAAGATTATATTACTCTTGACGAAAGCAATATCGAAAACGTGCTTAAACAGCTTACAATAGACAGCAATGATGACAATTTAAGTCTTACTATATATGCAGTTTGGGAAATTGAAAAATATGAAATAAACATTTCAGGCTCTCAAATAGACGAAACAAAAACAAAATTTAAAGCAGTGCCTGAAAATGCATTAAATGAAATTGAAGGAAAGCTTTATATAGATTATTTCAGCGATCTACAAGTTGAAATAGTTGGAAAACGCGGATATAAGATCAGATCTTATAATCTGGCCATTGGTCAAGCTGAAAACAAAAACTTGACAGATACTGGCAAAAATAAAGGTATTATCACCTTTGAAAAATTGACTTCCAGAATTGAATTGATTGTCACTTTTGAAGAAATTTTGATTACTTTCAATATAGATTTCAATATGCCAGAATTTACAAATAGAGTTGACAATAATTCTCTCAAGCAGACATTTGCATATTTTGCTCTTGAAAATATTACAAGAGAAAATCTTCCTTTGCTTGCTGTGACTGAAGGAACTTATATTTTCAGGGGATATAGCTTCAATGATGTTGAACTTGATGAAAATCCACTTAAAGATTTGGTTGATCAGATCTACACAGAACTTAATGGTGATCAAATCATAGATATTAAGGCATTGTGGCAGGGCGTTGAATATATCATAACCTTTGACCCTACACAAGGGGTAATTGCTGATATGGCAACAGCAATAATTGAAGCTGTTTATGGTCAGGCAATTTCACCATTCCCTCAGGCAATTCTTGAAGGAAGGGAGGCAATATGGCAGGCAAATGACGGAAAGGTTTATGCCGAAGGCGATAAACTTGCTTCAATTGGTGAAAAAAATGAAGATGAGACTTATGCAATTACATTGACAGCTCAATGGGTAAGTCAAAGTTTTGATTTAAATATTACCTATGATGAAGGTTTAAACTTAAAAATCAATGGCCAAGAAGTTTCAAATGGCTCTATATTCAGTCTTGTTTATGGTCAAGATAGTCTTTCACTTGAAATAACTGCCAAAAAGGGTTATGGATTTAGATATGACAGCAATTCAATAAAGGCAATTGTTGAAGAAATCAATGGAAGAGTAGTCATCAGAAATCTTTTTGAAGATGGGACATTGCATTTTGTGCTTGAACCAAATGTGAATACACTCACACTTTTCAATTCAAATATTGAAAGCTTTAAAGTTTATATAAACAACAATGAAGTGAATGCTAGCTCTGAGATACAAGCACGCACTGGTCAAAGCGTTCAAATAGTATTTAAAGCTAAAAAAGGTTACAGCTTTGATGCAACAAGTTGCAATTTCAGAGGCGAAGGCTCATTTACAACAAATATTTCAGAGGATGGAAAAACTCTGACAATAAAATGGGATGATTTTACAGGAAATGCTGTTGCAACTATTGACGGCGTTCCATCAATCAACAATGTCACAATTGGAGACGTGAGAGATATATTTATGCGTCTGACATTTGGCACAACAAACATAAATCTTAGTGGTGACAACTTCTTGATAAAAACAGGCGAAAGATTTGTGATTTATGGTGTTATGGCATACGGCTACACTGCGGGCATGCCAAACACAGGTGCGACTGATTACGTTGAAGAAGGCAGCGTTCAAAATTACTATTCAGAAGATGATAAATACTATCATTTCACAGCTGTAATTTCAGGCTTTGATGAAGATTTTGAAATCACATTTATTGCACAGGCAAGAAGTTTTAATTTCAATATTTCTGTTATGCAAGGTATGGAAGAATATGGTGAAATCACCTGCCCAAGTCAGCAAAAGGTTGACTTTGGCAAAGAAATAATCCTTAGCCAAAGAGAACTTATTTCAAACTTCGAGTTTACTGGTTGGATGATTGAAGACCAGATTATCTCAACAGAAGGAAACATAAATTATATTGTTTCAAGTGCAATCAAAGACGCTCTTGAAAGAGCAGGTGAAGATGGAATAATACAAATCTATGCTTGCTATGCACGCAAAGCAAGAGATATTTCTCTTACTGCAAGAACGTCAAACAATTCTCAAACAAACAAAAATGGATTTATTGCTTCTCAAATTGATGAAAACATTTCAATTGAAGTCAATGGAACAACAACTGGAAGGTTCTATTTAGGACTTAATCTTGACATTACTCTTAATATGGCTGGTGGCTATGAACTTGACTATGTTTTAGTTGACGGAAATAGAATCAATTTAAATGATGATATTTATCATTTTGATGGCAACAAATTTGCGATAGCTCTTGAGCTTGACAGCACAATCAGCTCACTTGAAGTTGTATTCAAAGCGGGTGAAATTGATGTAATCGTTCAGGCAGGGACAATTGTAAATTATGTTGATAGTTTAGGGACTGATGTCGGTGGCACAATATGGGCTGTTGACCAAAATGGTGACAGACTCAGCACAGATGTTTATAAAGAATATCAAGGAAAACTCTTGCTTGGTGCAAATTATAAACTTTTGTCCCACACAGATGAAGTTTTATACTTTGAAGTAGAAGCTAAAAATGGATTTACTGCATCTATCTCAACAAGTGTAGGCTTATTGATAAACGAACTTAATATTAATGGCAAGAAGATATATGCTGTCACAGGTGCAAGCAACAATTCAACCATTACTGTGCTTTTCACCGCACGTGAAAATAAGCTTAACATCATCTTCTCAAATGAGGGTGAAGAAATTAAACCAGTTCATGGTGGAGTGTTTGTTGTAGACACAAAATCGGCACTCGTTTCATCAAATCCAAGTCGTGGTGACAATTTGCAAGTTTCAATTGTCACAGGCGGAACGTTAAACTTCACAGCAAGCTCAATGATTTCTTATTCTCTTGTTGCTGATGAAAACGGAAAAGTTAAGTATGATTTAATTGGTGGTGAACTGAACGAAAACATAATTGCTGGTGTAGTTGAAAATCAAGACCCAGTTAAAACAGGAACTGGTTTCACAGCAAGTGCAAACTTGTCAATCGGAAATATAATTTCTGACGGAACAATAGTGATTTATGTTAAGCCAAAAGAATACACAGTAAAATTTGTGCTTGACGTTGAAAAAGACATTTCTGTCACAATGACAGAAAAAGTCAGATATGGTGAAGCTTGGTCTCTTGACAGTCTTTCTGACAGTGAAAAAGGAAAAATTTTCGCTTCTAAAAAAGACTATACATTTACAGGTTACTTCACTGCTGAAAATTCTTATGGAACACAATACATTGATAGAAATGGTCAAGTTGTCATCAATTGGCAGCACAGTGGATTTACCTATGACGGGACTAAATATCAGGTTGACGGAAACTTTGATCCTTTGACAGATACATTCACTTTATTTGCAGGATGGATATATAATAGGGCTACAGTTCGAGTAGAAGTAGTGCCTGTTGCAATCACAGCAAACAAAGATTTGAATATACGTTCATTTGCAACAAATATCAACAATTTCAATCCTTGGATTTCTCAAGAAGACCTTTGGTATGCAGAAATTGGAGTTGATTCAACGCTTAAATTTACTGCACCAAAAATAGAAGGATACGTATTTGTTGGCTTCTCACTTATTTACAATAATGGTGAAGAAATTGCACAAGGCGAATCATTTAGTCTTACTCTTGAAATGGCAAATTATATTGTCAGAGCAAAATACAATCCAACAATAAGCTTTAGAATAAAAAATGAAAACAATGATTTAGCAAATGGTGGAAATAGCTTCGCAAGACAGGATGGTGGAATTATAGGTGATAACTATGATATAAACAAAATTCTTACACTAGTTGCTACTCCTAATGCAGGATACAATTTCCTATATTGGATTGACAATGACACCGAAGAAATCTATTATGGTCAGACAAATACAAAAGGTGAATTTATTTATAATTTTGAAGGACTTGTTGACAGACCACTCAGTTTTACTGCAGTGTTTGAAGGCAAAACAATAGATGTCACCTTTGATTGTGCAGTGCTAGGCAGCACGCATAGGGTGCTTGACGTAAAAGTCAATGGAAATATAGTTGATTATAATTATCCATTCAGGGCTTTAGTTGGAGATACAATAGTTGTTCGCATCAAAAAGACAAATGGTTATGGATTTGACAACAGTTTATTCGATTATACCTATGATGAGAAAAATGATTGTTATGTCTTCACATATACTATCAAAGAATCAGACTTGACAGTGATTGACAGCACAAAATATTCTTTATATATGACTATTCCAATCACAAAAGAAGATATCTCAATTGCTTTCTTTACAAGTATAAATGATGCAATTGACAATAGTGAATATTCTAGAGTAGGTTATCTTGAATATTTCCAAGACTCAAATGCAGCAAACAAGATTGAAAATGGTAAACCTATCATATTTAAGTTTGGCGATACTTATAATATTCGCATAGTATCAAATGAAAACTATGGATACTTAAAGACCTTTATTATACTTGATGATGTAGTTTATGATATTTCAAGCTTTGTTTCAAATGGCATTCTTCAAATTAATCAAGAATTGATGGAAAGATATTTCAATTACAATCTTCAAATTCAAGTAGTATTTAAAAGACTTCTTTGGACTGATGAAGATTCAAGAGCTTCAAACTTTATCGGACAAGGGACTGCGAAAGAACCTTATCTTATAAGTTCTGCAAAAGAGTTTGCTCTTATGTCATATCTTGTCAATAATAGAATTGAAAATGATAAGGGTGTCAAATATAGCAATTGCTATTATAAAATAACAAAGGATATAGATTTCTATGGCAGATTCTGGGAACCAGTCGGCACAAATGAAAATCCTTTTGCGGGAACAATCGACTTTGGCAAGCATGTTGTTAAAAACGTGAGCCATTATAAAACTTATTCTTCTCCAAGCCTCTCTCATAGTGGACTTTTCTGGCATGTGAGCAAGGATGCTAAGTTTAAAGTTGATAAGCAAGCATTCAATACTATAATTATTGTGATTTGCGTATTGATATTTGTGATTATATTAATAATTCTTTTGATTATTCTTCTTACAATTAGAAGAAAGAAGAAACTTGAAAAACTTGCAAATCAATAAAATTATTGTTTGAATAAAAAAACCACGAATTTTTCGTGGTTTTTTTGTCCTTAATAAACTGTTTTAAAAATATAAGATTAAGTTTAAAAAAACAAATTATTTCGAGTCTGTTTTCAAGTTTTTCTCAATTTTTTTAAGTTTTCTTTTCTCTGCTCTTTTTTCTTCCCATTCAATAAGCTTATCACCAGTTTTGCAAACCTTAACAATAGGGTAGACGATAAGCATGATATCAAATGAGGCGATAATATCAAGAAAATAATGTTGTTTTGTGAATACAGTTGACATGCATATGAGGAGAGAACATATGATTGCAAAATAAATGAAAAACTTGTTCATCTTTCTATTATTTCCCTTACCATTTGCAGTCAAACAGCCGATAATAATTGCGATTGCCATAAAACAGTGCTGTGATGGGAAATTATTGACAGGAGCAGTTGAGCCCCAAGTCAAAACCACAAGCTTATCAGTAAAAGATTTTGGCTCAAAGTCAGGTTTTGTTAAAATAGTTTCTGCAAATATGTAGATTATTCCTGAGATAAGAAAACAAATAATGAGTGTGACATAAAGATTATAAAATGCCTTTTTGTTTGTGTATGCCAAATAGAAAAACAAGAATATTCCGAGTGGAAAAGTAAGATAATATACGTAAATAAATTGTGGAACAAGTGGAATAAATTCATCTATGATGGAGACATGGTATTGGGATGCATTGATAATCCCTGCTTTATAAAGCATTTCAACACCAAAAAAAGTCAGAAATAATACTATTGCAAATAAGATAAAAGGCAGGATTGCATACTTTATCTTTGCAAAGAAGTTTTTAATTTTCATGTTTACCTCGTTTGTTTATTTTTTATATTAATCGGTTTCGCTTTCAATCAAGTCAAATTCTATTTCAGTAATAGGTTCTTTCTCATGCATTTCAGTTTCGATTTCATTTTCACTAGTTTTACTTGCCTCTTTCAATTCTTCAATGTATTTATAAGGGAAAAGATCAGCCTTTGATAAGAAATCGTTGTATGCTTTTATTTCTTTGTCTACTTTTTCTTCTATATCCTTTAGATTCAAGTCTGTCAAAAACTTTTCTGAAAAGAATTCTGGTGCAATTTCTTCACTTATAATACCGCCAAGCTTGATATTTTCTAAGTTTTCTTTCCAAGAAGTGTGATGAGTTTTATCCTTTGTAGTTTTGATTCCGACAAACGTTAAAGCATTTTTAAGTGCTATTGATTTGACATTTGCTATCAGATTTTTTATGCTTTGAGCACAAGGTTTGAGGCCTCTTAATTTTTCGTCTTTCAAAAGGTCCACATAATCCATAGGTTGTTTATTTATAAATGAAGTCTCTTGGTCTATGAAATAATTACTTTTTAAATAGGGGATAAAAAAATGGTAATTTTGCATTTTTTTATAGGAAAAATATCTTGCATCCAGTTCGCAGGGTTCACAACCATAAGATTGATCTGTAAAAGCTTCAAATCCTTCTTCATATTTTGTGATTATCGCACATTCGCGGACAACAGGATGCATGTCTTTGCAGGCACTTAATGACTGCTCATGATGACGAAGTTCATGAAGTAATGTATTGAAATAATCAAAGACGTAATAAAAATTATTACTTTTTCTAAAAAGGACAAAGCCTTTAATTAAACGAGAATCAATTATTAATTTAAAATCTTGATATGCACCAGCAACTGTTTCATGCATTTTTTTGAATTGCAATAGTGCAGGAGCTAAATTTTTTTCATAACAAAATTTATCTATAAAAATTTTGGTAAGCTGTTTCATCTCTCTTTCATTTGTGATGTTTTTATAGAAATCTTTATCTATACTCGCAAGAATTTCATCAACTGAGAAATTCTTAAGCTTCGTCAAATAAGCATTCATATTTTTTTCTCCATAGAAATTGTAACATAAATATAATAATATTTCAATACATAAAAAATAATTTTTTAAAAGTAATAAAAAAGCAGGCAAAGATTTGCCTGCTTTTAATTTCTCTAATAAATTAAATTGCCTCAACAACCACAATGATTTTTACAGAAACTGTTGAATGTAATTTGATTGTCACTTCGCACTGTCCAACTGTGCGGATAGGGTTTTTAAGTTCAATTCTTCTTTTATCCACATCAAAGCCCTTTTCACTGAGTGAGTCAGCGATTTCCTTTGCTGTCACCGAGCCAAAAGTCTTTCCATTTTCACCACATTTGATTTTGACAGAAAATTTTTGCCCTTTAAGCTTTTCCGCTAATTTTACAGCATCCTGTCTTTCCATCTCTTTGTGATAATCATTTGCTGCCATTTTATTTTTATTTTCACTTATTGCACTATTGTCAGCTCGTTTTGCTTTGCCAGTTTTAATCAAAAAGTTGTTTGCATAGCCATCGGCGACCTCTTTGATTTCTCCTTTTTTGCCTGTGCCTCTTACATCTGTAAGTAATAAAACCTTCATAAGTTTGCTCCTTTTTTTTCTTCTACAATTTTTATTTTAATTAAGATTTTTTTATTTGTCAAATAAATAGAATAACCAAGTGATTAAATCACATGATTTTGTCAATAATTTTTTTTAAGGAGGCGTTTTTATGGATATTAGATGTAGAAAGGGGCTTTGCAAGTATAATGATAGATTCACTTGCAAGGCGAAAAAGATTTTGGTGGATGGAGAAATTGTTTGTTCAACTTATGAAAAAGAAGAGGGGAAAGAGGTGCAAGACGTGACTAAAAACATGTTTACGCAGGTGCCAGATTATGCTCCTCAACGTGACAGCAAGGCTCTTGAAATAAAATGCAAGGCTGATTGTTTATTTAATCATAATGGAGAATGTGTTTCCAATGGCATTACCTTAAATTCAATCAAAGAAAAGCCCTTTTGTGTGTCTTATTTGAGGAAAACTTAAAAAAATATTTTGACAAAAGTAAACTTTTAGTTTATAATAATTTTATGAAAATTTTTAAAGAAGTTGGCTTTGCTAGCGAGCAGGAGAAATCTATGGCAAGTGCGAATGATGTGAAAGATGAAAAAAAAGAAGAAAAAGTGTCCGAGCAGGTAAAACCATATCCAGTTTTTGGAAGTGATTTTCAGGTGAGTCAACCTGATTTTATCATTTATTATAAATACAGAATGAGAATGATGAAATTGAAATATAAGCTTGTTGGCAGGGTGGATGAAAATGGTCAATATGTAATTGACAAGCTCATTATGAAAGATCTCATCAAAATGGAAAAGGAAATTGAAGATCAGGGCGAGAATTTTTATAAAGCCATTGCTCTTTATATGAAAAAACATTTTTATTATACAGTAAAAATTCAAAAGAAAGAAGATGGAAAAGCTGTTGCGTCTCTATATCTGGCTGAATATGTTGACAATTTTTTGGGTCATGAATATATTGTCTCTCATATTGCCAATTTTTCTGACGTGTATGATCAAGATTTTCGCGTTAAAGTGAGAAAGGCCTTTAATCTAGTTGATGTCAATGTCAAGGTTGACGATTTTGCAGTGCCAGATCTTGCGGTGATCATGCAAGACGCGTTTGATTTCGAGCTTATTGCTGGCGGTCTTTACGATTCTGCATCACAAATCTTTGTTATGAGTATGCTTAAAGAGCTTGAAGGGGCAGGTGATATTGGAAAAGAACTTCTTGCAAAATATAGGATGCTTCTTTCTCAAAGCGATATTGAAATAAATGAAAAATTTAGATATATCAGCTATAAAGCTCTGCTTGACAGGCTTATTGATGAATATGGTGGATATGAAAAAATTGGTCTTGACCCAAAGAAAGTGCAACAAATTGTCCTTGAGATGAACAAAACCTTGATGCAGATTGACAAAGCATCTGCAAGAGGACCAATGGAAATGGAAGTCCACAACAAATCTGACAAACAAAAGGTGCTTTCTGCTGGAAAAAAGAATGCAAGCAAAAAGGCCTCGGGCAAAAAATCAGACTCATCAAATGCAGAAAAAAAGAAGGATGCTAAGAAAGATAAAATAGAGGCAAAAGGTCCTGGTGTGACTCTTGACAGTTCACCTCAAACTTCAACGGCTGGCAGCAGTGGTGGTGTGGTTGAGTTTTTAAAGGATATGGCGGATATTGCACTGGGTGCGGCAACAATTGCTTTGGGTGGCGGTTCAATACTATCAGATTTAAAAGATATATTCAGTTCTGGATTAGGTAGCCAAAAGCTTACTGGTGAAACGGACTCTGGCAAAGGTAATGATGTGAAAGAGCCAGAAATCAATGAATTTGATATTGACTATTCCGTTCAACCTTCATCGGCACGTGAAGCCGAAATTGAAGTTGAAACTAATGGCCCTCAAGTCACAGCTGGTAGTATGGATGCTGAAAACGTTGCAAGTTCTCTAGGTCCAGAAATTACGCTTTGATATAAATTGAAAGAAAATATAATCTTTCATTTCATTCTGAAATGGAAAAAACCGAAGAGAAACCTAAACCAAAACACGGCTTAGGTTTTTCTTTTACAAGCAAGTTTTGGTTTTAATAATTTCTAAATGAAAAAGTCCAAGTTTGTGCCACTTATATTAATAATAAGTCTTTTTAAAAAGAATAAATTTATCGTTTTATGTTTTATTTGTTGTAAAAAAAATGCGTATGTTATAATCAGTTTTTATCGAAGATTTTTAATTATAATTAGAAAAAAATTATTTGCATACTTTTTTGTTGTTTAGACATCATAAAACCATGAAAAAGAGTGTTGGACATGGGGCTTTTATTTTAATTTTAAGCGGATTAATCTGCAAATTTTTTGGTGGACTTTTTCGCCTTCCTCTTACAAATATTATTGGAATGGAAGGAATTGGCATTTTTCAGATGATAATGTCAATATATTCTCTTGCTTTGGTTTTTGTATCAGGTGGTGTGACCAACGCTCTTTCAAAGTTGGTGTCAAGTGCAAGGGCAAGAGGTGATCACAAAATCATAGGCTCGTATCTCAGATATGGTCTTTTGTTCAGTCTGGGACTAGGAATACTTTTTGCTGTTTTATTTTTCTTGCTTTCAAGACCCCTTGCAGCAGTGCAAGGTATAGACGAAGGGGCAAATTGTTATCTTCTGGTTGCAATAATCCTTCCGCTTGGAGGTTTTGTCGGAGTAATGAGAGGACTGATGCAGGGCTATAACAATATGACGCCAACAGCAGTCAGTCAAATTATCGAGCAGGTGGCAAAATTCGGCTTTGGTCTGGTGTTTGCATATCTACTTAGTAGAGCAGGAGTGGCTAGAGGGGTGTTTGGTGCATTTTTGGGCATTTTGACAAGTGAAGTGCTTGCTTCAATCTATCTTGCTTATCGTGGTTTGCAAATAAAAAATTTGGAATTTAATAAAGCTGGCAGAAGGGAGTTTTTTGTTGCCTCCTTGCCTCTGTCATTTGGTGGAGTGATTGTGCCATTAGCACATGCAATTGAAGCCCTCTTTATCATATCCCTGTTGACGCGAGCGGGGCTTTCAAAGGCGGTTGCGACCTCCCTTTATGGGCTTCAAACTGGAGTAGTTGGGGCGATTTTAAATTTTCCGCTTATTATATCGGTGGCGGTTGCTGTTTCGCTTTTGCCAAATATATCATTTCTTGTTGCGAAAGGTGATAGGCAGGGACAGAAACTTCTGATTGAAAAATCATTTCTTGCAATGTGGTATATCTTGCTTCCTCTTGTTGTCGGGATTATGGCAGTTGCTGGAGGGCTTTATCCAATCATTTATCCAGGTTTGCTTGACGGCTTCAATAAAATTGCTTTGCAGCTAACATACTTAAGTGGTCTATCAATTATTCTCACTGCAATCATGCAATTTTTGCTTTCTATTTTGCAGGCCAATGGATATTATAGTTATTCCTTAGCTTTCAGTCTTATAGGCGGAATTGGAAAGATAGCATTTATCTTTATTTTCGCACCTATGCCTCAAATTTCCATATATGCAATTGCAATAAGCAATATTGTGCTTTCACTTATCGTTTCTATTTGTGTGCTGATTAAACTTGGTTCACTTATCAAACTTCCTTTTTTTGACAGCGTTTTGCCTATATTGTCAGCTGCAATAATGTTTATGATTGTCAAAATTTTTCTTTCTTTGATGAGTGGATATTTTGCTTTATTTATTGCTGTCATTCTTGGCATGGCGACATATTTTATTTTATCACTTCCGCTCACTTCAAAATATTTTAAAATAGTGGTTGATAAATTTAATCGAAAAGATGAAAAACTGGAGGAGCAATAAAAAAGAGACTGATTTTTCAGCCTCTTTTTGTTTTAAAATGCAAAAATATCACAAATATAATGAGAGTATAATAAACTCGAATTTATTAAAGTGGAAGGTCTTTCTTTTTGAATTTAAAGATAGAAATTACAAAGCAAACTATTCCCACGGCAAGAAGGATTGCTCCCTTCCAGATAAAGGCAGTTGTTCCATGAAGGATTGACAGACAGTCAAACAGGGTGATGATTGAAAGATAATTGAAAAAGTCCATTGCACCCACTCTCATCATGCTTGGCACTGTTGGAGAGCCAAATAAACCAAGTATAGTCGCTACAAAGAAAAACATTGAGAGACCGCCACCAATTGACATAGCAAGTTTGCTTCTATTAAACCAGCTGGAAGTCAGAAAGCATATTCCTGCAATTGCAAACATTGTTATGAAAGCGCCTAGATTTAGAAGTATCATTTGAGAGTAAGTGATTGAGATTGAACTTCCTGCAATTGCAAGACAAACAAGCCCCACAATCGTTGTGCAGAAAAACATTGCAAACAGTGAAAGGACAAGAAATGCCATTTGAGTGAATGAAATTGTCGTTCTCTTTGTAGGCGTTGAAAGCACAAATGCCATTGACCCGCTGTCAACTTGGGAGGAAATGAGGTTGTTTGAAGCCATTATTATATAAACTATTGGCAATAAAATACCAGCCATTTTGAAAAACATTGAGCCTATTACAAGTTCACTCATATTCATATTTCCAAGTTCTTGAAGAGAGGATGAAACATCAGCAGGGAGGCTGTCAAGCATGCTGCCAGATAGAGAATTTATGTAATTTAATTTTTCTTGTTGCACTCTCTCAAAAAGCAATGCTTCAATTTCAGCTTCACTAAGCTCCGGATTTGACAATGTAAGTTCATTTTTGATTTCATTTGTTTTATAGTCGATTTGTGCTCTGTAAGATAATATGACTGATAAAGAGCTTTCGCCTATTTGAGCTTTGGAAAAATAATCGCTGACTCTTATAATTTGTCCTTGATTATCAAATTCTTGAGTGAAAAACACCTCTTTTAATACATTTGGAATATAGCCAGTGGCAAAGGTTGTTGGGTCTGCTGTCTGCCCAGAAGGAAGGGCAGATGAATAGCTTATGTAATCATTTACAGCCTGATGTATAAAAATTTTGGCAGAGTTTGCCATTTCTTCTCCACTTTCTTCCAAAAGCTTTTCATAGACAGTAATTTCAATCTGTCTAAGCACATATTCGTTGATAGAACTTTTATCATAGTTTTCACCCATGACACGATAATAATCAATAAAGGTAGAAACGCCAAGCTTTTGCTCGTTTGGAAGATTGGCAAGAATTGTATCTTTGGCCTCTTCTTCATCTTTGCCTTGCTCTAAGAGTGTGTTATAGAATGAAATGATTATCGTTTTTTGTTGAGATGAAAGAGCTTCATTTAAAAGCTGATCAAGAGAATTTGCATTGTCATCAAAGTTGACAAGTGCCTCATCTGTCAAATTAAAATAGGTAAGTGATTGTTTTTTAATGGATGCTTCCACAGAGTCTTTGACAAACATATCAACCATGCTCTTGCTTACAGTGCCAACATTTAAGTTGCCAATCACAAGGATAAGCACTGCAAGAATAATGCAAGTGATAACTGTTACAAAGCTCCATAGACCAAGATTTGCCTTGCAAGATTGTTTGAAAAGTGGCTTGCTAAACATGTTTTACCTCCTTTTGTTGTTTGTTGAGAAAATTTAAAAAGTGCCTTTCCAGATTATATTTGATTTCAGAAATAAATTTGATGTTTTTGTTTGATATATATTTAAATAAATTTGAGATATCATCTCTTTCGATTTTGATTGTGACCTGATTATATTGTGGCTGTTTGCGTATGATTTCAAATTCGCTTTTGCAAAAGTCAAGATAGTCTTGCTCTGAATTAAATTCAATTTTGTATTCTCGCACCGATCTGTTTCTTAATTTATCCATGTCTGTGATTTCAATAATATGACCTTTATCGATAAGAGCAACATAGTCACAAACTTTTTCAAGCTCTTCATAGAGGTGAGAGCTTATAAAAATGGTCTTTCCTTTTTGTTTTTCTTTTTCGATTAATTCTAGAAAAGCCACTCGCATAAGTGGGTCAAGTCCTGTTGTTGGCTCATCTAAAATCAAAATCTCAGCATCATAAGATAGGGCAGTGACTATTGCAGTTTTTTGTTTCATACCTTTGCTCATTCGTTTAAGATTGGCTGTGGGGTCAAGATGAAGTGTTTTTAAGAGTTCATTTAGATTATCAAACTCTTTATTCCCACGAAGCTCTGCCTGAGATTTTAAAAATGCTGTTCCACTTTTTAAATCTGGAAATCCAATTTCGCCAGGCACATAACCAACAAAAGCTTTGATTTTGTCAGATTGCGTCCAAGAGTCAAAGCCTTTGACATGCACCTTGCCTTTATCAGGTTTAATAAATCCAAGAATTGCTCGAATAGTTGTTGTCTTTCCTGCTCCATTTGCACCAACAAAGCCAAGTGTAACCCCTTTTTTTATAGAAAAGTTTAAATCAAAAACGCCGCGACCATTGCCATAATCTTTGGTGAGATTTTCAACGGTTATGACCTCTTCCATAACTTTTTCCTCCTATCTATAAAATTTCATAAAGTATTCTTCAAGACTCTCTTTATTATGACGAAAATCAGATATCTTTCTTTTTGAGAGTGCATTTACAAGCAGGTTTATGTTCTTGTCATTGATAGAGACAACAATTTCTGACTTTGTTTCTGACAAAATCTGCAACTTTTCAAGCTTGCTGATTGACAAACTGAACTTCTCTCTTTCTTGTTCGCTAACAAAAATTATAGAATAGACCTTTTCATTGTTGTGCGTTAGGCTTGAAGTGGCAAATTGACTGACAATTTTGCCCTCTTTGATGATTGCAATACGATCGCATGTTGCTTCGACTTCACTGAAAATATGACTTGAAAGAAGAATTGTTTTGCCCCTCTTTTTTTCTTGTTTGACAAATTCAATAAACTTTTGCTGCATTTCAAAATCAAGTCCGCTGGTCGGCTCATCTAAAATCAATATATCTCCATCATTTAAAAATGCTGCCACGATTGCAAGTTTTCTTTTATCACCAAGACTCATTTTTTTTGTTTCGCCTTCAGGATTTAATTCAAAATATTCAAGAAGAAAGTTTAGACGCTTATCATCTTTTACGCCCTTAAGTTTTTTCATCATATCAATAAATTGCCAACCTGACAATCCGCTCGGCAATGCAATTTCACCAGGAAGGTATCCAACATTTGCCATAAACTTGTCAAAATGAGAAAAACTTTCAAGACCAAGAATTTTAGTTTCTCCACTGTCAGGATGGCTGAAGCCTAAAAGATGGCGGATTGTGGTTGATTTTCCTGCTCCATTTGGCCCTAAAAATCCAAAGACTTCGCCTTCGTCAATCTTAAAAGAAACATCAAAAACGCCGCGACCATGTCCATAATCTTTTGTGAGGTTGTTTACTTCAATTTTTGCCATGAATCTCCTCCTAAGTAATAATAATTTTTAGACATATGTATATTTTTTTGACATCAGTATAATTATATGGTAAAATATTATAAAACTCAACTTTTATAATGGACGACAAAAGATTATTTGTAAAATAGTTGACAAAAAGTAAAATTATGTCGAAAAAAAAGTTATTTAATTTGAATTTTTTAGGTTATAAAAAATAATTGAAGTGAGATAAAACAAGGGAGAAAATTTTATGGAAAAAGAGGGAGATTTGAGAATAAGAAGGACGAAGAAACTTTTGCTTGACTCGCTTATGCAACTTTTGCAAGAACATGCTTTTGAAAAAATTGGTGTCAACGATATATGTGAAAGAGCAATGGTGCATAGGGCAACATTTTATAATCATTTTGACGACAAATATGATTTGTTTAATTATGCTCTTTCCCAACTTGAAGATGAAATGTATTTAAGCACAATTGAAAAAGGAAGTTATACCTCCTCTGTGGAAATGTATTGCAGTATTTTGAGAAGTGTTTTTGATTTTATTGAGCAAAACAAATTAAAATTCAAACTTATAATAGATAATAATTCATCAAAATTGATATTTTTAATTTCGACAACAGTAAAAAGAAGTATAACTTATTTGATCAAACAAAATGAACTTAATCAAGAGTTTGTTGTGCCTCTTAATATCATAATTGACTTTTTTATGGGAGGAGTCACCTTTCTCTGCCTTGACTGGATTCAGTCAGATCTCTATTCTAAAGAAGAAATCATAAAATTTTTAGAGGTGTTTATTCAAAATGAAGAATTCTTAAAAAAATAGGCAACAACTGCCTATTTTTTATTATTAAAATCTTCATAATTACATTTCTTGATTGGGTGTGAAAGCAATTCCTCATCAAAATAGACCCTTTCAAGAAAATTAAAAGAAGAGACGCATCTTGAAGGATTGACGCCATGAAAGGAACGAAAAGCTCGAGAGAAACCTTCACGTGTGTTGTAACCACATGCGATGGCTACATCAATAATACGATCATTTTTTATCATAAAAACTGCCTCACTTAGCCTTCTTTTTCTGATATAATCTTTTATGGTATAGCCAACAAAAAGTTCAAACACTGGGTTTGCAACCGAACTATTGAGTTCTAAAATTTGATATATCTTCTTATTGTCATGATCTTCAAACAAATTGTTTTCGATGTAGTCTATTGCAGAATTTAATCTTTTATAAATATTTATCATATATTTTATTATAAGAAAAATAAAAACCTTGTCAAGAAAAAATGACATTTCTAAAATAAAAAAAGTCATTCAATTGCATTTTTGTTATGTTAAAATATATGCGAGGTAAAAAAATGGAACAAAAATTTCAATTTCATGGAAAAAGTTATGATTTCTCAGAGATGTGTATTGTTGTTGGCAAGGCTTTAGAAGAGAAGGTGAAAAGTTTCAAAGAGATGAAAGAAGTTCTTGTCAAATTGAAACAAGATTTAAGATTTTGCTCTATAAGCAAAGGATCTGATTCGCACGTTAAAGCGGTATTGAAAAAATATAATAGACTAATGGCACTTACTGATGAGCATGCAGTTGAGTCTATAAAAAAAATGAAAAAATGTTTATATACCGAAAATTATCCACTCATATTAGAGGGGATTGAAAAAGATTTAGACCGTCATAATGATATGCTTCTTACTCTTAACAGACATTTGCATAAATATATAATAGAAGTTGTTGACAAACGTATTGTTGAAGTGGCTTTAGAGCATGACTTAATGATTATTGATATATCACTTAAAACTCTTGATATGCAAAAAGAATTTATCAGTGGCGAAGCTAAAGAATGTGAACATATAATGTAAAAGTTTAGTAAAAAGATAAAAAGTGATATTTTTGAGACAAATAAAGTCACTCAAGGCTCTGCAAATTATGCTAAAATATTTGTGAGGTGAAAGCTATGGCACAAAAATTTAAATTCATCGGTGAAGAATATTCCAAAGAGGAACTTGCAAAAGTTCTCAAAGAGTCTTTGCTGTCAATGAAAAAAGATATTGATAAAAGACATAGTGTATATCTTGAAGCGAAAGAACTTTTAAAGGGTGGAGCAATTGTTGAAAACTCTTATGAGATAAATATGCTTTTGAATTTGAATAAAGAGCTGGCAGATTTTATAGCCAGCACTCACAAAAGAACTATTGAAAGATTGAAAGATGATATAAAAAATCATGATATCGCACATTTTGCAAAGATGGTAGAGAGAGATGTTGAAAAGCATCAAGAAACTCTTAGTATGCTTGATTTAAATATAGCAGATATATTAAATGAAGAAATCAATCAACAAATCCTTATGGCAACAATAAATAATGATATGAATATTATGGAATTTGTTTTAGACAAACTTCAACTTCAAAATGAATTTGTTGATGAGCTTTCTTCTTCAAGAGAAGACGGAATGTCATTATAAAAATAAATCAAAATTTTAGTATACTTTCAGATAAAATATTCATAGATTGTCTATGTATAACTTTTTAAGGCTTGTTTTTCTAGGTTTAAAAAGATTACAATGTGAATAGATGTTTTTAAATTCCCTTATGTTTTAAGCTATTTTTTAAGCATTACAAAAGGGAATAGTTTCAGTATTAAAGGCAGATAAAGGGAAATAATTACAAAGGGAGTTAATATGAAAGGCAAAAACAAGCTAAGTTCAGAATATGACATGATAAATCAGTATATTGAAGAGGCGATTAGTCTCGTTTTAAAGAAAAAAGAAATTGAGTGCATAAGAGTGCTTGAAAGTTTGAAACTTTTCAGTAGAAGCGTTTTGATGTCTCACTCAATTTTTGATGATGATTAATTTTTATTTTAAATGATATTTTTAAAAAGAGTTTTAAATAAACCCTTTTTTAAATTTAATATTGACTTACTATGAATTTTTTGTATTATATTAATATAACAAATAAAAGGAATTGTATTATGAATGATATTTTGGGAAATCCACTTTTAAAATCATTGAAGAAATTTAAATTAAGTTTTCAGTTGGCACTGTCAAAATATGGCTTTAAGGCTTTTTATGTTGCAGCGGCTATCGCAACTGAAGTGGTTGGTATTGAAAAAGAGCCATCATATATACCAGGATCTGCGAGTGTAATTATGGCAATGGGAATTGCTTTGGATAATGAGATCGACAAATTAAATCCTGAAAAAATTCAATATCAAAATCAACTTAAAGAAGAAATTGATAATCTTAACAAAAAACCTATTATAGACATAGTCAAACCAGAAGATGAAATTGAAGAGTTTGATGAAGAAAAAGAATATGAGAGCGAAATTTAAATTCTATTTACATTAAAGCGGATGATAACTGAATTGTCTGCTTTTTTTGATATAAAAAGACAATTTTCTTGCAGTTTCCAAAAATTTCTTGCCTTTTAAAGTTGAATAGTGATCAAAAATGCGTTATAATTTAAATTAAGAAAACTACAAAGCGAGGTTTTGCATGAAGTCATGCGAGCAATATATCTATTGTAACAATCTCTTTGAAAGAGGTGATAAAATTGGAGTTGGGTGCAGTGGAGGAAGTGATTCTATTGCACTGCTTCATTTTTTGTCAAAAAATCAGGATAAATTTGGCATTGAAGTTTCAGTAATTCATGTGGATCACAGCATTCGAGAAAATAGTGGAAACGATTGTGAGTTTGTCAGAGATTTTGCTGAAAAACTTGGTCTGCGATTTCATAGTTTTAAAATTGATGTGCCAAAACTTGCAAAAGAGGATAAAAAAAGTCTCGAAACTGCTGCAAGAGAGGCAAGAGCAAAGGTTTTCAATGCTCTTGTTGAACGCGGAGTGGTAAATAAAATTGCTCTAGCTCATCATAAAAATGATCAAGCAGAGACTATTCTTATGCATCTTTTCAGAGGTTCTGGTCTTGCTGGTGCAAGAGGAATGGAATCTGTCAGTGGATATTTTATCAGACCTATGCTTGATACAGGTAAGGATGAAATTTTAAAGTATATTAAAAAAAATAAACTTAGATTTGTCGATGATTACACAAACGTAGACAATGTTTACAATCGCAATTATGTGCGTAATGTGATTATGCCAAACATTCTTTCTCGCTGGCCAAATGCAATTGATTCTATCGTAAATTTTGGTAGATCGGCAAGTGAGGATGATGAATTTATAAACAGTCAAATTTATCAAGATGCGGTGATATTTGAAAAGGCAGTTGCAAAAATACCTACGTCATATTTTGTCTATTCATCTTCAATTGTGTCGAGAATAATTTTTAAAGCGATGAAGGGGCTGGGAGTGAACAAAGATATTGAAAGAAGGCATATCTCACTTATCAGTAAACTTGCACTAAATGGCGATAATGGAAACAAACTTAATTTGCCATTTGGATTTTGTGCTGTCAAAGAATATGATTATATCACCATTCATACAGGGCACGCCGCTCCAAAGAAGGATAAAGAATTTCAGCGAGCATTTAGGAGCGGCGAATTTAATTTGGCAGGTTTTGGCAGGGTGATTATCAAAAAAGTGAAGAAGGAAAATGTCTTTCAAAGTGATGAAAACACTCTCTTCATTGATGGCGAGAAGTTGCCTAAAGGTGTAGTATGGCGTTTTAGACAAGAGGGTGATAAGTTTTGCAAGTTTGGCGGCGGAATGAAAAAATTAAAATGTTTTTTAATTGATAAAAAAGTGCCAGCAAGACTTAGAGATTTTATTCCTGTGCTTGCAAGTGAAGATGAGGTATTTGTCGTTGCTGGAATGGAAATTTCAGAAAAAATAAAGGTGACAGAAGATAGCAATAAAATTTATATGATAAAAGCTATACCTAGTTAAAAATTAATTTTATATAATTGTTTATATAAGAATTAATTGAATAATCATAAAATTTTTATGACAACTTTAAATGCAGGCGGAATAATTCAATTCGCTTGCATTTTTGTCTTATATATTGTATAATCTATTTATAGAAGGTGCAGTATTCTAGTCAGAAAGTTGACTTAGGAAGGTGAAGTAATAGCACCGAAGGGCATATCTGTGAAGTTTCTGGTGCTGGCTTTGGTTGCCCAAACTGGGGCTGGTGCTGGAAGTTAAGAAATTTGGGCGAGCTGTAATGGCATACAGAAGCCGACCCATTTTTCGTGGAGACCTAGTTTAGGTGGATGTCAAATCATCTACTTTCTAGGAAGAACCTGCATTGCGATAAAAGTTGTGTGCAGTGTAGCCTGCTTTGAGTGAGTGGTAAGGGATATGGCGTAAATGATATAGTTTGTAAAGCGCTTATCAAAGGATATCATTGTCATTGAAATTTCACTTGCAAAACAAGCTAATAAGTCTTCTGCCTGTCAAGGAAAACTTCTAGACTGTTGCTTATGCAGATACATTGAGGATTATAGTGCGACCTAAGTGGCGATTCGGTGTTATGTCTTGCTTAAAAGGAAACTGCTTAATCGGTGACGATGAGTGCGAGAATGGGAAATCCGACCGAACCTATGGCGCAAGGTTTACTCAGTAGATTGCCTTCTAAAAAGGGGAAAGGATAATAAGTCGCTTCCTCTTTTTTTAAACTTTTTGGCAGTTTTTTATTCATTTTTTATTGATTTTTATATGTTATATTTAAATTTATTTTTTTATTTTTTGTCTTTGATAAAATCTTATCTTTAAATTTGAGATTTCTTAATATTTTAAATATTTTAAATTAGACCTTGACAATTCCCCCCCCCATGTATAATAGAGGTATGGATATAATGGAGGTGAAAAATGGGAAGAATAAGAGATTGGTTTGAAGAAGAAAATGGATTTTGTAAAATGGTATTTGGCGGAATTGCATCGGTCGTATTTGCAGGTGTTTTTACTTTTGTTTCTTGTGTTACCAATGGTATTGTTTCAACTAAATATTTAAGCAAAACAAAAAAAGATTTAGAAGAAAAAAGGGTTGTTTTGCAAGAAAATATTGCAAGTTATGTGAAAGATATCAATGATTTTGAGCTTGCATCTGTAGAACTTCTTCACAACAATGAAAATTATATTTGCAAAGCTTTTGGTAGGACTGGAATAAAATCAGTGCTGGGACTTGAAGAAGATAAATATGTCAACATTTTTTTCAATATTTCACAAGATAAAGCTCAAACAATTTTGGATAAAATCGAAGCCTTTGATAAGACAGGGCGAATGAAGAAAAATGATAGCCCAGAAAATTCTTTAGTAATTAAAGGCGGAATAAAATGTATAGATTTATCAGTAAAAGGTAAATTGAAAAAGTCAGTTGATGCTTGCATGCAGGTGTTTGATGCTATAGACAATGCTGTCAAGAATGCTTATGAATATAAAATTGAAGAAATTGCAAATTCAAAACAGTTTAATGAAAAATTGGCAAAAGATTATAGATATGTAAAAAATGAAATTTCAACAAGAGTCGATGGTCTCTTCGTCCATTCAAAATTTGTAAATAGTGGAATTATGACAACAGGAATTTCAAGCGTAGCGAGAAATGAAGAAACAAATGAGAGCTATTTTTATGTTGACACACTTCAAGCAATCGCAAATGGAAAGCCTGGTGAAAAATTTGATAAATTCAAACTTGAGACCTGCAGAACAATGGTTGTTGTAGATGGTGCAAACCTTACAGATGAAGAGGTTTATGCAAAGTTTATCAGAGGTGAGCATAAGGAATTTCTTGAGCTTGTCAGAAATACAAATAGTGAAAAAGTAGGTATTTTTAATGGCAAAGTTGAAGAAGATGTTGAAGAAATCGAATTTTTGTTTTAATTGAACTGTGAACAAAATTTAAAAATAAAAATAAAAAAACGTGGAAAAATCCATGTTTTTTTGTTAATTGTGAAAAATAAAGAAAAAAATAATATTTCACAGTAAAAAATTGAAAAAATATCAAATAAATAGCAAAAAAAATAAAAATTGACAAAAAAATAAAAATAATAATTATTCAAACTGCAAAAATAATAAAAATTAATTATAAAAAAATCAATCAAAAAATTATTAAATTTAATATAATTTATGATATAATATTTTAAAGGAGTTTTATTTTTATGGAAAGCAAAAAGGCAAAGAAGGCAAAACCGTCAAAATTTGCTATTTGGTGGAAATGGCCTCTTATTGTGCTTGCATTGTCATTTTCGTTGTCGCTTGCATTTGGTGTGCTAAGTCAAGTTGCCCTCACAGGAGCTGGTATTGCGATAAGTGTGGCTGTCATTTTGATTTTTATTGCAATCTCAATTGTGGCTGACATGGTCGGGGTTGCAATTACGGCAACAAGTTTTGAGCCCTTTCGAGCAATGGCGTCAAGAAAGATAAGAGGGGCAAAGGAAGCAATCAAACTTATTCATAATAAAGAAAAAGTTGCAAGTGTTTCTGCCGATGTTATTGGCGATATATGTGGAATTTTGTCAGGTGCAGCAGGGGCGTCAATTACCGTTGTTTTTATTGTGAATTATGCTGGCACATTTTGGGAAGTGCTTATTGCATCAATGGTTTCTGCTGTGATTGCCGCACTCACTATATTTGGCAAGGCATATTGCAAAAAATATTCAATTGTCCACTCTGAGAAAATCATCTTAATTCTTGGCAAGTTTATAAGCCTTTTTCATATTCAGAGGAAAGGCAAAGAGGTAGGCGATAAAAAGAAGAAGGACGACAAAAATTTACAGCTTGAAAAGAGTGAGATAGGAAATAATATTAAGCTTATTAAACCAGATTTTGAAAACAATATTATAAATGTTTCAGCTTCTTTAGCAAAATTTCTTAATTGTGGAAATAAAAATGCAACTTTAAAAATACTTGACGAGAAATTTAAGAAAAATTATAAAAATATTATTTTTATAGTCTTTGATGGAATGGGGAAAAATCCTATTGAAGTCAACTTGGGCGAAGATACTCTTTTGAGGAAAAGTATTGTAAAAGAACTCACTTCGGTTTTCCCTGCAACCACGACAAATGCTGCTACAACTTTGCTTACAAACAGTTTTCCACTTGAGCATGGCGTGTTTGATTGGTCGATTAATTTTGAAGAAATTGGTAAAAATGTTGATGTTTATCTTTCATCAGATTCTCAAACGGGTGAAAAAATCAATTGTAAATTTTTAGAAAACAGGTTGCCAGTTGTCCCTTTTTACAAGGATGCAAAAACCGATTATAAGATAAGCAATGTTGTCCCTTCCTATTGGCATGATGGAATAGAAAAAAATAGGCATGAATGTTTTGACCTTAAACAATATTTTCAAGAAATAAAACAAATTTGTGAAGATGAAGGCAAACAGTTTGTCTATTGCTATTGCCCAGAACCTGATGCGACCATGCATAAATATGGTGTTTCATCAAAAGAGGCAAAAACTCTTTTAAATGATATCAACAAAGAAATTGAAAATTTGGTTGAAAGTTGTAAAGATACACTTTTTGTCATAATTGCCGATCATGGTCAGATTGATGTTGAAGGCTATATTGAAATATATAAAAATAAAAAACTTTACTCTCTTTTAAGTTGCCCTCCATATTTAGAGTCTAGAGCAACTGCATTCAAGGTGAAAAAGGGGAAAGAAAAGCAATTTGAAAAACTTTTCATAAAAAATTATGGTGAAGATTTTGACCTTCACGCAAGTGCAAAGCTTATTGAGGATGGTTATTTTGGTGACCCAGCAACTCAGAAACATAGAAAACTTTTGGGTGATTTTGTGGCAATATGCAAAAATCATAAACAACTTGTTTTGTCAAAAGATTCAAATAGATTTAAAGGTCATCATTGCTCACTTACAGAAGAAATGATTGTGCCACTTATAATTATTGAAAAAAGTAATTTCACGTCAAGTATTGACATTCAGACACTTTAAATGTAAAATTATAATTATGAAGGAGAGATTATGAAGAAGAAAGATATTCAAGCAAAAATAGAAAAGTCAATATACTACTCTACAATGATATTTCATGATTTAAAAATGAATATTGAAAGACAGGAAATAATAAAAGAAATTAAAGAAGAACAAAAAAAGAGTGAAATAATAAACTATTTTTTAAAGACAGAAGCTAAAAAGTTGCTTGAAAAGAATGAAAGATATAATAATGCTTACAAAGAGTTTCATCTTCTATGCAAGGCATATGGCATAAATAGAAGTGACTCGAAGAGTAGCCAAGAATATTTTGAAAACTATGTTTTCGCAACTGGTGGTAGATGGATTGACGACAAAGATTTGTTTTCTAATAATTTCTGGAATGGTTCAAATTCAATAAGTGCTAATATGGTTCGCAATTTTGCAGAAAGAGCTTATTATGCTG
This sequence comes from uncultured Clostridia bacterium, assembly GCA_947062475.1. GTDB lineage: Bacteria > Bacillota > Clostridia > Christensenellales > UBA1242 > Caccovivens. The sequence goes on from CAMSQA010000003.1 coordinate 48,913, forward strand.
ATAAGAGAGTCGCTGAATGGGAAATAAAAAAGGCAGAAATAGAAGCAATGCTTTCTAACACCAGCAAGGATAAAACAAAAGCGAAGCTGAAGAAAAAAATTAGTCAGGGCGAAGAAAAAATCAAAGACGATATAGAAATTGCTATGGCAAGAAGAGAGGCCATTAAACATTTTAATGAAGATAGATTATGTTTCCATAATGCTATTTTTCGTATGAGAGAATTAGAAGAGAATGCTGTTGCAGATGTAATCAAAGCCAATTTCAATAATCCAATTATCGAAGATTTAAAAAATGATAGAACAAAATTTAACAGTGGAAGATTTCATCAATATGGAAAAGATATTATCAAAAAGATGCCTGAGAAATTATCTTCAGAAAATATTGAAAACAATGAATTTGACCCCAAAGTTTATTTGGAAGAACTTATAAATAAAGTAAACAATGAAAATACTAAAACCAATGAATCAGATGAAGAAATAGAAATGTAAGTTATACAAAATTAATATTACGACTTTGTTGTTTTTGAGGGTGTGAATGATTAAAAGAAGGGAACTAAAAGAAAAAGCCAAAGCTCTTGAAAAAGAGGAAAAACAGGCTTTTGATGAAGAAGGTAGAGCCGTAATAAAGCTTACGGTGCTTGATGACAGCAGTTTTCTTTCGCCTTATGACGAGGATAATGACATCTTAATAAGCGGTGAAACGGCTGCATTTTTGGAACATTCGACAAAGGCTATCCATTACAATCAAGAGTTGACATTGAAAATTTATAGCAATGTGATTGATGACCGAGAAAAGGTGCTTTATGAAAAAGGGATTCGCAACTATTATGAAAATTCCTTTATAGCCCATCAGAAAGAGCTTAAAAATAATTTTTGGCTGACCATACTTCTTACTTTTATTGGGTTTATCTATTTCGCAGTGCTAATAGTTATATCATTTTTTGTGAATTATGATTTAATTTTGGAAGTGTTATCAATTTTTGGTTGGGTGTTTTTGTGGGAGGCGGTTGACATTTTCTTCTTCGAGCGGCCTAAAATCAAGCATGCTCAGTTTCGTGCTTATGCTCTTATGAACGCAAAAATCAGTTATTTAAACCTTGACAAAAAATTGTAGAAAATTTGATTGTGTTTAAATAATAATTAAAATAAAAATTTTTATCTAAGCTTAAATGCTTGACAAAAGCGATGAAAGATTATATAATACACTTTGCAGGAGTTTGGACAAGGCAATATGTCCAAACAGTGCAAGGTGTTTTTTTTAAGCACCATCCTTGTCTTTTTAAAAAGATTTACTTTGCTTTTGCGAGTAAAACAATCTTTAAGAAAAAGACCATTTTGTCCAAAAGGAGGTAGAAAAGTATGAATAAGTATGAACTTCTTTATATCATTTCATCTGATGTTGCCGAAGAAAAAAGAGAAGAAATAATCTCTAAATTTGCTTCTTATGTTGAAGCAAAGGGTGGCACTGTTGAAGGAATTGATAAATGGGGAATGAGAAAACTTGCTTATCCAATCAACTTTAAAAATGAAGGATTTTATGTTCTCATGAACATGACTTTTGACGCAAAAGAAGTTGACGCAATGGCAAAACTCATGAACATTACTGAAGGTGTTGTTCGTCAAATGTTTGTTCGCAAATAATTGATGTCTGTTGTGGCTTCTGCCACAGGAAAGGAGCTTATTATGAATAAAATAATTTTAATCGGGAATTTGACAAAAGATCCTGAAATCAATACTACAAATAGTGGTGTTTCTGTCTGCAGATTTACTTTGGCTGTTCAAAGAAACTTTGCAAGCAGCACTGACAATGGCCCTCAAGCTGACTTTTTTAATATCGTGGTTTGGAGAGGTCTTGCCGACAACTGTCACAGATTTTTAAAGAAAGGTTCTAAATGTTGCGTAGTTGGAAGAATCCAAAACGTTTCTTATGAAGCACAAGATGGCACAAAACGCTATACAACTGAAATCACTGCAAGTGATGTTGAATTTTTAAGCACAAAGAATGCCGATTCAACTGGCGATATGCCAAAGCCTACAGGCGCTGGCTCTGCTGAACTTGAACCTATCGATGATGACGACAGTTTACCATTTTAATTAAAAGGAGAATATTATGGCTGAAATGAAAACAGAAGAGAAGGTTTTTGTTAAAAAATTTCGCAGACCTTCTAAGAAAAAAGTTTGTGCATTTTGTGTAGCTGGTGAAAAGGCTATTGATTATAAAGACGTTGCTAAAATCAGAAAATATATCACTGAAAAAGGCAAAATTCTACCAAGACGTCAAACTGGTGTTTGCTCTTTCCATCAAAGAGAACTCTGCACAGCAATTAAAAGAGCAAGAAATGTTGCACTTTTACCTTATGTAGGAGACTAGTAGATTGCCTAAAGGGCAGTTTTCAAAAATTTTTAAAAATAAATATGGAGGTTGTTATGCAAAAGGAAATTCATCCTGACTATCATGAAGTAAATGTCACTTGTGCTTGCGGAAATACCTTTAAGACAAAGTCTTGCTCTAAAGGTGAAAACCTCAGCATTGATATTTGCAACAAATGCCATCCTTTCTTTACTGGAAAGAAGAAGGTTGTTGATACAAGCGGAAATGTTGAAAAGTTCAACAAGAAATATGGCTTAAACTAAATACAAGTGAAATTGCACTCAAAATTATTGAGTGCTTTTTTATTTAAATTCTTTAGAAATGTTCTCTAGTTATTAAAAAATAGAAATTAAATGTATTGCTATTTGAATTATTATATGATATTATTAAAATATAGATTTTTAATTTTTTTATAAACTTGGATGGAGGAGAAGTGCAAACTCAAGAAGATAGACTCGAATATTTTGCGCAAAGAATTATCAATAAGGCAACAGCAGATGAAATTAACGAGGATTTAATGGTATTGACGCTTACAAAGGCGCAGCTGATTGACCCAATGCTATTGTCATGTCTCAAAAACAAGGTATTTGACAAGGAATTTGCTGGCAAAAAAATCAAATTCAAATGTGCAGATGGCGATCTCTTCTTTAAAGCTGGCGAGTTTGAGACTTTGGTTGAAAACTATAAGGCAATAGAAGAGTATAAAGCCTCTCTTGTCTTTGAAGAGACAATAAATCTTGGCACTGGCTCTTTTCACAATAATGAAGAGCAATTGATTGCCATGTTTAAAAAGCAGGATAAAGTTGAAAGGTCCTTTGAAGATATTGTGCAGATAAACAAAAAGCTTGCTGATATAGCAGAAAAAATCAATGGCGGCTATGTCGACGAAGATGGAAATAAAAAAGAACTTTCGCCACTTGAAAAATATTTTGTATGTTATCAAATTGCAAGAAGCATTTCTTATTTGGTTGAAAATGAAGAAGATAGAAAAAAGGCTGGATATAGCTTTACGCGAAGCGTAGTTGACTTGATAAAAAATCAAATTGGATGTTGTGTGGGAATTTCAGAATATTTTCGTGCGATACTTGAAATGGTGGGAATAAACAATTGTTGTTTAAGTGTTGACTCAGATAGAGAGGGTCTGCTTTATAAGCAAAATTTAAATGAGAATATCGCAGAGTTATTCAGTTTTAAAAAGCTTTTTAATAATTATACAAATAGGGAAAGCAATATATTAGAAGAACTTGATAAATTAAATAACTTTCAATATGTTACTTCACACAAATCAAATTTGGTCTATTTAAAAGATGAGAAATATGGCATTGATGGTGTTTTTTTGGGAGATGCAACTTTTGGTGACAAATACGATATTGTTGCAATAGGTGATAATTTTGACATACTCTTTAATTTTGCGACTTTCTTTCAGTCAGGAGATGATATATCAAATTTATTAGATAAAGCAAGCAAGCTTGATCTGCTTGAAAAGAATGAGAACAGTTTGGATAAAGATTATTATTTTAATTATGCAAAAAGTTTATTGGTTCAAAGTTTTAAAGCTGCGTTTTATAGCAATACTTTATTATCGCCTCGTTTGTCACTTGATCAAGCAAGGTTTGTATTAAAGCTTGAAGGCTGCAAAAGTTATGATGAGGTTTTTGATCTGATTGAAGAGAAATGTTCTGAAAAAGACATGACAACAGGACAACCAAACGAATACGCCGCTGCTTATTTACAAAGCTTTGAAAAGGTGCTGTATGATCAAGACCAAAAATTCTTAAAATCAACAGAAATCAAAAAAATATATGAAAAACTTGAAAATACAAAATTTATAAAGAAAGTTTCTCAAGAGATAAGCACCGCGTCAAAGGTAAGCCATAAAATCTTTGACCAAATTTTTGAGGGAAGTGAATATGCTTTTATGAATGGTATAAAAAATATGACGGAGACAAATGATTTTCTCAAAAATGCCTCACCAGATTTAAAAGGAAGTAAAAATATAGTTTTGGAAATTGTTCAAAAAAATGGGCTTGAACTTGAATTTGCTTCAAAAAATTTGCTAGATGATTATGATGTGGTGTTGGCAGCGGTGAGCCAAAATGCTGAGGCGCTCAAATTCGCCTCAGAAAGATTGAAAAACAAATATGAACTAGTTTTGAAAGCTGTTCAAGGAAATGGTGAAGCGCTTAAGTTTGCATCAGAAGAAATGAGGAATAATATTGAAATTGCTTTGACTGCTATAAGAAGTGATTGTTCAGCCCTTCTATATGTGCCAATAGATGGCCGTAATTACAATGAAATCGTGCTTGAAGCTGTCGATATGGACGGGCTTGCTTTAGAGTTTGCATCAAAAGAAATGCAAGATGATTTATTGGTGGTTATGACAGCTATTCAAAATGACAGGGAGGCGTTGAAGTTTGCCTCGCCAAGATTTCAAAATAACAGAGTGCTTCAAGAAGGGAAATTTGAAGTTTTGGAAGACATGATTTCTTGTTATGACAGTGTCAAAAATATCCAAGATTTTCCACTAAGTTATTTTCAAGAGGAAAATAGATATATCCTTGATTTTGCAATGGAAATCATTGCGGAAAGACTTGAAGATTCAGTCATTAAAGAGGAATATTATGAAATGATTGAAGAAATAATTAATTCAAAACTTGACGATCTTGCAAGTTTGGAAGAGATGAAAAAACTAAAAGACGAAATGCATTTCTTAGATTTTGAACAGGATTTTGAGCTGGATGACGATGAATAGCATAAAATAATTTTCACTATTGACAACAATCATAGTAAAGTGATATAATATTTATAGATAAAGGAGGGGAATATGATTTGTATTTTCAAAGCACAAGCACTTAAGGCTGTAAGAAAAAATGGGATGAACCTTTCAAAACTTTCAAAAAAATGGCAAAATGATTTGGATGTCGTATTGGCGGCAGTAAGTCAAAATGGAAAAGCCATTCGTTATGGACATCCAAGATTTACTCGTGATAAAATGGTGATGATGGCAGCTGTCACAAATGATGGAATGGCAATCTATTATGGCACACCTTCAATTAGGGGCAATAAAGATGTAGCTATGGTTGCTCTCAAGCAAGCACCTGAAGCATTTGATTTTATTTTACCTGAATTAAAAAAAGATGATGAAATTCTTATCGCAGCAGGCATGGCAGTTTCTGAAAAGAAAGAAGAAAACAACACAGAAGAGAATGCTGACAAATCAGTAAAAATGGAAAAAATTTTTAATAAATTTAATTCAATGGAAACAAACATAGAAACACTATCAAACCAAGCTGGCTTGCAAAAAAATTATTCAAACAATGATGTGCTTGAATTTGATGATGATGAAATGCAAAGTTGAAATCTTTATTTAGGAGAAAAAAAGACATATCAATTGATATGTCTTTTTTGTTGAAAATCATCGAAAATTAATTGAAATAAACGAAAAATAATTAAAACAATCGTTTTTTGCTTAATCAAATCGAAGTTTGCTTAAATAACAGTAGAAATATTTATAGAAAGAGATTTATATTTAATTGTGTCAATTTTTCTTTTTATATATTTTCAATCTTATTTTTTGATAGATTTTCAGTAGAATTATTCATTAGTGTTGCTAAACCTTCATTATGTAATTGATATATCCGTTTGATTGAATAATTCAACGTTTCGGCAATTTCTTCAAATGACATCAATGAGATATATTTCAGATAAAAGATAGTTTGATAGGGTTGTGGTAATTTGTTTATGTATTCTTCTATTTTCTGTTTCTTATTGAGAATTGTCAATAATTTATTCTCTTCAACAATTTGTCTTTCTATAAATGAATTGAAATTGTTTTCAATTTCTGTCGAACTTATCTGGCTCATTTTATAAACCTTGTTGCTTTCTGCAAGTTTGGATATGTCGTTTTTTAATTTGTTTACATCCTTTAATTTTTCATTAAACAATTGCACATCATATTTGTATGATTCGAGCAATCTTTTGATTTTTTCTTTTGTCATTTTTTTACCTCTTTAAATTAATTTTTCTTTAGTTTAGGGAAATCCCTTTTTGGTGAAATCTCTTTGAAGATCTAGAAAATATTTATTGCATATGATGCGTCAATGCAAGAAAGATCGTTGATCCTTAAAAAGCCCATAGAGTCATCACCAAATGATGAAAGCAGATAATTATCAGTCCTTATTAGCTTGTTATCTTTATAAAACTTATATTGGCGATAGCCAAATACTGCTGCAACATGGGCATTTGTGCTTTTCTTGCCAATCAAACTACATTCAGTGTCGGCAATATAAGAGCCGCCGTCATAATAATATTCATAATTATCCAGAAACACAATTACAGGAATTTGTCTTTCGAAATAGCTGTTTGCTGTTGCAACATTAAATTTGCTTCCGCATGAATTATAAGTGATATTATAGCCTTTGCCTTTGACATATGCGGTAAAGCCTTTTTTAAATTGGTCAATACTTGTGCCTGGTGCTATTGTGTTTGTGCCCATAAGGTCATAAAGCTCTGCTTCAAGGTCTATTGTTGTGTAAGTATTTCCGTAAAAATAATATTTTCCTTCATACTCTCGGCCTGGCTCAAAATCTGGGATTAGGTCGGGCAGAGTTACATCATAATAGCCTATTACGGTAAGAGCAGCGACGCATGCACAAGAATTTGTTTTTGTCACATTTGAATAAACAGGCAAAAACATGTCAAGGCTTGTCCCAGTGCTTGTATAATAGTCATATTTAAATTGAAGCGTGGTATCAACCGTGTTGCCGCCCGTGTTGCTGTATGACGTATCACAATAAAAACCCTCTGTCATCGTATGCAATTTCGCCAGTGGCAAGAAACTGATTGATATTAGACAGAGAGCAATTATTAATAGTGGTAAGTTTTTTAATTTTATTTGCATTTTATCCTCCTTCATATACTAAATGTCATCAAAAGGATAAAAAGGGTCAAATTTTAACAAAATTTTTCAAAAAATTCTTGATCATTTATTTCAAAATTGAGATAAAGTTTATAATTTTTATATTCGAAGAGAGAAAGAAAACGATTGCTTATTAAAGAGATCTCTTTATTGATATATAATTTATAATCTTCAGTTTGAGTTATTTCAGCATTTAAAATATAATTTTTATGCTGGCTGTATATAAAATTCTTTTCCATAACGAGTATTGCATTACACTTAGTATATGGAATATCATATTTTTCTAATCTAAATGTCATTGCAAGAAGTTTATTTTCCTTATCAGGGGAAAAATATCCATACATTGATTGCAATTTGCAATCATCAAAGATAAAATTATATTTTGGATATTTTGTTGAAATAATATCTTGCACGTATTCCCTTTCAAGCAGGGTTTGTGAAAGTTGGTTGTCTCCATAAGATTTTTTATTTTGTCTTAGCGTCAGGGGAAGGACAATGCAAGGGGTGATGATCAATATAAGTAGACAGGCTAATATTGATGTCAATTTGAGATGATATCTACAAGGTTTGGCATTTTTATTTTCATTTATTTTATTCTTCAGTCTATCTTTCTCTGCATTGTCTAGTTGCGGAATACTTTTATTATCGAAATATGAATTTATCTCATTTTCAAGCTCTTTCTTTTTCATTTAAGTTCTCCTTTATATAATCGTAGATTAAATTCAATCTTCTTTTGACAGTCGATTCTGAAATCTCTGTCAATTTAGCAATTTCTTTAAGTTTCAATCCTTCATGAAATTTAAGATATACCAGTTGTCTATCAATGTCGCTGAGATTATCGAGAAGTATTTTGACCGAAAAAGTGTTTAAGTCAATATTATAAATTTCACTTGAAAACTTTTCATCCAAAGAAATGGTTCTGTTTTCTTTTCTGATTAAATTTCTCAAATGATTGCGTGCAATTGCTAAAATCCAGTTGTAACAATTTGTGTAAAACAATTTCGTTTTTGACTTTTCAAAGATAGTTTCAAAAGTTGCGATAATAGCATCCTTTATCACTTCTTCGTTTGACCAATATTTTCTTAGAAAACAAAATAAAACGTTATACATTAGAGAATAAATATCATCAAAGGCTTCTCTTTCGCCAAGCGACACTTTCTTGATAAGTTTATTTAATCTTGTTTTATCTTCTGATGTCATAAATCCTCTCTCATTTTTTTTATTTTATAGCAGTCATTCAGTTAAGACTGTTTTTAGTTTGAAAACTTTGATTATGTGTTTATTGCAAGCCTTAGACGCTGCACAAAAACTACATATATATTTTATAACTCAAGAAAATTAAGTCAAATATATTAAAGGGAATTTTTTTAATATTGGATAAATTTATTGATTAATAGCAGTCTTTGTCAATGATTTGCAGATTTTAGAAAGCATAAGTAGTTGTTCAAATAGACTTATCAAGAAGGAAGAAAATTTTTAAAAATGTTGTCGAATAATAATATGACCTGTTGCTTTTTCTCTAGCTATATTTTCTTCGAGATAAAGAAAGTATCCGTATTTGCTGTGGGACAAAACATTTTGAAGCTCTTGGTGTAGATGTAGCCTTTGGAGTTGCAAAAAGGTTTAAAGATTTTAAAGCAAAACAATAAATTTTTGACAATCAACATTGATAAAGTTGTTATATCTGTGATATTATGATTATGGTTTAATTAAACTTAAATTATAAAAAAGAAAATATAAATTATGGGAATGTTTGACTATTCGATTGTTACACATAATGGAAAGGTATTTTTTAATAATTGGATTGAATGGCAAGAGATTAACTTGCCAACCGAGCCTAAATGGTTTAGAATAATAATACAAGGTATTTTATCATTCTTTGGTCATTGTGGGGAATGCATTGCTATTGGTGGTTGCTATTTTGTTGATAGAAATATGCCTGAGCAACCTTTACACCCTAAATGTCATTGTGGGAAATTGTCAATTGCTATTGATAAAGTTTCAGCAAATATAAATGCAAATTGTCCACTAGAAAAATTTATAAATTATATATTTACTGATGATACAAAATCAAAAGGCAAGAAATCTTTATTTGAGTCTTTGGGATATACACGAGAAAATTCAATGCAATTAAAGTTTGATTATGAAAATCAAGCTAGAGAACAATATTTAAAAGGACTATATGAACTTGATACATTAGACGAATATGGACAAAGGATAAATATTGAAATAGATTTGAATGGACATAAAATATTATCTGGTTGGATGCTTGAACCGAAAGGTAAAATTAGAAATATCACACCATTTGGAGGATGGGCAATATGAAAAAATTTGATTTAGTAAAATTAATAGATGCAACTAAATATCTCGAAAGAGGTTTATATAAAGATTTGCATGGTGTAGTATTAAATATTGGTATTAATGAAAGTGAAATTTTGTTTGTTAATGAAACAAACATAGGCGAAGCGATTATTGTAAAGGTATCAAATAAAGACTTGATTATAGAAAAGGAGAAATTACCAGAATATATAATTGATGAGATACAAGAAAAGTTAGATATTAATAAATTAATGAAAAAAACAAACTTGAAATAATAAACTTAAAAGCTTATGATTTTGTAGAATTATTAGTTGAAGATGAAAATTATGCAAAGTTTGGATTACACAAAGGAGATACAGGTTGTGTATTAGAAGGCGAAATAATAAAAGGAAAGTGTCTGGTTGATTTTACAGGAATAGATAATGCAGGAAATATATATGGTAGTTGTATAAAAGTCAAAGTAGAAGATTTAAAAAAAATGTAAAATTCATAAAGCCGAGATTTCGTGATGAAGTCCCGGCTTAACCATCTGCATTAACCTATGCAAACGATACAAGCAACGAAAGGCAATATATAAAACCGGAGAATTATTAAAAAAAGTTTTATGTATTTTATAGAAAAATGTTTGACAAAATTCGGGGGGGGGTAGAATAGAGTAAGGAATGAATTGTTTTAATCATTACAATTATTAAAAGGGGAAGTTATGACTAAGAAAAATACATTATCAAATAAAATCACTATTTCTATTCTTGTTCTTTTATTGTCAATCGTCACTTTATTGATGGCATCGTGCGGAGGCACTAAAGATCCAAAACCTTTCAAAGACATCATAAATGATTCGATAAATCAAAGGGTTGTTGTTTTAAATGCCAGTGTCTCGGCTGAGGAAGCCCCTCAGGCAGGTGGATTTTGGACTTCTGTTGATTATAATAATGAAGATGACTATAAGGCTTATAATATGTATTATGACAAAACAGGAAAACTTATCTCTTATATCACATATGAAAATTCTAGATTACAAGGTAATGATTCATGGGTGGGAATTGACACAGCTTTATCAATAGAAGAATTCCACAAAAATTCAAAGATTTTTTGGAATTTCATTCTTGAAACATATTCAAGAAACCGTTGAAGCTGGAAAAGTTTGAAAACAAGAAAATGGCAAATATTTTGTTTTCGGAGATGCACATTATGAAGTTGAGGCGAAAAACGATTTGATTTCACAAATCACATTCGATATTGAAGATGATTTAGTGATGCATTATATAATGAATTTTTCTTATTAAGAATAGCTGGTGATTTAAATTGAAACAACTCTAAAAAATGAGTTGTTTTTTATTTTTATATAGTCAACTGATTTTGCTCCGTGAAAAATTTAAGTTTAATTTTAAAATTTGTTTTATATTCTTGAAATTGTCGCAAAATTATGATATAATCGTAAGGTTAAAAAGGATGAAAATTATGAAAAACGAAAAAATTAGAAATATTGCTATTATTGCCCATGTTGATCACGGCAAAACTTCGCTTGTAAATGAGCTTTTAAAACAAGGAAGCGTATTTAGAGACAATCAAGTTGTTGAAGATAGGGTTATGGACTCAAACGCACTTGAAAGAGAAAGAGGAATCACTATTCTTTCAAAAAACTGCTCTTGTCTTTATGGTGACACAAAAATCAACATCATTGACACACCAGGACATGCCGATTTTGGTGGAGAAGTTGAACGCGTTTTGAAGATGGTTGATGGTGTTTTGCTTGTTGTAGACGCTTATGAAGGTCCTATGCCTCAAACTCGTTTCGTGCTTGAAAAGGCACTTGCTCTCAAACTTAAAGTAATTGTAGTTGTCAACAAAATCGACAGAGCTGATGCAAGAATCAGTGAAGTCATTGATGAAGTGCTTGAACTTTTCCTCGAACTTGATGCTGATGAAGAACAGCTTAATTCTCCTTTCATTTTTGCGTCTGCAAGAGCTGGAATTGCCAGTGAAAACCAAAATGAAAAGGGCAGTGATATGAGTGCCCTCTTTAATAAAATCATCGAATATGTCCCAGCTCCTGAAGGTGAAGAACAAGAGGCATGTCAAATGCTTGTTTCTTCTGCTGAGCATAATGAATATGTGGGAAAGCTTGCTGTTGGGAAAATTTCTAGAGGTTCAATCAAGGTTGGTCAAAGTGTCACTCTTTGCAATTATCATGACGAAAGCAAAAAAACAAGATCAAAAGTTGTCAGTCTTTTTGTTTTTGAAGGTCTCAAAAAAGTGCCTGTTGAAAGCGCCAGTGTTGGCGAAATCGTCTGCATTGCTGGTCTTGAAGGTGTGCAGATTGGCGATACAATCTGTGACAGCAATGTGGTTGAACCAATTGAATTTGTCAAGATTGCTGAGCCAAGTGTAGAAATGACGTTTATGGTAAATGATAGTCCGCTTGCAGGACGAGAAGGCAAGTTTGTGACATCTCGTCACCTTCGTGACAGACTTTATAAAGAGGCAATCAAAGATCTCTCACTTCGCGTGCAAGATGGAGAGACCGCCGAGCAATTTAAGGTGAGTGGAAGAGGTGAAATGCATCTTTCAATCCTGATAGAAAACATGAGAAGAGATGGCTATGAATTTCAAGTTTCAATGCCAAAAGTTCTCATCAAGGAGATTGATGGTGTCAAGTGCGAACCAATCGATAGACTTATACTTGATGTCCCAGAAGATTGCACAGGTGTTGTTATGCAAAAAATGGGCGTTCGTAAGGGAGAACTTGTGCAGATGAATCCACATGGAAATCGTATTAAAATGGAATTTTTGATTCCTTCAAGAGGTTTGTTTGGATTTAAGAGTGAACTTTTGACTGATACAAAGGGTGAAGGCGTCATCAATTCAGTATTCTATGATTATCAGCCATGGAAGGGTGAAATCAAACGTCGTGATGTTGGCTCTTTGGTTGCTCATGAAGATGGTGAAGCAATTGTTTATGGTCTTTTCAATGCTCAAGAGAGAGGAGAACTTTTTGTTGAAGCGGGAATGAAGGTCTATGCTGGCATGGTTGTCGGCTCAAACCCAAAAGGCGGAGACATCGTTGTTAATGTTTGCAAGAAAAAGCATCTTTCAAACTGTCGTGCCTCTGGTTCTGACGATGCACTTAGGCTTACACCAGCAAAAAAGATGAGTCTTGAGGATGACATTGAGTTTTTGGCAGATGATGAAATCCTTGAAGTCACACCAAAGAGTTTAAGAATACGCAAGATTATTCTAGACCATAATCTTAGAAATCGTGAACGCGGAAAGGCTTTAAGAGGTGAAATTTAAGATTAAAAAAATCTAAAGAAATCTTATAAAAAATTTTTATCAACAAATTTGTTTTTGTTGAAGGGAGGGTGATATGATTATCAATCCAGAAGAAAAGAGAGATTTAAAAAAATCAAGCAAAAGACTTGCTATATTTCTACTCTTAATCTTTATCATTGATGGTTTTATCGCCTTTCTCTTTTTTAAATATACCAAAATTCACACCGCACTTTGTGTGTTTATATTGCTGGTTGCTACCACAATATTTTACTTGCTGTTTTTGTGGATTTGTGGTAAAATTGACAAAAAGCGGGAAAAGCGACTTTCAGAAAGTGGCAAGAAAGACCCATTCACTAAAGAATAAAAACTTTAAAATTAAAAATCTTGAAAAGATTAAAGTTTTAAAGCTTAAGTTTCAAACTTTATGCATAGGAGGAGAAAATGGCAGAATATAAAATTATGCCACACAATATTGAGGCAGAACAGTCAGTTTTGGGGGCTATTCTCATTGACTTGCAGGCACAAATTGATATTTTTGGCATGATGAAAGAGGATGATTTTTATTCTCAGGCTCACAAAAGCATTTATGCTGTGATGAACAAAATCTATCAGCGTTCAGAGCCTGTTGATTTTGTCACGCTCACCGATCAACTTGATCAAGACAAGGTGCTTGACAAGGTTGGTGGAATAGAATATATTACATCACTGACAAATGTTGTGCCATCTGCAGCAAACTTTAAGTTTTATTGCGAGATTGTCAAATCTGATTCTGTCAAAAGAAAACTCATTTATTCAGGACAAAAGATAATTGAAAGTGCTTATGAATTTGAAGATAAAGAAAAATGTCTACAGCTTGCTGAAAAAGAAATCTTTGATATAGCTGAAAAGCAATCACGGTCAGCACTTGAACATGTTGGCAGCAGTGATGGTGCAGTCAAGCATGTCATAGACAAGTTTGATCAAATAGCAAAAGACCCTTATTCAATTAAGGGTATTCCAACTGGTTATCGAGACCTTGACGCAATCACAAATGGCTTGCATAACAGCGACCTTGTTTTGCTTGCAGCCCGTCCAGGTATCGGAAAGACATCCTTTTCAATGAATATACTTGTCAATGCTGCGATTGATCATGGCAAAAAGTGTGCAATATTTTCGCTTGAAATGAGCAGAGATCAGCTTATGCAAAGGGCAATTTGCTCGCTTGCAAAAGTGCCAATGTCAAGGGCACTAAATGGTTCTATGGATGGTGAAGAATGGAAACGCATATGGACTGCAGCTAAAAAACTTGAATCAAGCGGACTTTATATAGATGATAGTTCGCTCACAACACCTGCCGATATCCTCACAAAATGCAGACGTCTTAAAGCAAAAGATGGTCTTGATATTGTGATGATTGACTATATTCAGCTTATGAGTTCTGCTGGCGGAAGAAAGAGTGATAATCGTCAGAATGAAATCAGCGATATTTCAAGAAACTTAAAAATTGCGGCAAAGGAGTTGAATGTGCCAATTATTGCTCTATCTCAGCTTTCACGTGGTGTTGAAAGTAGACAGGGTGATCATAGACCTATGCTGTCTGACCTTAGAGATTCTGGTGCGATTGAGCAGGATGCCGACATTGTAATGTTTTTATATAATCCTGAAAAGTATAACGATGTTGAACAGGAAGATGAACCTGGCACTATCGAACTTATAATTGCAAAACACAGAAATGGTGGGACGGGGACTGTTAAACTGCGTTGGATTGGCGAATATACAACCTTTGTCAATCTTGGTGAAAAAACTCAGCCTATAAAAAAGGCAGAAAAAGTAGAAGTTGATGAGGTAGAAGAAATGCCTATTGACAACATGACTGATGTTGATGTTTTTGATAATTAATATAAAAAATTTAAGATTTTCAAGTTTTCGCTTGAAAGTGCAGTTAAAATGATGTAATATAATATTGTAAAAAAATTGGTTATTCGACTTATTTTAAACTTTAAAAAAATAAAAAAGGAGGCGACATGGCAAAAGGTAATTCAAAAAGTTATTCTGCAGGTGGCGGGAAAAAATGGCTTATAGCAATCGCACTTGTTGTGCTTGTTGCAATTGTCGTTGTGGTGGTTTTGATTTGCATTCCGCCAAACACTTATAATGCAATTCAAACTTTAAATAGGACTACTCAAACTTCCTTTTTGGTAAACTCGTCAAAGGATCGAGAAATTTATGATGATCTTCAAAAAAGAATAAATGAAAGCTCGAAGTTCAGTGGCTATGCTCAAGAACTTGAAGATCTAAAAAAAGTATCTTATTCAATTCACGAAGTGCTTGATTTTTACAATAGCAGTCTGATTTTTGCGTCAAACAATAAAAATTTAAAAAAGAATTTCAAACCTATCAAAAACAACCTAAACCAAGCAAAAGATATACAAGCAAGATTGACAAAGTCATTAAATAAGATGAAGGATATAAACAAGGAATCTGATTCAATAAGAAATGCATTTGTTGACTTCAGGGCTGATTATATAAGCTGGTTAAAGGCAAATCAAGGTGCAATTCATGCATTAAATTCTGCTTATACAGGCTCTATGGGCAATATTTTGGAAAACAATCTTGCAAGCAAAAATATTTTGAGAGCGGTTGATGACATGATTAGTGTTATGATTTCAAGTCTTGAGAAAACAAAAGAGGGAGACAAAAAAGGCAGCTCGCTTGCTTCAGGATATTATAAAAGTCATGAAGTGACATCGCTTTTTGTAGATTTTGTAGCAAACAATTTGTCAAAAAACAAGCCATTGACTCCAATAAAAAATTATTATTTTAATGAAACTATTCAAGAAAACTATTCAAAATTTGACAAGTTTTTCAAGTTCTACAATCAAAAAGACCTCACTGAAATAATCTCTTCTGTGCGAAAGAATGATGATAAATATGTTTTCAATAAAATTTTTAATGATGTAGAAGATACTGAGAATTTATATGACACAGTCAAAGCAATTTTGGGAGGTGCATTGTGAAAGTGAAAAAGTTTATTTTACCAATTGTGCTTTCTCTTGTGATTGCCCTTTCTGGGTTCACTCTTTTTGGATGTGGAAAAAAGGAAGATAAGCAAGAAACATATAAGTTGGTTTCTGGCGTAATAGATACTTTAAAAGCAGATGATACACTTTTTGAAACAAAGACAACGCATGGTCTTTCAACAGAATTTTCAATCAAGGATATTGGTTATAAATCATCTCAAAATTCTTCACTCACAGGATATCAATATTATATTTCAGTTTTAGGTGGCGGTCTTAATTTTATAAATGATTACTATGGCTTGCTTAACACTGAACAGGGTGTAGTGAGAAATCCAGCATTAAATGAAGCAACAAAGACAATGAAGAATAGCTATGACAACATGAAGATTGAGCATGGCAAATTGCTGGATGCAAAAAATGTTTCAAATCTCAATTATGAAATTTATAATGGATATTTCTATAATTATAGAATTTCAGTTTCAAACTTTATAAGCAAAGTTTATGATTGTGCTTTCTCGCTTGCAAACTATCTTGACAGATATTTAAATATTTCTGCAAATGTGGGAAAGGAAAGCATGACTCAAGAGAGTTTTGAATTTTATATAGATTATGAATATTTGAAAGTTTATGATGATTTCAAAGTTTTGTATATGAATTCTGCATGCGGTGCAGATTTGAATGTCAGCCTTGTTGAAAATCAAATTAAAAATGTATTTACAAAGTTTAATGAGCTTACAGCAAAAGAAAAAGCACCTGCAGGAGGGCTAAAAAACGCAGAAAGTTTGGTGACGATGTTTAAACAACTTGCTCAGTCACGCGTTGATGCACAACAGGCAATGAATGGTTTTTCGATATACCGATTTGTCGAAGTTTATGGTCAAGATTTGGCAGCATATAAAAAAGACAGCGAAAATGCTGAGACATATTATAATAAAATCATCAATTATTTTACAAGTGACTCTTCAACTATAAATCTTTTGATAAACAAACTTGAAAATGATGTTGTAAATTCAATATAAAAAAACTTTGTGTAAAAAATAAATATAAAGTAAAATTAAATTCTCCTATGAGCATACTTCTTGAAACATTGGATAGAAAGATAAATATTTAAAAAAAATATCGCAACGTTGCGATATTTTTTGTTTTGAAAGGTATGAAAAACGTATATAATGTGAGCGAGTTATTGTTTTTATTTCAGATATGAAGTTAATATTTCTTTTAATTCATTGTTTGCACTTCAAACTATCAAAAATTAGTGAGCTTATATGTTTGATTTTTTTTAGTTTTGTGCTATAATGACAATATATTTTTTAAGGAGCTTTTATGAATTATAATGATATTGCAAATCTTATCTTTCCAGATGTGACATTATCAACCGATGAAATATTTGATAGATATCCAAAGCGTAAACTAAAAGAAGGGCAGATGGTGACAAGATTTGCACCAAGCCCAACAGGTCTTGTGCATATTGGTAATTTTTTTCAAGCATTTATAAGTTATAATATCGCCAAAAATACAGATGGTGTGCTTTTTTTAAGAATTGAAGATACAGACCGAAAACGTGAAAAGGTTGAGGCAAAAAAGGTGCTTTATGATGTGCTTGATAATTTTGATATGAAATTTGATGAATACCAAACTTTGGATGGGGCGGATAAGGGGGATTATGGCCCTTATGTGCAAAGTCAGAGGGTGGAAATTTACAAAGCTTTTGCCAAAAAATTGGTAAGCGAAGGTAAGGCTTTTCCTTGTTTTTGCAAAAAAACAGAGGGCAAGGAAGATGTTTTAAAGTTGAGAGAAACAAAATTTGTGGAAGATGATGAAAAAGAATATGACCCTTGCAGAAATTTGAGCTATGAAGAAATAAAAAAACATATCGACAATGGCGAAAGTTTTGCAATTAGATTAAAAACAAAAAATCAGGGCAATGAAAGAATCAAGTTTAATGACCTTATAAAAGGAGAACTTGAAGCCAAAGCCAATGCAAAAGAT
Source organism: uncultured Clostridia bacterium (assembly GCA_947062475.1). GTDB lineage: Bacteria > Bacillota > Clostridia > Christensenellales > UBA1242 > Caccovivens. The sequence continues at coordinate 66,781 of CAMSQA010000003.1, forward strand.
TTTGTAATCTTAAAGAGTGATGGCACACCTCCATATCCTTTCGCTCATGCCATAGATGATACTTTGATGGGCACAACTATAGTTGTGAGAGGAGAGGAGTATATTGCATCAACTCCTGCTCATATAGAACTTTTTGAGGCACTTGGTTTCAAGCAAATTCAATACTGTCACAATCCTCTTATATATAAACTAAATGAGCTTGGCAATCGTCGTAAAATTTCAAAGAGGTATGACCCAGAATCAAATATGATGTTTTTTGTGGAGAATGGATATCCAAAAGAAGCGGTTTTTGAATATCTTTTAAATATGATAAATTCAGGATTTGAAATTTGGAGGAAGAATAATCCAGAAAAAAGCTGGAAGGAATTTAAGTTTAAGCCTTCCCAAATCACAACAGTTGCACCTATATTTGACCTTGTCAAGCTGAACGATATTTCAAAAAATGTAATTTCTCTTATTAGCGGAGAAAAGCTTTTCAACTATTGGCTTGAATGGGCAAAGGTCTATGATGAGTCTCTTGCAAAAGTGCTTGAAAATGATAGAGAAAAATTTGTCCGTGTCTGCCAAATGGACAGAGATGGAAAAACAAAGCCAAGAAAGGATATTTTTAATTATGCAATGATGAAAGACAAATTCCATTATTTTTTTGATAGACCTGTTAAGTTTAATATAGATGATGAAGATAGAGAAAAGGCAGAAGAATTTTTGAGCGAATATAGAAAAAATTTCAAAATGCCATCATCAAATGAAGAATGGTTTGAATCAGTAAAAATCCTTGCAGGAAAACTGGGATATGCCACTGACAACAAACTTTACAAGGCAAATCCAAACGAATATAAGGGCAATATTGCAAAAGCATGTGAATTTATACGCCTAGCTATTACTGGCGAAAAGGATTCTCCAACCCTATTTACTATTATGGAAATTTTGGGTGAAGAAGAAGTCAAAAATAGACTTAATGTAAAGTTTTAAGCTTTCTTTTATAGATATAAATAAAAAAATCACAAACTTCTGCTTGTGATTTTTTTTGAACATAAAAATTCAACAAAATATTTCTTCTTTGTAAAAAGAACAATTTGAGCAGTATATTTCATAAATAATTTTATGATAAAAGATGATAGCTTTGAAAGTAAAAAAGACAAAAATTGCAATAAGACTGCCAAAATATGTTTGACAGGCCCTGAGATTGTCACTTTGGCAGGCAGTATAGCTATTTGTTTGAATGAAAAATATTGCAAGGATGATTTAAAAAAATTAAAACATCTCTTTTCGACAATTTGTGCAAATATCTCAGTTATTGAGCATGACAAACATGACTAGTTAAATAATTTTGCAAATTAAACAAGCGACAACTGACCCTACTACTGTGGCAATCAGTGCGATAGGAATTGCATACAAAAGACGTTTGACTTTTGTTTGTGATGTGTAAACCGCAGTCACATAAAAGATTGTTTCACTGCAGCCTAATATCACACAAGCACATCGTGAAATATAACTATCCGCCCCATATTCTATAAGCACATCATTTAAAAGTGCAAAACTGCCTGAGCCTGTGAAAGGTCGAAGCAAAACAAGTTCAATAAGCTGGCTTGGGACACCAAGAAATGTAAAAATAGGCGAAAAAAATTTGGCAAGAAGTATTGTTATTCCACTTACACGCAAAAGTGCAACCGCAATCATTATTGTCGCGATATATGGAAAGATATCAATTACAAGAGGAATTGCTTTTTTCCCGCCTTTGACAAAGGTAGAATAAGTATTGATTTTTTTATATTTTGAATAACAAAAGAGGGCTACAAAGATGATGGGAAGAATATATGCACTCATTTTCTTCCTCCATTATTTTTTATTCTAATAGCTGTTTTTTTATGTTTCAGTTTTTCTCTTATTCTTCCGCAGATTTTTACTAAAAAAACGCCTACTATGCAGGTGCAAATTGTGGAGATAAGTGTGGGCAAAATGATATCAGCTGGCGTGGCAGAACCTGCACTTGCCCGCAAGCCTATAATAGTAGAAGGAAGAAGTTGTATTGATGTTGCATTTAAGACAATAAGCATAATCACAGCATGGGTGGCAACTCCGCTACCGTCGTCCAGTCGTTTCATTGCAGCTATGCCCATTGGCGTGGCAGCATTGCCAAGTCCAAGCATATTTGCTGACATGTTGAGTGCAATCATTTTTTCGGTTTCTTCGTCATCGATTTTAAAAAGCCATTTGATTAGTGGATGTAGAAGTTTGGCAAGTTTTTGGCTTAATCCACTTTCTTCAACAATCTCCAAAATTCCAAGCCAGACCATATAAACACCGCAAAGCTCCACCGCAAGCTTAAGTGCGTCAGAAGAAGCACCAATCATCGTGCTGAGCATAAGCGAAGGATTGCTGAAAACCAAAAAACAAATTGATAAAACCACCATTAGCAGCCAAATTAAATTCATAAAATAATTTATTCATAAATTCTATCAATTAGAATAGCTTGTCCATAAAAACGAAAATTTAATGTGCTTAAAAAATTGACTTTTGTACTTATTTTATGCACAATATATAGAAAAGAAGTATTAGCTTAAGGGGACAATAATGGAGAATGAAAATACCAGCACTAATAAACTAATAGGTTTTGTTGACACTCATGCACACCTGACTGACAAAGCTTTCGATGAAGATAGGGTAGTAATAATTGAAAAAAGTAGACAACTTGGAATTGAAAAAATTATTACTTCAGGTTTCAATATTTATTCTTCTATCGAGGCTCTTAAACTTGCAAAGAAAAATGAAGGGATTTATGCGTCTGTTGGAGTTTACCCAGAAAATATTTTAGAACTTGACGATAAGGCAAAGACTGAGCTTGAAAAACTTGCACAAAATGAAAAGGTAGTTGCAATAGGTGAAATAGGACTTCAATACATTGGCAACATGCCATCAAAAGAGAAACAAATAGAGGGATTTATCTATCAATTAAATCTTGCAAATACCCTTCATCTTCCTGTAGTTATTCATTGTAGAGAAGCAATTGGCGATATGCTGGAAATATTAAAAGCAAACAGACATCTATTAAATTTTGGTGGAACAATGCACTGCTTTAGTGGCAGTCTTGAAATGTCTAAAGAACTTTTAAAGCTTGGTCTGTATATCTCTGTGGGCGGTGTTTCAACCTTTAAAAATGCAACATCACTTCAAAAGACCTTGAGAGAAATTCCGATTGAAAGAATTTTGCTTGAAACAGATTGTCCATATCTTACCCCACATCCTTATAGAGGAAAGAAAAACAGTCCTTGTTATATTCCAACCATTGCAGAAAATCTTGCTAAGATTAAGGGTGAGGATCTTGAAAAAGTGATAAAACAAACAACTCAAAATGCGAAGGAGCTTTTTAAATTATGATACAACACAATTTTAAGAAAAAATTTGGTCAAAACTTTATATCAGATAAAAATTTACTTATTGCAATTTGCTCTGACGCAAATGTGGAAAAAGAGGATGAAGTTTTAGAAATAGGTGCAGGTATGGGAAGCTTGACCTCCGCTCTCTCTAAAAATGCAAAAAGGGTTGTCAGCTATGAAATTGATAGAGACCTTAAAGAACAGCTTTTGTCACTTAAACTTGAAAATGTAGAATTTGTATTTGGCGATGTGATGAAGTTTTCGCTTGACCAAATTGAAAATGTCTTTACTGGAAGTTATAAATTGATAGCCAATCTGCCATACTATATTACATCACCTATTATCTTCAAATTTTTAAAATCTGATAAACTTAAATCACTGACCATTATGGTGCAAAAAGAGGTTGCAGAGCGGATTGTTGCGAGGGCAGGTGATAAAAATTATGGTGTTTTGTCTGTCTTGACAAGTTTTTATGGAAGTGCTGAAATTAAAAGAATTGTATCAAGAAAACTTTTCTATCCTCAGCCAAATGTTGACTCTGCAATCGTAACAATAATAGTCGATAAGGATAGAAACGCAGCCATTGATGAAAAAAAATTTTCAAAGTTTATCTGTTCGGCATTTGCAATGCGTAGAAAAACTTTAAAAAACAATCTCCTTCAAAGTGGGCTGTCAAAAGAAAGTTTGTCTGTCCTTAGTCCAGAGATACTTGCAAAAAGACCTGAACAATTCACTTTAGAGCAGTTTATAGAAATTTATTTGAAAATATTTGATTGAATTTCTGACTTTTTCTTGTTTTTTGTATTTTTATTTGTTATAATGAAAATGATAAATAGTATAACAAGGGTTAAGTTTGGCAAATTTCTTGACTGGTGTAATTTAAGCAGTGACTTATGCACTAAAAGGAGGAAAACTTGAATAATCATTCGCTTTTATTAGGTTTTTTTGATTGGGTTATCTCATTACTCGATAATATTCCTAGAGTGGTCTATTTCTTTTTTGCCGCCTTTACAAGTGGAATAGATGCCCTTCAATGCATGATCCGAAAGCTTGCTGGACTTGATATATATTGGACAAAATCTGTCAGCAGTGATGCAAATGGCACAGTTGTTGATAAAGCCGTGTTCGGACAAGATCCTCTTACTGAGTTTATTTATGGAATTTTAGGCATTGGTGACAGTTCTGTCGCTTATAAAGCTTTGAATACAGTTTTTATTTCATTATCAATATTTGCTCTCATTGTGCTTGCAGTGACAACAATGGTTGCAATAATAAAATCACATTACAGTGAAGAATATCAAAATACCAATCCTTGGAAATATATTTACACTGCAATAAAGTCAGTTCTTACCTATGCGATATTGCCAGTGGTTGTGGTGATTGGACTTCAACTTTCAGGTCTTATATTAAGGACTCTTGATAATATTACTTCAGGCACAAGTGCAGAAAAAATTGTAGGAATATATGGAAACAATGTTGTGCAAAATCACTTTGTGTCACAAGAAATTCCAGGCTCTGGTGGAAAAAAATCTTACACGAGGTATGATTTCTTTGGTGCAGGGACTCCTACAACCTCACAGACCTTTGGCGGAATGCTTTTTAATGCGGCGTCATATTCTTCAAACCGAACAAGAAATTTTGAGATCACACTACAACAAGCTCAAGCAACAGAAATTTTTGGTCAATCTTGTCCCGAATTTGATAAATTAAGTTCTACCGAAGAAAGACAAGAATATGTTGCCTATCAAGTTGATTTTGCATTCTCAAATAATATTGGTTTGAAAAGTAGATTAAAGATAAGTGATTTGCAAGATACTTTCGAAGACGTCAGATATTATAAGTCAACAGATTTTCTTGGTGGATTTGGTGTGACGGGATTTATTTCTTCATTCTCAAAATACAATGTTCCTCTTGTTTGGATGTTCTATGACCTATGGAAATTCCAGTTTATTGTTGCCTTTGGTGGCGGTGCATCTGTTTTGGGACTTATGTTGTCAATCATTATCGGTCTAATGTCAAGACTTATAAAGGGTGCAGTATTATTCTTGTTATATCCTCCTGTGCTTTCAATAGCACCACTTGATAGTTTTAAAGCATTCAAGTCGTGGGGCGGCGAATTTATGAAACAGATTTTGATGGCCTATGGTATGGTTGTCGGATTCAACCTGTTGATGATTGTGTTGCCGCTAGTCCAAAATATATCATGGTTTGGACCAGGAATGGGCGTCATTGACGCATTGATAAATATGATAATCTTAATAGTCGGTCTGCTTATGACAAAAGACATCATCGCTCTTGCAAGTGGCTTTGTTGGAGGCGCGGATGCTGCCAGCGAAGGTGATAAATACAAAGCTCAAGTCGCAAGCACTGTCAAAACAGGCTTTGGGACAGCTGCAACTATTGGAGCTGGTGCAATCAGAGCGGGCATGGTTCCAGGAAGACTGGCTGGAGTTGGTGTTAAATCTATTTCCAGAAAAGTTACTGAACATCGTGATAAAAAAGCTTTGGATGCTTTTGAAGGTGCTGATGGCAAATTAGATAGCAGCAAATTAGATAAAAATTTCAAAGATGCTCATGTTCTTGACAATGAAATTGATAAAATTGCGCAAGCTGGAATTAATAACAATTTCACAAGTTTACAGGGAGACAATAATTTATCTAAAGATCAAAAAGAAAACATTGCAAGAGTTGCAAGACAAACCAACAAAGATGCAAAAGCGGCTGGCAAGTCTAAAGAAGAAAGAGAAAGCATGGTTAGGGCTGCTGTTGAAAATGAGTTGAAAACTACTAAAGGTGCAGATGGTAAATCAGTTTATAAAAATCTTAGTCAACAGCAAAAAGATAATGTTGATGCTTACAAGAAGAATAGCAGAGATGGTGGTCTCTTTATGTCCAAAGAAGATAAAAGAATTGATAAAGAATACAAACAATATAAACGTGCAGAAAAAGCTCGAGCAAAAACTATTGTTGGTAAAGATGGTAAGACTGAGCTTAAATATGTGAAAGAAAAAGGGACTACTAAATATAGTAAAACTAATTATTCTGATGAAGAAAAAGCATTGCATGCAAAAAATAAGAGTTTGGAGTTCAGAGGTCGTCTAAATGCAACTGGTGCATTTATTAAGAATGGCACTATGAAAGGACTTGATAAGTTCTTTGATGCTAAGGCTGCAGGAAAGTCTATGGGTGATGCATTCCTTAAGACTACGATGAAGATGGGGCAGACAGCAGGTATCGACAAGATGATCAGCGGAATGAAAGATATCTTCAAGGATTCTATGACAATGACTACCAAGAAGTTTACTGGTGATAATCTTGCCAAAGAAAATGCTGCACAAGCTAAAGCAAGTGCAAATAAACAAGCTGAAATTAGCAGTCAGACTAATAAGCTTCTTGAAAAACTCATCAAGAGCAATGATGAAGTTAAGAGAGCAAACAATGCAAGCTTTACAAATCTTGCAAATATCATGAAAGAAAACAAACCAAAAGACAACAACGATTCAAAATCTAAAAAATAAGTTTTCTATGATACTTGATAAAAAAACACATTGATTTCTCAATGTGTTTTTTTTATTTAATCTAAAAGTTATCAGACCGTGTAATTTAAAAAGCAGAAAACATTTATAATAAAAACAGATTTTTTAATTTTTTTTGAAAAAAGAGTTGACAAATAAATTAAAGTTTGATATATTAATAAGGCAATGGAAGTTTAGCTCAGCTGGGAGAGCATCTGCCTTACAAGCAGAGGGTCATAGGTTCGAGCCCTATAACTTCCACCATTGCAAAAACACACCACTATATATGGTGTGTTTTTTAATTATATACTATATATTGTATATTTTGTGATATTAATTTTTTTAGGAACAAAAAAGGCACAACTATACTAAATAGGCCATTAGATAATTTTTATTTTTTATTTCAAAATAATTTAAATTTTTTTATTCCATTTATGCACTTATTTTACTCAAAATATGCTTAAAAAGCCGTTATATTAAAATAAAAATTAAAAGATTAGCACTAATTCTTACTTTTTCGCTTATATATTTATACAATACTACGTTAAAAATTATTTTTATACTGTCAAACTATTGACAAAATTTATTATTTAATTTATATTATTTACATGATAACTTTATCTTATTGGATTTTGTTATACATAAAAAAGTCAATGTAGGGAGGTAATAATGACTTCAATAAAAAAGCATTTTCTTTTACTTTTTATAGCATTATTTTCAATTTTTACTCTAGTTTTTGGCACAGCATTTTTAAAATTTAATTCAAATGCTTTAGTAGAAACTGATAATGTGAATGCTGGAAAAGTAGATGGCAAAAAATATTTCTACAACAACTTGACAACAACTGACAGCAAGGGAGACAGGGTAGAATATACTTTAGCCAAAAAATTTTATAAAATTTTAGACAATTTAAATGATGCTGGCGATTTTATCAAAGGCAAAGTTTCTTATGAGCTTAGCGATGTTATATCTTCAGCTCAAATAAAAAGTTGGGTCAGAGATGGCAACCTTGAAATACCAAAAGCATTTAGTGCTGCTCGTGATTCTTTCTTAATGGACCATCCAGAGCTGTTTTATATTGATATGTATAAACTTACCATAAGTGCTGGATATTCAAACGGTGTTTATTCTGCATACATCGATACTGGTAGAGAGGCAAATGTTTATCGTGATAAAACATTTAAAACAGAATCAGAAGTTCAAAATGCAATTATCAATTTCAACAATAAAGTTGAAGAAATTGCCGAAAAAGCAACACAATCTGCTAATCTTGATGAGAGTAGTCAAGGGTTTGATTTAAAATTGGCAAAAGCAGTTAATGAAGAAATTGCAAACAACGTTGAATATGATTTTGGCACATTAAACGATGCAATAAATGGTCAAAACGTTTTGATTTCAAATATGACATTTTCATCATATGGTGCACTTGTTTACAACAAGGCTGTTTGTGCAGGTTATTCATCTGCTTATAAAGTAATCATGGACTATTTAGATATTCCATGCGTTATGGTAAGTGGATATAGCAAAGGCAAAGACGATAGCGGTAACAATACTGGCAACAATGTTGGTCATTCTTGGAACTATGTTTGGTTGGAAACTGCAGAAAAAGAAACTGCTGATCAACAAAGAAATTCAAAAAGTGTGGAAGAAAAAGTTGGAGAATGGTTTGCTTTTGATACCACATGGAATAGTTTAAGTGCAAATAAAAACAAATACTCTGCCCTTGATTCAATTTCAGAAGCACGTGAACATATTCCTGATGGAGTAGTTTCTTCTTCTGGTTATGAATTAACATATCCTGCACTTTCAAGTATCAGTTACAACGAAGCAAATAATCCTGAAATATTGGATCGTGAAATAGAATCTTTTGGTTTGAGTTATAAAAGCGAACACATTTATAATATTGATTTAGATGCTTATAATGTTTATGAATATTTAAGTTATAATGGCAAAAACTCAAGTGAATTATTGTCTCAAGACGGAATGCGTATGATTGCTCGTTCTCAATATATGAAGGATGGCGAAATCAAATGGACTAAATGGCAAGATGTTTACAATTCTACTTTGTATGAAAATTCAGGTTTTGAAGATAAAGAAGGATGTACTTCTATATATGTAAATCAAAATATTTCTCATTCTCAATATGCAATAATCAAAGATCTAGAACCCGATACAGATTCAATAATCACTGGAAATATCTATTATAGTGATGATGATTTGGTTGAAGAACATTTAGTGATTAAAAGTCAATTGTTTGTAAATCAAGCATATGGAACTTATACTGCTCCTCCATATATTGTAAATTCTAAGACTTATCCAAATGTGGGCGCTGGCGTGATTATAAACGATAATATGGCTGGGTCATCTTCAAGTGCAATTGTGTCAGACAAAAATGCTATTCCTTTTAAAATAGTTTATGATGAACCACTTCATATACTTGATAAAACTAAACCTATAGGAATAGATTATAAATCAGACCATGAAAACACTAGACAGTATGCAATTTTTGTTCCATTCTCAGACGGAAAATATGTTCACTTAACTGCTGATGAAAATGGAGTGATGAATACATTAGAATTTAAGTTTAAGCCAAGTCTTATGTATGAACATAATATGGAAAGCTATATCTTTATGTTCAATAATGTAGGATCTGCTAAAATTGTTGATAAGAAAATAAATGGAGATTTTGTAAGAACTACTTCAGATAAAGCTCCAAATTATGCTTATTATAGCTTTAGTCGTTTTTATATGGCTTGCCCACTAGTATTTGGAGACGGTAGATTATGGGTAGACTGCTGTGCTCAACCTGTTTTGGTTGACAATTCAGACTTGTCTGAAAATAATTTTAAAGATGAAGAAAACAACAACACCTTCAATGATACTTTAAGAAGTCAAATGATGCTTGTTGTTGATAAAGTTTCAAAAGAAGTTGAAAATTCAATGTTGAATGAAATCGAAGATGCTGATTCTATAAACATAGATAAAAAAGACATTAAGTCAAGTCAAACTTTTGATATTAATTTGCAAATTTGCGGAAAATATAAGAAAATTCCTGATGGAAGCTATGTAAAGATAGCACTTGGTTTTCCTGAAGGTTATGGTCCAAAAGATGAAGGTGTTACATTTAAGCTATTCCACCGCAAACATTTAGGTGGTGATGAATATCAAATTGAAGAAGTTCCATGTGTTGTCACTAAATTTGGAATTGTAGCTACTGTAACAAGTTTCTCTCCATACATGGTGGCTGTAGTCCCAACCAACAAAGTTGAAGATAAATCTATTTACGCTTCAATTGATGGCAAAGGCGGAAAGCTTACGATGGAAGATGGAAAAATCAGACAAATTGAAGAAGGCGGCAGTTACACTTACACCATCAATCCTGACGAAGGCTATAAGCTTTATAATGTTTCCTTAAATGGTGAAAACATCACTGATAGAGTAGTTGACGGAAAACTTGAAATCTCTTATGACGATTTAAAATTCAATAATGAATTGACTATTCAATATATTGCTGAAGAAGCTGCAGAGCGTTTTGAAGCAAATAATATTGTTGACACTGTAAAAGTAGTGGTTTCTACAGAAGGCAAAGTTGAAATATATGATTATGATACTGATGGTTTACCTGTCAGCAACTCAAATGTTAAAATTATCATGATTGTATCAATAGTTGCTGCAGTAATAGTTGTTGCTGGTGTTTCTGTTCTTTTAATAAAAAAGAAAAAATCTGCAAGACAGTAAAATTTTTATAGAAATTATAAGAAAAAAAGTCCAGAATTTGCTGGACTTTTTTTTAACTTGATAAGAATATTATTTTAATCTTTAGAAAATTTTAATTCTCGATTATTGTATTTTCTTGTTGTTGCATTTGAGCCTGTCTAAGTTCTTTATTCTCTTTTAGCAGATCTCTTATTTCTTTTAAGAGATATTCGGTTGAATTTTTCATTTTTTCTTCCTCTTCTGCCTTTGCTTTTTCATCTGCTTCAAGTTTTGCCTTTTCTTCTTCTTGTCTCTTTCCCTCAAGATAAAGAGCAACAGCTTCTTTGTCTTTTTTATTTATTCCAAGTGATTTAAGTTCTTGCTTTTGCTCTTTTGTAAGTCTGCCTTGTTTTGCTTTGTCGCTTGCCTCTCTAAGTAGTGCAGAACTTTTCATGACTGCCTTTAGAATCATAAAAAGCACAAACGCGATAAGCAAGAAATCGATGATTGCAGTGATGAAAGCACCCCAATCGATGTAAATACTTTTGCTTAAATCGATTACATCTGTTGCAAGTCCAGTAGTTGGATCAATTTCATATGCCTTTTTAAGAAAGGTATAAGCAGCATCAAGCCCACTTCCGCCAAGAGCCAACAGCCAATTTATAATAGGCATAATTATTTTGTCAGTCAGGGCTTTGACAATAGTGCTGAAAGCACCGCCTATAATCACACCGACAGCCATATCAATAATATTGCCACGACTGATAAAGGCTTTAAAATCTTTAAAAAACTTTTTCATATACTTTTATATTCCTCCTTAATATTTGATAATTTATTGTATAATAATTTAATATAAAAATCAAATAAATTCTCAATTTTGTCACCGCAAATTTTTAAATAATATAATGATATCGTGGGGGTGGCAAAAAAGGAGGAAATTATGCCTTGCAATTTAAATTTTAACCAATGTTTTACTGGCCGAAATTATCCAGAGCCAATTTTTACATGCGGAAATATATTTATTTCCCTTTTCAACAATGCTTCACCAAACGTTATTGTTTTGCCTGATTTGTTTAATTGATTCAAACTTTGCTTTTAGAAAAAGAAGTTTAAAAATTTTTTAAGTTAAATTTTTATTTGAGTGGCGGAAAAAACTTAAAAGTTTGCAAAGAATGGTAAGATTACCCATTTAAAAGCGAAGGTCTTTTCCGTTTGCACTCAAAATTTAATAATGGATTAAAATTTTTAATAAGAAACAAATGCGGAAAAGCAACTTTTTTTGCCATTGAAAAAATTTTTTTAACAAAATAATCAAATTTAAGCATTTTTTCTTGTTATTTTGCATAAACTAAAAATAGACAAGCCAAAAAAACTCGACAAAGTTGTAATAATTTTATCAAAAAAGTTTGTGTGTTTTAAAGATTTTGGTATATACTATATTTACAAGGGAGGGAGAAATCATGGAGGTAAATCTAGCTACTGCAAGAGAGAATATGCTTGAATGGTGGGAAATTTTCAGTTTTACTGGTGATATCGAAGATGCTCGGGGGCTGATTGAAGCTTCAAAAAATTATGATTTACTTCTCTTAGCAGAGGAAGAAGGAGAATTGGAATTATAGAAGATGGCATCAACAAAAGTTAAGGCTATAGTTTTAAGCGGGATAAATATAAAAGAAAAGGACAAGCTTATTTCACTTTTCACATTAGAAAAAGGCAAAATCGTTGTTTCGATGAAAGGCGTGCGAGGTGAAAAGGCAAAACTCAAGGCTGCAAAAGAAATTTTCACGTTTGGTGAATATTGTATTGAAGAAGGCAAGACAAATGTAATCACTGCAGTCGACATAATTGACAATTTCTATGACTTATCGAAAGACATTGACAAATATTATGAAGCTTGTGCAGTGATAGATATCGCAAACAAGATTGCCACAAATGAATCAAATCCAACTCTTTTTATCGAAATTATAAAGGCAATCAAAACATTATGTTATGAAAATGTCAGAAAATATTATGTTTTTGATAAATTTATGCTTTCAATTTTGAAAAATATGGGTTATGGTTTTTTATCTGATAAATGCTCTTCTTGTGGACGGGAATTGGAACACAAGTTTTTTAATTTTGATATAGGAGAAATAGTATGTGCAAGGTGTCAAAATAGTCTTTGTGAAAAGCTTTCTGATGCGACTTACAGTGCTATGAAACTATTAGATAATGTTGGTTATGAAAAACTATCTACAGTCAGACTTGGCGGAATGGGTGAAGTGCAAGCTTATCATGTTTTGACTAAAGACTTTCTTTTTAGGACAGGTCAAAATTTTATAAATTTTTAAGTTTCAACTTTTTAGTCTTTTAATTTAATTTTATCAGTTTCAAAATAACTTGGGCGTAAATAATTTACGTCTTTTTTGTTTGTAATTTTTATTTGACTGGAAATTAAGATTTTGATATAATAAACTTGGAGAAAAAAATGAATAAACTACATTCACTTAAACTTAAATCGCAATATTTTGATTTGATTGCAAATGGTTTTAAAACATATGAAGGCAGGTTGAATGATGAAAAAAGACAGCTGTTTAATATTGGTGATAAAATAATATTCATAAAAGAGCCAAAACAAGATGAAAAAGTTGAAGCAAAAATTATAAATAAAATTTTTTTTAAAGACTTTGAAGAAATGGCTGAGAAACTTGATAAATCCAAATTGGGATTTCAAGATTCAACAAAGCAAGAAATAATAAATACATATTATTCTATCTATGACCATGAGCGAGTTGAAAAGTATGGTGTTGTAATTTTTGAAATTGAATTGATATAAATTTTTATTACTTGAAGGAAAAATTGATATGAGAATAGGAATAGACCTAGATGGCGTAATTTTTAATAGTGAAAGATTGTATAGAACCTATGGTGAAATATTTGATATGAAGAACGGAGGGAGTGGACAAAAATTCCCAGACTCTCCCGATGTTTGTTATTCTTATGGATGGAGTGAAGAGCTGGCAAACGAATTTATTGAAACATATTTTTATTACATTCAAATGCATTCACCTATTATGGACAATGCAATTGAGATAATAAAAAAGCTTAAAAGTGAGGGGAATGAGCTTATATTAATTACTGCAAGAGGCTGTATCTCTCAACAAGAGATTGATATTTCGATTAAAAGACTGAAAGAGCATGGCTTGGAATTTGATGGCTTTCATTTTGTTTCCACTGATAAACTAAAAGTTTGCCAAGAAGAAAAAATTGATGTCATGATTGATGACTGTATTAATCATATCGAAAAAATTTCAAGTGCAGGCATAAAATGCCTCTATTTTCGAGATATATGGGCAAGGCCGTGTCACAATAAAAATGTCCTTGAAGTGCATAATTGGGGAGAAATATATAGAAAAATCTTGTCTATGAAAAAGTGAAAGTTTTTAAAATAACCTCTGTTTTTGCGATAAAAAAAGAGTTGTTGAAATCAAAAAATATTTTTACATATTTAAAAATATAATATTTAAAATGAATTTATTTGGGAGGGAAAAATGAAAATTGCACTTACTGGTGCGACTGGCAATATGGGACAGGCGACTGTAGATGAACTTTTAAAAATCGAAGAGGTTGAAAAGCTGAAGGTGCTTGTTTTGGAAGATGATAAACATACAAAGAAAATTTTTAAAAGGCATAAAAAAGACAGAAATAAGATTGAGGTGATTTGCGGAAATTTGGCAGACAAAAATGCATGTGAAAAGCTTGTCGATAAAGCTGATTATGTGATCAACTTAGCAGCAGTTATTCCTCCTCATTCAGACAAATATCCTGAAAAAGCAGTAGAGTGTAATGAAATTGGAGTTAAAACTCTTGTTGGTGTTATTGAAAAAATAAAGAAAAATCAACCTAAGCTCATCCACACATCTACCGTTGCATTGTATGGAAATAGAAATTCATTGCATCCTTGGGCTCAGGTTGGAGATCCTCTGCTTGTAAGTCCTTTTGACATTTATTCTGCCACCAAATTGCGTGGGGAATTTTGCGTGCTTGAAAGCGATATTGAAAATTGGGTAGTTTTGAGACAGTCTGCAATGCTTCATAAAAACATGCTAAGTGATAATATGAGTGACGGACTTATGTTTCATACCTGCTTCAATGCTCCTCTTGAATGGGTGACTGCAGAAGATTCTGGCAGACTTATTGCAAATATTTTAAAAGAGGACGCAAGCAAAGATCTGAGCAAAACGTTTTGGAAAAGATGCTTTAATATTGGTGGTGGCACTGAAAATTGTCTCACAGGTTATGATACTCTTAATGATGGTTTTAAAATTATAGGAGGCAGTGCAAAGGATTTCTTTGAGCCAAACTTTAATGCAACAAGAAATTTTCATGGAGTGTGGTTCTATGATGGTGAAAAGCTTGATAATTTGTTTCATTATCAAACTCAAAAAGCTGAAGATTTTTGGGCGCATTTTGCAAAAAGTCACCGCTATTTTAAATTAGGTAAGATTGTGCCAAAATCATTAATAAAAAAAATTGCAATAAAGAGACTTTTTAAAAATCCAAATTCTGTGAAATATTGGTTTGATCATGATGACCAACCAAAACTTTTTGCATATTTTGGTGGAAAAGAAAGTTATCAAAAAATATCAAATGACTGGAAAGAGTTTAATTTATTGATTGACGGTAAAGATGAAAATGGTAGAGAGCTTGATTATCTTTTACTTAAAACAAAAGAAAAAGCCAATATGATTGACTATGGCTTTGATATTTCAAAAGAAGATGTCACTCTTGAGGATTTAAAGAACGTTGCAGCTTTGCATGGAGGAAAACTTCTTTCAAAAAATTTTGATAATATATATCAAAAACTTGAATGGTGCAACAGTGACGGTCAAAAATTTGAAGCCAGAGCATATTCAATTTTGAAAGCTGGCCATTGGGTTAACAATACCTATTTTGACAATGTCTGGGAATTTGATCGTCTTGCAAAAACAGACAAAATATATTCTCAAATTTGGTATGATAGCCATGTTAAAAATGAAGATAAATATTACTATTTAGATGAAAATTTTACAGCAAGGATGAAAAACTTATGAAGAAAATTTTGATTTGTTATTTTTCAGGAACAGGAAACACTAAGAAGGTGGTGGAAAAGGCTTGCCAGAGTTTGCAAGGAATGAACTGTGAAGTGAAATTACACAACATAGATGATGGCGAGTTTAAGGAAAATTTAAACGAGTTTGATATGCTAGGCATTGCCTATCCTGTTCATGCTTTCAATGCACCATCAAATGTAATAAAATTTACTAAAAGCTTAAATAAACTTGAAAACAAGAAAAGCGCTAAGAAGCCGCTATTTATTATTAAAACTTCAGGAGAACCTCTTGCGTTAAATAATATTTCATCTGTGAAAATAAAATCGATATTAAAGAAAAAAGGTTTTATTCTTAATAATGAATATCATTATTGCATGCCATACAACATTATTTTCCGACATACTGATAATATGGCATACAAGATGTGGAACACAGCTGAAAAGGTTATTCCAATTGATTGCAAGGAAATCGTAGATGGAAAAAAATCTAAACTAAAATATGTTCCTTTTGGAAGATTATTGGCTTGGATCTTTAGAATTGAACATTGGGGCGGAAGAGTGAATGGAAAACGATATAAAGTCAATGACAAATGTATCAGTTGTCAGTTGTGCGTTAAAAGATGTCCTACTCACAATATCACAATCGAAGATGGGGAATTTAAGTTTGGCAAAAATTGTTTGATGTGTATGAGATGCTCTTTCCATTGTCCTAAAAATGCAATTAAGATTGGATGGTTTGAAAAATGGAAGGTCAATGGTGCATATAATTTTGGCATTCCAAACGAAGTAGAAGAGGAAAAACACAAAAGATATTGCAAAAAGGCTTATAAGAAATATTTTGCAAAAAACCAAAAAAAGATTGAAGATTTTGAAAAGTCAAACAAGAAAGAAAGTTGTTGAAAATACAAAATTTTAAATAAAATAATAAAAATAATTAAAAAAATTGAAATTTTTTGCAATTTTTATGTTTTTCTACAAAATTATTGCTTAAATCTTAAAATATTTTCAAAATATAAAAATATTCAGTTTTATAATTATGTTTTTGATTTTGTTTGTTTTTTTTGAAAATAAAGTTTATACTAAATTTATAAACTCGGAGGAAATTTATGGATAGAATTAGAAGGAAGCCTTTTGTGCCTTATAATGAGGCTCTTGAGAAATTTATGGAAATTCGAAAAGACCTAAATGATAGCAGACTTAAAGATGAAGATCTTTTTCTTGATAAGTTTGAAGAATTGAAGGAGAGAGCGGCAAATGAAGATGCCATTGCGATGGACGTGCTTGCTTATTACTATAAAAACGGAGTTTCGGGTTTGGTTCCTGAAAACTATTTAAGATATATTAATTGGGAAATGGTGGCAGCTGCAAGGGGCAACGAACTTGCAATTGAAAAACTTCAATTTTTGATTAATTTGGCTTGTAAAAAGATTATTGATTGTGAAGATTATGAAACAATAAAATATAAAAATGACATAGATGATTCAAACGAACTCTATGTCGTTGCAAAAAATCTCTGCAAAGTTTTAGTTAAAGAATTTTTAAAAGCATACCCAGTAAATCTTGTAAAGCTTGAAGATGATTATCAACCTTTTGAACAAAAGTATTTTGTTACTCTTAGAAGATATATAGAAGAGGCTGTTCCTAAAACTATCGAATTTATGAAATAGTTTTTTAAATTAATAAATTAAATGCTTAGAATTTCACTGAGTAAGTTTAAACGCGCATTTATCATATCACGAAGTTGACTTTCATAACTTGTTCGTTCGCTAAGAACGATCAAGTTTTTTATTAATTGACATTCTGTTGAAAGAAACTTTAGCAGGCATTTTGTTTTATCACGAGGAGGACTGACTTTGAAATCTTTTCCATCGTGGTCAAATAATATAGATAATTTTTTAAGCTGGCGTTCATTCAAAGAATAAAATTTGCTTGTGTTTAAAAAACCTCCTAGACAAAAAAGATAGGATTTAATATTGTAGATATTATTAAAAACCTCATTAAGCAAAATTCTATTTTCTTCATTATCAACCTGAACAATCATAAATCCTTTGCTTTTCAAGGCAGAAGAATATGCTTTAGCAAGATTTTCATAATCATTTATGCTTAAAAGTTGTTCATCATTATACATTTAAAAGCCCTCTGTTTTATTTATGAAAAAAATTAATAAAAGGTGCAAAGGGATTTTCTTAGGTATTATGGCAAGCTTACATAAATGCTTTTAATTAGTCTTAAATTTTAAAAAAAGTATATTCTGATAGATAAAAACTTGATTTTAGAAGAGAAATAATTTATAATAAAAATGAAACCAATACAATTTACTATTCAAAGATTTGAAAAAACTATTTTAGCGGTATTACAGCTAGCCAGACAAGGAAGAATATAAATTAATTAAGAATTTGCGTCCATAGTGAAATGGATATCACATAAGTCTTCGGAACTTAGATTTCGGGTTCGAGCCCTGATGGACGCACCAAACATATTGTATAAAAAGTCTTTTTTAAGAAAGGCAAAACCATACTGCATGCAGTGGTGTTTGATTGATTTTGACACTGGATACAGTGGTGGAAGAAAAGATAAGACAAAAATTTTGAAAGGAATAAGAAAGTGGCGTCTTTTCTGAATTGTGGGGATTTGATTTTTTGATAAAATAATCAAAATTTTATAGAAATCAAAAATCAACCTTTGATTTGACGACAGTGATTGTTTGATTTCTTGAAAATCAAAAAAAATAAAAACGGGAGTGGAGAATATGAGTAAAATTATTTTAACATCAGATGGAATTGATAGTAAAGAATTATATGAATATTTTAATATCATAGTGGACAAGAATCTTAGAATAGGAATAATCACTACGGCAAAAGATGAAAAAGAGAAAGCAAATGGACCTCAAAGACATAAAAAATTATTTCTAAATATGTCGGCTCAAACCGTTGATTTTATAGATTTGGAAGTTGAAAATCCAAAGATTATGCTAAATTATGATTTATTATTTATAGAAGGTGGCAATCCAGTTAGACTAATGTATTGGATTAGAGAAAGCAAAAGTGAACCAATTTTTAGACAGTTTTTAGATAATGGCGGAGTTTTAGTAGGTAGAAGCGCAGGTTCTATGGTGTTAGGAAAAAATTTCTCAATTTGCAACTATTTAACTCCAGAAATGAATAATGTTGGCATTACAGATTTTTCTGGGCTTGGTTTATGTGATTTAAATATATGCCCACATTATAATGCGTTTCCAAACATGTATGAAAACTGTGAGCAAAAATTAAGAAAATGCGAAAATGAACAAAACATAAAAATTACCAAGTTATTTGATGGACAAGCGTTTGTAGTATTGGATAAAATTGTTGAAAAGATAGCGGGAAATGTTGATCCTGAATTAACAAAGTAATTTTTTGATTTTCGCAAAATCAAAAGCGCGATCGCAAAATCAAAGTTTGATTTTTATTTTGATTATTTTGATTATTTTTGATTTTTTAGACCAAAAATTGCCGTCGCGAAATCAAAACTGAAAGATCAAAAATTCGACTTTGTTGTTAGTTGACACAAATATATGGTATAAAAAGTCTTTTTTTGAAAAAACTTTGGCACACTGTTTGCAGTGGTTTGATAACGGTTTTGCCACTGGATACGGGGTTGAGAGGAAAAACAGGCATAAAATTTTGAAAAAGTTGAAAAGTTAATGTCTTTTCTGGCAATGTAGAATTTTGAATTTTTAATATAATAATCAAAATTTTAAAGAAATCAAAAATCAAAGTTTGATTTCGCGACAGAAACTTTGATTTCGAAGAAAAATCAAAATAAATCAAAAAATCAAATTACAAAAGGAGTGCAACTATGAGAAAATGGTTTAAAGGTTTGAGCGATAAAAAGAAAAAGATAATATCAATTTCATTGACAATCATTGGAATTATTTTTTGTTGTGTGGGAATTGAAAATTATTATTTAATTATACCAGGACTTGTTTTTATTGTTCCTGGAATTATTTTTGTTGATTGGTACAATAAAGATAAAAAAGAACAAGAAGATAAAAATATACATAGCGAAATGGAGAACAATAAGCAAAAAACAGAAGTTCAACAATTTGATGATGAAATAGAAAAAGTTGAAACAACACTCCGCAATGAGAAACCTAATTCAGTACTGAACGAAGAAAACTTTTTGTATACCCCTCCCGAAGGTTTTGAATTAGTAGATTGGACATATGCAACTACATTAGTTAGAGGATGTAGTAACTATATTGATGAAGATTATGAAATTGACATAGATAGCGAGGTAGAAATAATACATGAACCAACAGATAAGTATCCAGAAAATACGTCTATCTATATTGACAATGATAAGGTTGGCTCTTTGAAACAAGATATGGCAATAGAATGGTATCAGAGGTTTGGAAGTAACTATAATTTTATAGGGCGAGTTGTAGAATATGAGCAAGGAGAATATCCAAGACTACTGATAGAAATAAAAAAGCCAATTATTAGAAAAATAAAGAAAAAACAAAATTAATATTTACTAAAAGGAGAATTACAATGAAAAATTTGAACGATATTTACAGATCACTTATGCATTTAGTTAAAATTCCTATGAAGCATTCAGAAGAGTTGAAAGAAATAGGATTAGACATTGATGAAGTAATTGAGAAAATTAGTAAATTGCAACCAGATCTTCAATTTGAAAGTGCTATTTTATTTGCCAAATCAATGCAAAAATATGGACTAATTAAATAAAATTGAGATTCTATTTAGACGAAAATGAAATTATCTGTTAATTTGAAGAAGGAGAAAAACTATGGAAGATTTTGAGAACTGTCCTTTATGTGGACATAAAACTGCAAGTATTCTGGGAACACAAGAAGGATTTAATTGGAGCGATGTTAGATGTAAGAATTGCTTTGATTATGTTATTCATCAAAGTGTTTTATTTCAAATTAGTGATGGTGATAAAAAAGAAATTAATAAACGAAAAAGACTTAATTGTGTTTACAAATTTCTAATGGAAAAGCCATTATTTAATAATAGCTATCTATATCAATTTTTTTATGAAGAACAAACTAAAAATATGGAAACATCAGATCCAAGACGTGTAAATGTTGCATCTTTGATGGAAAATCTTCCTTCTAAAACAATTGATAGAATCAATTTTACATTAAAGAATTTAATTGTTAAATATGATATAGGAAATACGGTTGATGTTAGTGAGATAGATTTTGGATTAGTTCTTATTGACAACGAAAGAGAACTACAGGAATTCTTGACTTATTATCAAGGCAAAGATTTGATAAGAATTTTGGAAATGAAGGATGACAAAATTAAAAAATTTTCATTAAATATAAAATCAAAAATTTACTTGGAGGATGGAGAAAAGTTGAACGAGGAAAAACAAACATTGATTACAAATATAACGAATAATGATAATAGCATAAGTATTGGCGATGTAAAGAATCTTAAAAAATCTAATATAGGGCAAAATAAAGTTGTTACCGAGAAAGAAACAAAAGTTAATACAGCGTTAGAACTTAATGTTGGCAAAGAGAATAAAAAGGTAGCTCGAAGAAGTTTTTTTAAGAAAAAGTAATTGTGAATTTTGATTTTCGCAAAATCAAAACTTCGTCGCGAAATCAAAGTTTGATTTTATTTTTGATTTTTTTGATTATTTTTGATTTTATGTTAAAATAAACTCGTCGCAAAATCAAAACTGAAAAATCAAAAAACCGACTTCGTTGTTAGTTGACACAAATATATTGTATAAAAAGTCTTTTTTGAGAAAGGCTTTTTTCATTGCCAAAACCACAATATGCAGGGGTTTAGCATCAAAATTTACACTGCATACAGACCGACATTGAAAAGGAAGAAAAATTTTTAAATTTTAAGTCTTATTTCCTCTCATCACTGGGCTCGACAAGTTTTGATTTTTACATAAAATTTTGATTTTTTTACCGAAAATCAAAAATCAAATTTTTGATTTCGCGACAGCCAGCTTTTGATTTCCTTAAAAAATCAAAAATAATCAAAATAAATCAAAAAATCAAAGTCTAATATTTTTTCAATTATTTAGGATGCTTTAACTTAAATTTATGCTATAATGAATTAATAATTATTCAGGAGAGTGCACTATATGAAACTAATCACAAGCGTACAAATTCAGGAGTTTTTTAAGGGAACTAGTAGGCGGGGACAGGAGATTTTACCTGAGTTAGTAAGAAAACTTATCCGACTAAGTATAAATAGGAATGGTTCAGTCCATTTCCCATGTGGCGATGCAATTTACACAAAGGGATGGGACGGAACTGTTCAAGATAATACTATAACAAATGAATATGTGCCAATTTCTAATTCTTTTTGGGAGATGGGAACTAATGCTCGTACATTAAACAAAATTAAGGCTGATTATGATAAAAGAAAAATACTTGCTACAAATTATAATAAGAGAGAATATACCTATGTAGCTGTAACTCCTAAAATATTGGATAGTTGTAAGAAGTTGGAACTTGAAGAGAAGTGTAATAAAGAAAAAATTTTTAAAATTGTTAAGATTATCGACGCAAATGATTTAGAATGTTGGATAGAGTACCATATAGATATTGCGTTGTGGTTATTATCTGAATTTAATAAAAAATTTGAAGATATAGGTTTATCATTATTAGTTGATGAATGGAACAAAATTTTAGAGTTTGCAGAACCACAGTTAACTTATGATGTAATTGTGAGTGGGAATGAAGCGAAGGCACATAAGTTTTGTCAAGACATTTCTTGTTTGCAAGGAGATAATATCTATTCAATTTCTTCGCCTTATGGCAAGGAGCCAGCATTTCTCTTTGCTATGGCAAGTTTAATCCAAAATGTGGATATATCCATACAAGAAAAGGTTGTTATTGCAAAAAAACAAAATGATTTAGATATTATAAATGTGTGCTGTACTGGAAAAATAATTTTAATTATGTTTAATTGTTCTGATGATAAAATTAAAATTGGGAACAATAATATTTATGTAGTATTCAATTCGTTGTATAGTGACGATTTAAAATTAGATTATATTAGTTTTGTAGATTTTGCAAACGCATTAAAATCTATGAAAATACCGTCTGGCATCACATATAATGTAGCGAAAATGGTAGAATGTAATATAAGTGTATTAAAAAGGTTATATGCACGAAATCCTTTAGCGAGAATCCCAAAATGGGTTAGGACTAAAGACAGATTGGAACTTATTCCATTAATGTTAATGTCAGAAATAGATCTTGAAGATGCAAGCAGCATTGAAATACTAAAAACAATAGTCGGATCTAATTATGACGAATATATTGAGAAATTAGACTTTTGGGCGGAGATGGATGATGCTCCCGTATTGCGTTTTGAGAATTGCTATACGATAAATTCTAGAAAAGAATGTTTTGACTTAATGCAAATTAATATTTATTCAATTAAGGTGGGAAAATTAGAAAAAATTATCAAAGCTATATTGTTAAATGAAGATAATGATTCGTCTATAGATGGAATGGTAAACGAGTTTGATCATAATGGAATGATTTGGCATGGCAAAGTTATCAACAATATCTTAGATACTTTTATCATTCTTTCGATGAAAAATGCAAAATTCCAAAGACATTATGATTATTTTGTACAAGAAATTTTTAATAGATGCAGTAGTGATATTAACATGTTAGAGAGATCTTCAAAGTATTTCAGTAAATTAGCAGAATTATCACCGTATGCTATTATCAATTATGTTAAGGGTATGTTATACGATAACAATACTTTATTTAGAACATTGCTTGAGGATAAGAGTAAGGGATTTTATAATCATATTAAATGGGCATTGGAGATTTGCCTAAAATTTGAAGACCATGCTATAGATGCTCTTAGAACGGTGTTAGATTTATATTTTTCTGACATGAAACTTCCCAATTTTGAAAGTTTAAAAGAATTTGTTATACAATGTTTTTCGCCAATTTCCACAGGGATAATTCCGATTGCACAAAAATTGAAATTAAATCTCCTGTTTAATAGCATAAATGACTATTATATAGATAAAGCTAAACTTATTGTTAAAAAGCTAGTAGATGGAGGGGAGAATATTATATCTTATGGTGTATACTATTCGTATAAGTTGCCATATAGAACGCAATCAGATTTATTAATGCAAGACTTCTATGATACTCAAAAATTGGCTACAAGTTGGTTGATTTCAAATTCAGAGATCCATGAAAAAGCTGAACTTCTAAAAAATATTTTGTCAACAATTCATACAAATAGTTTAGAGTCTATCACTGAAAAGCTTGCAGAGTTTAAGGAGTTTTTACCTAAGGATATAGATGATAAGATAAAAAGTGAAATAAATTTAGTTGCATTGAAAAATATCCATGATATTAAACAGTTTCGTTCTAATTGGACTCATGAGCAAGCATTTTTGCCTTTGTTAGAAGACTTGTATAGCTTTACATTACCAAAAGATGTTTATATGAAGTATCAATATATATTTAAATTAGAAGGATTCCCGATACTAGACCCTCCAGATTTTGATAGCGATAGAGATAATTGGTATGAAATGGATAGTGTAAAAAGATGGGATGAGACTCAAAATGCTATTCAAACACTTATTTCGGAATATGGGGATGGTATCATTACTAGAATAATTGAAGATGCTAGTGGTAAACGAACATATAGATTTTGGTCAATATTATATGATTTTTCAGCCAATCATGATAGGGATTTTAAGAAATTTTTAGAGCTTAAGAATACTGAAGGGGCCACTGTATATTTACAAAGATATGATGAAAAAAAAGTAATAGATCAAGTTAAAAATTGTGACCAAAGACATAAAGAGTTTTTATATTCTGTATTACCAATTAATGAATCGCTTATCAAATATTTTAATGGGAAAGAAGATGAAATATTATATTGGAAGAATAAAAGATTTCTATTGCAAGATGTCCCTTGCCGCGAACAAGTTTTTGAGAAATCGCTTATTTTTAATCCGATTGTTTTGTTAGATTCATATGCCTATAGGAATAAGGATTTTTCTTACGAAGATGGAATAAAGATTTTAAAGGCGGTGGTAGAAAAGAGCAAAATCGAAAAGCTTTTCACAGGATCAAATGCCCATGAAGAATATGCTTTACAGGAAATAATTACAAATATGGATAAAAGATTCTATACGGATGAATTAGCATTGCTTGAGTTTCAACTTTTGCCATTTTTGCTTAATGGATATATTCAAGATTACCCGATGGGAGTAAAAAATTATTTTTGGAAAAATCCACAGGAGTTAGGTAAGTTGTTGTGTAAATTGTATAAGGAAAGAGGAAACTTTGATATAAATAGTGTTGGGGCAAAAATTTACTATCAAGGAATTGTAAACTTAAATAAAAGCTGTTTAATTCCAAGGGAGTATATAGTACAAAAGAAAGATGATTTACAAGAGTGGGTGCAAAGAGTAATTGAGGTTGTGGATGAAAGTGAAGTTGAAATCAAAAAATATATTGTTCAATCGATAGTTTCCATTATGGCATTATGTCCAGAGGATTCTGTGAATAAAATATGGCCAACAAGAGAAGTTGCAAAAATACTAGAAGATATAGACAAATTAAAACTATTTGAGAGGGATGCTGTTTCGTCATCATTTTATTTTGCGAAAATTAATTCTCAAGGTATGAGATGCGTTGGCAATGGAGATTATGAACACAATGAATCTCTAAAATATAAACAGTTTGCAAATGAATATCGTGCAATATATCCTGTTGTATCAAAGGCTCTTGACTTTTTATCGGATTCCTTTGCCAGAACGGGAGATGAGGATAAAAGGAACGCTGTGCGAGGTAGTTATTATGTTTAATAGTGAAGAGGGTAAAAGAGAAATGGCATACATTATTACTCGGTATGCTTACAGAGATACAGCACTTGAATATTATCATTCAAAATCAATAATGATGGATATGTTGTTTTATAAAAAGATTTATAATATAGTCTTTGCTAAATTAAAAAAAGTAGGCTTATTACACAAATATATTGAAAACTATCAAGTAGATGAACTTAAAAATAAAGAAGATTATGAAAATTTACTGGCTACAGTGCCAGAAGAACTCAAATTTAAGTTTATGAGATATTTTATTGAAGTTACTGAGCTTTTGCGAGAGTATTTTGAATTTAGTTGGGACCCTGCGGAAATTGTTGATTGTAATTTGTACGGAAAAAGTCCTGCTTATTATGTTTTATCAGGGCATTTCACTGAGTGTTGTAAAGATGGCGCAATTTTAGATGATAAAACAATGTGCTACATTAATAAAGATATACATAACAGAATTTACACCTTGTTGATAAATGGATATTTCAGTTAAACTATTTGAATAGTTCTTTGCAGACCTTATATGTAATTTCAATAATATGGTCAATTTCAAGAGAATGAAGTTGACCTTTTTCATTGTCTAAGTTTATATATTCACGCCATTTTTCTTTTGAAAAACCTTTTGTGAATTTATCTTCTAGCTCACAAATTTTGTTTAATTGAAGTTGTGTTTCGGCACTTAGTTTTTCCGATTCAATTATGTTCATAACAATTTCTATAATATGTTTCATAAAACCTCCGTAAATTTTGTTGTGTGTTGTATAGCGTAAATAAAATTCTTTTGCAAGTCTTTTTGTGAAGTTTTTGAAAATATCTTATCGGCAATAATTATTGTGAAAGTTGGTTGACTTTTTGCCGATATCGGTATATAATAAAGTTAATAAATTTAGGAGAAAAATCAGTGAAATTTTTATCAGTTGCAGAGATTGCTAAAAAATGGGGAATGAGTGATAGGTCTGTTAGGAACTATTGTGCGCAAGGACGCATTAAAGGAGTCTTCCTAACTGGAAAAACTTGGAACATTCCAGCAGATGCAGTTAAACCAGAAAGAGAGAATAAAGCAAAATTTAGTGATAATGAACTTTTGAATGTATTGAAAGAACAAAAAGATATGAAGCTTCAAGGTGGAATCTACCACAAAACTCAAATTGAATTGACTTACAATTCGAACCATATCGAAGGCAGTAAACTTACAGAAGACCAAACAAGATTTATCTTTGAAACCAATACAATTGGTGTAGTAAATGAAACGATCAATATTGATGATGTTATTGAAACTTCAAACCACTTTAAATGTATTGACTATATTATAGATAATGCAAAGAAATCTTTGACCGGATTAATGATAAAAGAATTGCACTTCATCTTAAAAACTGGCACTTCGGATAGTCGCAAAGATTGGTTTAATGTTGGAGCATACAAAAAACTCCCCAACGAAGTTGGTGGTGAAGAAACCTGTAAACCAGAAGATGTTGCAACTGAAATGAAAAAACTGCTTGAAACTTACAACGCAAAGAAAATGAAAACCCTAGAAGATATAATAGAGTTTCACCAGCACTTTGAAAAAATCCATCCTTTCCAAGATGGTAACGGCAGAGTCGGACGCCTTATTGTATTCAAAGAGTGCTTGGCAAACAACATCGTTCCATTTATAATAGATGACAACTTAAAATTTTACTACTATCGCGGATTAAAAGAATGGAACAATGAACGAGGTTATCTATGCGATACCTGCCTGTCAGCACAGGATAAATATAAGCAGTGGTTGGAGTATTTTGAGATTAAGTTTTAAAAGAAATTACAGCCTAACTAAGTAAAAGAGCAGAGGTAATATGCAAAATATATTAAAAAAATACTGTCTAGAAGACAACGAAAATGGAATTATATTAATTGATATGCCCACTGGAAGTGGTAAGACGCACAATGTTATAGAGTTTATATATAAAAACTATGAAAACTTTGCCAAAAAAGTATTTTTTATTACTCCATTGAAAAAGAATCTAGGATATGATGACTTGAGAAAGAGATTTATTGAAAATGGGAAAGAAGAAATCTTTAATAAGAATGTATTATATATAAAAAGTAATATGGATATGTTGATAGAAAACTTTAACGAAGCATATCAAGAAATACCTGATAAAATTAAAAGTGATAAAACAACAAAACATGTTAAAACACTTATAAAAATAATAGATTCCAATGTAAATTCAGATTTTAAGACTGAAGCAATAGAAAATTTAAGAGAAGAATGGGAACCTAAATTTAGATCTGTTTTAGAAAATTATGTTATTTTTAACGATAACGGAGAAAAAAGAAACTACGCAGAACGTTTAAGATTTGTTGAGGAAAACAATCCATGGATTATAAAACTATACCCTTCAGTAATCACAGATAAAGCTAAAATCATATTTATGACCGTGGATAAGTTTTTGTCAATGAACTCAACTATAATTAAACCTTCTTATACTATTCTTAGTGATGATATAGTAAAGGATTCAATTATTTTCATAGATGAGTTTGATTCAGCGAAAGAAAATATCCTAAGCAATATAATAAAAAGTTCGCTTAATAACAAAATTGGATTGTTAGATCTTTTTCATTTAATATATGCCGGTTTGACCGTTTGTGATTTTACCAAAAAATTAATGACTCCATCTCAGTATAATATTGAAAAGAAGAAAAATTCTACTAATTATTATAATCCTATTGAGATTATTGATAAATTTAAGAAAAGGGCTGATGAAATTAAGGATAAGTATAACTTGCAATTTTTACATAAGTTAATTGGTAATCCCAAAGATAATGCGTATTTTATGTTTCAGGACTACAGATTTATTAGTATACTGCCATCACAAAATAATTATCTATTGTTAAAAACTAACAAAACTGACAAAATCAATCAAATAGAACCTATGCCGAATAGAGAAGAAAATAAAGATGAGCTGAAAGATCTTTTATTTGACATTAAGAACTTTATAAATTATTTTCAAATAGGGGTTGGATTTATAGCCAATAATTATAAACAGCTCAAGATTGACTTAAAAGAAGATATGAATTTAATTTCGGACGATGCATGTGTAAGAACGGTACTTGCGGAATTTGGTATAGAAGGGAAATATTTAAGTTATTTAACGAAAGCCATCGTTAGAAGAAAGAAAAGCAAAGAAATGAGTAGTAATTCATTATCTGATGATTTAGATTTCTCTTTTAATGAAAAAGGTTTTAGATTTTATAGTATTATCGATAGTGACACTCACGACACACAATCAAAAATTCAATATGTAACAGTTGACGACACTCCGGAAAAAATATTATTGGGCTTATGTAATAAAGCAAAAGTGGTCGGTATTTCAGCTTCTTCATCACTAAGGACATCAACGGGTAATTTTGACATAAAATATTTAGAAATTAAATTAGGTAGAAAATTTAAACATTTGAGCAAAGAAGAAAGAAAACAGCTAGAAGAATATTTTGATAGGCAAACCTGTGATTATGGCAAAGTAAATATATTCACAAAAGAAATAAACGTTAATGAACTTAATTTGGAAGATAACATAACTAAATTTAGTGAAAATATTCAAGTTATAATAAATAAAAAATTTCAGACATTAAGAGGTTATATAAGAATAAGGTATATTAAATTATTTTTATGTATGCTGGAATTCTTAAAAGATAATAATTTGTATTCCTATTTGTTCTTAACTAGTAAATTGCTAAAGGAAAACGATTCAACTTTTGATTTAGTCTTTGCGAAAAATGTTTTTAGGGAACTTTGTAACGAATTTGGTGTAGAAGCAAATGTTGAAAGTTTGTATGGTGATATAGACACATATGAGAGCAAGAAAAAAGAAATAGAAGATAAGTTAAGCAATGGAGAAAAGGTCTTTTTAGTTTCATCTTATCAGACACTTGGTGCAGGGCAAAATATACAATATAAGATCCCTAAAAATTTTGTAAGAGGTGTCGACTATTTTCCTATCAACAATCTTGATTATCAAGACAATTATAAAGACTTTGATGCTATATATGTTGACAGGCCAACAAATGTCTTTGTAAACATGAATAATGAGATAATAGAAGAGGATCAATTTATTAAATTCATTTATCAAGTAAAAGTTCTGGAGGAGGCTGGTGATATTACTACAGAAGAGGCTTATAAATATATAAAGGATGGATTTGAGACATATCATAGAATAAAAATAAATCCATTTCCTACTCCAAAAGATTCTAAGAACCTAAAATTGCACACAGCAAAGCTAATACAACAGGCAATAGGAAGAATTTGTAGAACGAAGAATAAATCGAAAAATATTCATATTTATTTTGATAAAGGATTATTAGAAGAATTAAAAGGTGTCAAAAAGTATTATAAACATGTATTATTAAATCCAGAGTTTTCTATGTTTCTTGCAAAAATTGAGGACTGCAATGATAGCATTCAAAATGATTTTGAAAATAAGGCAGTACTTGTAAATAAGTCCAGTAGGTCTTATATTGGAAAACTTCTAAATTTTAAAAATGACAATATATTTAAGTGGGAAAGTTTGAGAGAACAATTGCTCAAATATCCAACAATTAATTCTCCTACTGAGATGTATAGTGCTTATATAGAGTTGCCAGTAACAAACAAAAGATATAGTTATAATGAAGAAAATAAAAAATTTGGATTTAATGCAGTAGTTGGAGAAATTATAGGTGAAGAGTCTACTAATCTCAGTAAATTATTACAAATACCAAAAGTCAAGGATTTTTTCTTAAATAACAACTATGCTACAGAGTTTACTCCGAATAAATATATATTATCTCCAGAGATGTTTAATGGAATATACAAAGGGGTATTGGGAGAAGTTGTAGGAGAATTTATATTTAATAAATTTTTGGATATTAAACTTGATAGAATTAGAGATAATGAACGATATGAAAAATTTGACTTTTATAAGGACAATGTATTTGTTGATTTTAAAAATTTTAACGGCTACAAAGATTTTGTCAGGTCTGAAAAAGTAGAGGATGTACGGGACAAATTAAAGGAATGTGGAGGAGATATCGCTCTGATAGTGAATATTTTAAAACCAAATGGTATGCCTGAAATTTATATAGACATACAAGAAGATGTTGTAATAATTCCTTATCTATATGATGTTGAAAAGAAACAATTTAATAAAAAGGGGATATTTGAAATTCAAAAGGTTTTTAATTGAAAAAAATACGAGATAACAAAAACAATTATTTTTGCGATCTCATCTAAAAAAATAACCTAATATATCAAGTTTTATGTTATAATGAGTTTATTAAAGAGAATAAAAAGGATAGAATTTAAATGGAAAAAGTTGTAATTGAACAAATCTTTTTGAATGGTTTGCCAGAAGGCATAATTCAAATAAGAACTGACAATTGGAGTGGATTGTGTTTTAAAATTCCATATACAATGGTTGGTGAAATTTTTAACTTTGAAGAAACCAAATGTTTAAAAGACTCACCAGCCACATACCTTCTTTTTGGAGAAAAGGATGGACATGATTGTGTTTATGTTGGCGAGACAGAAACACCGGTAAAAAGATTGAATCAACACAAAACCGATGATTTAAGTGGGCTGTGGAATTATGCATTAGTTTTTGTTAGTGGTGTACAATCCGATTCTTTAAATAAAGGGCAGATTGGGTATATTGAGCATGCTCTGTATGATGAATGTTTCAAAGCGTATGAATCGAACAAAATTTATGAAGTTCTTAACAGCAAATCGCCAAGGGAAAGCACACTGTCTGGTGCAACTAGAATTAAAACTGACAAGTTTATAAAAAATATAAAGTTTTTAGTTAACGCTTTAGGTTATAAACTTTTTGTTGATAAAGAAATTAAAACGGATAATTCTAAATTGTTTTCGATAAAAAGAAATGGAATTGAAGCGTATGGAGAAAGAACACTTGATGGTTTCATTGTAAAGAAAGGTTCGACAACTGCTAAAGATTTCACTAATTCAACAACAGAATGTTTTAAACTGACAGGAAAACGACTTAGAGATGAAGGCATTATTGTGAATAATAAATTTGTAGTTGATTACACATTCAAGACTCCATCCGGTGCTTCAACCATGGTTTTAGGGCATAATAGCAATGGGTTGGTAGAATGGAAAAGAGATGGCCAATCTTTGAAAGAAATAGAAAATTATAAGAACGAGGAGTAATAATGGAATACCAAAGCGAAGCTGAATTAGAAAATCAATTGATGGAACAATTGATTGGTCTTGGGTACATACCTGTAACAATAAATAATGAAGTCCAACTAGAAAAGAATTTTAGAACTCAGCTATATTTACATAATCAAAAAAGAATGAAAAGTAAGCCATTTACAGATTCAGAGTTTGAACGTGTAAAGATTTTCCTTGACGGTAAAAGTGTTTTTCAAAGCGCTAAATTGTTAAGAGATAAAATGCCCCTTGTGCGTGATGATGGAACAGAAGTTAATCTGGAGTTTTTTGATAGCAAACGTTGGTGTAAAAATATTTTTCAAGTTACACATCAAACGACAGTTGAAGGAAAGTATACAAATAGGTATGATGTTACTATATTAGTCAATGGTTTTCCAATTGTCCAGATTGAACTGAAAAGGCGTGGCATACCAATGGATGAAGCGGTTAATCAGATAGAGAGATATAGAAAACACTCATATCAAGGATTGTACAAATATATTCAAATTTTTGTTGTTTCCAATGGTGTTAATACCAAATATTTTGCAAATTCAGACAAACCATTTTTGAAGAGCTTGACTTTCTTTTGGACGGATGAAAAGAACAATAGAGTATCGAATCTAAACGATTTTGCCAATTCGTTCTTGCAGAAATGTTTTGTTTCAAAAATTGTTGCAAGGTATATGGTTATTAATGAAACAGATAAAATTTTAATGGTAATGAGGCCATATCAAATTTATGCAGTTGAAGCTTTAATTGATAGGGCGTTGAATACAAATAACAATGGATATATTTGGCATACAACAGGGTCAGGGAAAACGTTAACAAGTTTTAAAGCAAGTCAAATTATTGCAGACAGTTTGTCTGTTAAGAAAGTTTTCTTTCTAGTAGATAGAAAAGATTTAGACTCGCAGACAATTCAGGAGTTTAATAAATTTGAAAAAGATTCAGTTGATGTTACAGATACAACAGATGTTCTGGTCAGACAAATACAAGACATCAATAAAAGATTAATAGTAACAACAATTCAAAAGATGGCAAATGCAGTGAAGAAACAACAATATGTAAAACTTTTGGAAAGTTATCGTGATGAAAGAGTTGTTTTTATAATTGATGAATGTCATAGATCTCAATTTGGAGACATGCATAAGCAGATTAGTAGATTCTTCAATAAGGCACAATATTTTGGTTTTACTGGTACTCCTAGATTTAAAGAAAACAAAAGTCAGGATGATAGAACTACTGCAGATATATTTGGGAATGGAAATGAAAATAGGGCTTGTTTGCATCACTATTTGATAAAGGATGCAATTAATGATAATAATGTATTAGGTTTTTTCGTTGAATACGTGAATACAATCAAAGGGGATTTTAAAGAAGAAGATTTACAAAACGATGAAAAAGTCAAAGGTATTGATGTTGAAGAAGTTTATAATGATAGAGAACGCTTAAATAATATTGTTGATCATATTATTCAACATCACGATATTAAAACTCATAATAGAAAATTCTGTTCAATATTTGCAGTATCAAGTATCCCAGCTTTAATTGAGTACTATAAGATTTTCAAAAACAAGAATCATGATTTAAAGGTTGCGACGATTTTTACATATGAAGCAAATGAGGATTATGAAGCAAGAGACAAACATAGTCGTGATGAGTTAGAAGAATGCATCACTGATTATAATAAAATGTACGAAACAAATTTTAGTACGGACAATTTCTCAGGATATTTTGCGGATGTATGTAAAAAAATGAAGAATGCAGAACTTGACATATTGATTGTTGTAAATATGCTTTTAACGGGATTCGATAGCAAGCTTTTGAATACACTTTATGTTGACAAAAATTTAAAGTATCATGATTTATTGCAAGCATATTCAAGAACAAACCGTGTTTATGACAGTACAAAACCATACGGGAATATAGTTTGTTATAGAAATTTAAAAAAACACACAGATGCAGCAATTTTGCTATTCAGTAATACGGATAATGTTGATATAGTTTTAATGAAAGATAAACAATATTATTTAGATAAATTTCAGGCTGACTTGGAAATTTTAAGGTCAATTGCTCCAACGCCTGCATATGTTGATTTCTTGAAAGAAGAAAGTAAACAGCGTGAGTTTATTTATGCATTCAGAGAACTGGCAAGGACATTGATGCATTTAGAAAGCTTTCTTGAATTCAATTTTGATAAAGAAATTAAGAATATAACTGGACAAGAATATCAAGATTATAAGAGTAAATATGGTGATTTTGCACATTCAGCGGTGATTGAAAAAACTTCAATATTGAAATATATCGATTTCTGTACAGAGCTTATTCATTCAGATAAAATTAATTTTGAATACATTATGCAGTTAATTAGAAATATCAGATTATCAAATAAAGAGGATAAACAAAAAGATATAGAAGATATTTTGAATAAGATTCAAAATGTAGAAAATGAAGAGTTAAGATCAAAAATTGCACTTATAAGAGAATTCTTAATGCAGGTCGTTCCTAAGCTCTCAGAAGATGCTGTGATTGATGATGAATTTGGAAAGTATATGGTTGCTGAACGTAGTAAGGAAATTACAAAGTTTGCAGATGAAAATGATTTTAATGAACAGTTATTAAAAGAAATGATATCTGAATATGAATTTGCTGGATTGATAAGTCGAGAGAAAATAATGAAGAATATAAATTGTGGACTTCTTGAAAAAATTAAGAGAGCAGATAAAATCGAAACATTTATAATGAACAATGTTGAAAAATATCAATAGGAGATAAATTTATGTCTATCAGTGAAAAACAAAAAGAACAACAGGCGGAACTTCATGCAAGATTATGGGCAATTGCAAATGATCTTCGTGGAAATATGGATGCGAGCGAATTCAAGAATTATATACTAGGATTAATTTTTTATCGTTATCTTTCTGAAAAGGTTGAAACAAAAGCAAAAGAGCTTTTGAAAGATGACCCTTCGCAAACCTTTTTATCAGCATGGAAAGATGAAAAGCTTCGTAATGCATTAGAAGAGGAAATGCAAAAACAGCTAGGATATTATATAGAACCACAATTCTTATTTAATAAACTTTTGGCAAGTATTGAGACCAACGATTTTGAAATAGAATTGCTACAAAAGGCCGTAAATAATATTACTAATAGTACAATGGGAACAGAAAGTCAAGATGATTTTGAAAATCTTTTTGACGACATGGATCTAAATTCAACTAGACTTGGTAAGGATTATAAAAGTCGCGGAAAGCTTATAGCAGTAGTTATGGCTAATATTGCCGAAATTCCATTTTCTCATGAGGATAGTGAAATTGATATTTTAGGTGATGCATATGAGTATTTAATTGGTCAATTTGCAGCAAATGCAGGTAAGAAGGCAGGGGAATATTATACGCCGCAACAAGTTTCTAAGATCCTTGCAAAAATAGTTTCTTTAGGGAAAAGTAAGATAAAAAATGTATATGACCCAACTTGTGGGTCCGGCTCACTACTATTAAGAGTCGCTCGAGAATGTAAAGTAAGTAAATTTTATGGACAAGAATCTATTGCGACGACTTATAATCTCGCAAGAATGAATATGCTTCTTCATGATGTTTCATATAAAAATTTTGACATCAAAAATGATGACACATTAGAAAATCCAATGCATATCAATATGAAATTTGAAGCGGTTGTTGCCAATCCTCCGTATTCAGCAAAGTGGTCTGCAGATAATAAGTTCTTATTAGATGAAAGATTTAGTGCTTATGGGAAGTTGGCACCGAAATCAAAAGCAGATTATGCTTTTATTCAACATATGATTTATCAGCTCGATGACAAGGGAACAATGGCAGTTGTTTTGCCACATGGAGTTTTGTTTCGTGGAGCAAGTGAAGGAGCAATAAGAGAATATTTAATTAAAGAAAAAAATTACCTTGATGCAGTTATTGGACTCCCTGCAAATATATTTTTTGGGACATCAATACCAACAGTTATTTTAGTTTTCAAAAAATGCCGTGAAAATAATGACAACATTTTATTTATTGATGCATCAAAGTGTTATGAGAAGGGTAAAAACCAAAATATTTTAAGTGACGAAGATGTTGATAAAATTATGCAAACTTATTCTGAAAGAAAAGAAATTGATAAGTTTAGTCATGTTGCCTCACTTTCAGAAGTTGAAGAAAATGATTACAATTTAAATATTCCAAGATATGTTGATACTTTCGAGGAAGAAGAGCCTATTGATTTGCATGAAGTACAAAGACAAATTGATGAGATAGATAAGCAAATTGCAGAAGTTGATAAACAACTTGAACCATATTTAAAAGAATTGGGCTTAAAATAAAAAGAGCATTTTATTGATGCTCTTTTCTTTTCACCAAGTTACGATTTTATCAACTAACTCTTGTTGCTCAGTTGCCGTTTTTCGAAGATAAATTCTTGTTGTCTCAATGGAATCATGCCCCATTAAATCTGCTAGCAGAGCGATATCATTGTACTTTTCAAGAAAGTTTTTTGCAAATCGATGTCTAAATGAATGAGGATATACAACTTTTGGGTTTATTCCGTATTCAGTAGCAAAAGTTTTGAGTTGATAGGCAATTCCACGAGTGGTTATTCTTGTGCCAATTTTATTTAAAAAGAAATAACCAGTTGTGAGATTGCTTTTTTGTAGCCAAGTTAAGGTTTCATTCCGTAGTGCCTTTGGAATATAAATCCTTCTTACTTTGCTACCTTTACCATATATATCAATATATCCTGCTTGTATGTGTTCGACTTTTATTTGAATGAGTTCGGATATTCTTGCACCAGTAGCAGCTAAGTATCTTACTACAAAATACCAATTCATTTTGCCATCTCGCTTGAGTTTGTTTTTGAAAAATTTGTAATCAGCATCGCTAATAACGTTTTCCAGAAATGTTCGCTGTTGTACTTTTATATATTTTAGTTTTAGTGAATCTTTTTTTACAAATTCCAAATATTTATTGATTGCTTGGATACGTAAATTTACTGTTTTTGGCTTGTAGTTTTCAATAAGAAAATTTTTGTATGATACTAGATTTTTCTTTGATATTAAGTGATTGTACATAACCATAAATTGATTTGCAGATCTGACATAAGAATCAATTGTATTTGGAGAAAGGTTTGTTAATTTTAAACTTTTTCTAAATTCTTCAATCATTTTTCCTCCTTAGAAAATATTGGCACATTTATATTTTACAGGATATGACGAATAATTCGATTAAAAAATAGATAATCTTGCGATTATCTATTAAATAAACATTTGTTGTAAAAGTCCTTGTTTGTATTTTTCTATAAAAGTAAGTTTTTGTTCTTCGAGCTTTATTTTGTTTTCTATTAAAAACAAATTGTCAGATATTTGTTTTTGTTCATTTAAATCGGGGAACTGTATTTTTATATTGCAGAGAGACTCGTAGGATAAACACATGCGAACACTTCCTTCAAGTCTTTTTGACATTTCTTTTTTAAACGTTTGAGAATTTAAATAATTCTCAAAATAATCATTATAAACTTTATCACAACATTCAAAACAGATGTACATTGGGCTTATTTGCCCAACAATATATTTGTTTTTTAATCTTGCGATTGAACCAACATTTATTCTGGCAGGGTTGTAAGCGAATTGATTAACCTTAATAATTTTATAGCCGCTTTTATCTTCACTAGCAACTTCTTCTTCAAACTGTTCATTTTGTGGAACAAATCCATTTTTATTGCTAACTGATAAAACAGGAATGTCTAAATTGTTTCTATTGCGAATGGATATTTGAGTTATTATATTTGACAGTTTTATTTTAGGGGAATCATTTTTTTGACTAAAGCTATCATTTGTTTTTTGTTTTAATAAAAGTTTCAATAATTCAATTTTCTTCTTTTGTAATTCAATCTTCTTATAATACAAATTAAGGAAAGTT
>CAMSQA010000004.1 GCA_947062475.1 uncultured Clostridia bacterium
AGGATTATTCCTAGTCCTTTTTTTTCATCCTCTTTTAGCTTGTGATTTGAAATATATTAATTAAAAAGAGAACAACTTCAAGCGTTGCAATAGCAAAATCGGTTTATAATCAAAAAGAGAATAAAAAGAAACTTGAGATAGAGAAAAGAGAACAATAAGAGAAAAATGATTTTTTTGAAAATATTTTAGAATAAAGATTAAACTCTTATAAGGAAACTTATAGGAGTTTTTAATTTATAAAAAAATTCTCAAATAGTAATATATAAAAATTTTACATCATAAAATGTAATATGAAAAAAATCCATTTTAAAGTTGTAAAATTAAATAAAGTAATCACAAATCTTGCAATAATTTTTGTTTTATTGATTGTAGGAGGGTTTGCTGTGTTTGCTGGAGTGCGAAATGCGTCGCCAGCTTCTTCTGTTGTCAATGGTGCTTATTATAGCGGTGATAAAACTAGTAATAAAGTTTCTCTTATGATAAATGTTTATTGGGGAACAGAATATATAGATCAAATTCTTGATATTTTGGATGAAAAAAATTCAAAAACTACATTCTTCATTGGTGGAACGTGGGCTGTTTTAAATGAGAACTATCTTCAGAAGATAAAAGATAGGGGGCATGAAATAGGAAATCACGGTTATCATCATAAAAATCATGATAAAATCAGCAAAGAGGAAAATATAAACCAGATAAAAAATACTCATACTATTATAAAAGAACTTTTGGGCATTGAAATGAATCTGTTTGCTCCTCCAAGCGGTGCTTATAATAAGACAACTGTCCAAGCAGCAAAAGCACTTGGATATAAAACAATTATGTGGACGAGAGATACTATTGACTGGCGTGACCATGATAGTGATTTAATTTATAAACGTGCGGTAAAAGATGCAAGTGGTGGAGATCTTGTGCTCATGCATCCTACAGAATGCACAGTCAAAGCACTGCCTAAAATTATTGACCAATTGCAAAGTAAAAATTTAATTATTTCAACTGTAAGTGACACTATTGAAGGGGTAGTGGTCTAAACAAAAAAAATCCATTAATAGACAAAAATATTCTCAAAATTTTAATAAGTTACTTGAGAATATTTTTTATTTATGCTACAATAGAAATGTATATTTTAATTTATCATTTTTATTTTAGATTAAATTAAGTTTATATATAATTTTTTTAGTTAAAATCTATATAAAAATATATAAAAAGGAATTTTATGGCAACTTTTCAGGTATCTAAAAAAAAGAAGAATAAAACAACTAGAAATATAAAGATGATTTTTGGATGGGTTTTGCTTGCATTTTCAACCTTTGTATTTTTATTTTCAGCTACAAAAATACTTCCATTTCTCCAATTTTTCTTTTTAGGCATTTTTGGCATATTTGTTTATCCATTTTCTATACTAGGTT
This sequence comes from uncultured Clostridia bacterium, assembly GCA_947062475.1. GTDB lineage: Bacteria > Bacillota > Clostridia > Christensenellales > UBA1242 > Caccovivens. Next base: position 1,407 of record CAMSQA010000004.1, read on the forward strand.
TTATAATTGCACTCGCTCTTTTAAATGATAAAAAATATGTTATGCCTAAAAAATACGCAATCTTTTTATCTTTAAGTTTATTTCTTTTTTTGGCAATAATTCAACTTATAATTTTAGGCTCTCCTAAAGGGATGTCGTATGGTAATTTTGTTGCATTAAATTATACAAAACAATTTACTGCGGGCGGAATGTTGATAGGCTTTATCCCAGCAAGTATGGCAGTGCTTATGGGGTTGCCTGCAACTTATATTTTACTTTCAATCGCTTTTGCTGTTTGTGTTGCTTTCTTTGTAGAAGCAGTAATATCTTTAAGAAAAACCACTCAGTCTGAAAAGCCTATTAAACTTCAAATAAAGGAAGAGGTGAAAAAACCTATAAATCCAAGAGAAAAACAAGTTGACCAAAACCCAGTTATTGCGAAAAATAGAGAAGAAATAAATGTCATGTATGACGGCAATGTTAAAGAAGAGGAAAAACGTGAATTGACTGCACGTGAAAAGTTGGGACTTGTTGGAGGTTATAAACAAAAAATCGGACAGCCTTATTATCCTCAAGAAATAAAATTGCCAGAGGACAAGCCAGAAGAAAAAGTGCCAGCGGGTATGAGTATGAGAGAATATCTCTTGTCACCACCAAAAGTTGATCTTGATAAATTTAGAGAACAATCACGCTCTCGAATTTCTCGATATGAGCATCAATCATTTTCTTCTAATGAACAAAGCATTCTTAATAGACGAGAAAATGAAGTAAATCTTACAACAAATGAAATTACTAAAAATTTAGAAGAACTTAAACATGAAGAAATAATAGCTCCAGAGCCTGAGGCAACAACAGAACCTGCATCAATTATCGCAAGTAATTTGCCAGATGTGAAACCTGAAGAAATCACAAATGAAGCAGAAGATATAATTCGATCTGTTGTCATGCAGGAGAAGATTGAAAGGGAAAATCAAGAAAAACTTGAAGATAAAGATTTTATCAATTTTGATGAAATAGAAGAAAGCAATACAAACGAAAACTCTTCAAGTGATGTTTACAAGAGTGAAGATATAGAAAGTGAAACTTCAAGAAATGAGGAAATTTCAGATGTTCAAGATCTATCACGTCAAAGATTGAGTAGAGGGGAATTGGTTCGTGAAGATAGATTTGAAAGGAAAGAAGAAAATGAAACCCAAAATAATTCAAGGCTGAATGAAAATTCACGTGAAGTTTTGAGAAGAAGTGATTTTGGTGGAACTCATAGCAGGCTTGAAAACTCTGCGGAACAAAATTCTAAATTTGGTGGTAGAGAAAGGGTTGTTGATGAAATGGAAAAGAGAAAACGTTTTGTTTCTCTTGATGATGAGGGCAAAAAACCAGAAAAAATTGTCCCTTATAAATATAAAAGGCCTTCTCTTGATCTTCTTACTACTGTTTCTGATGACCCAGCAACTTTCAATCAAGATATGCCAATGAAGAGGGTTGCGCTTGAAAACGTCCTTGAAAATTTTGGAGTACCTGCAAAAGTTCAAAATGTTGTAGTTGGTCCTACAGTCACAAGATATGAGATTGAAATGCCAGAAGGTATTTCAGTCAAAAAAATACTTTCTCTTGATGCGGATATTGCATATGCTCTTTCTGCCAATGGACAAATCAGAATTGAAGCCCCAATTCCTGGTCGAAGTATGGTCGGAATTGAAGTGCCAAATTCTAAAGTTGCTAAGGTAAGCGTAAAAGATATATTGCAATCAAAAGAATTTTCGTTAAGTCCATCCGCACTTACTTTTGCACTTGGAAAGGACATTACAGGAAACGTCAAAGTTTGCAATTTGCAAAAAATGCCACATCTTCTTGTTGCAGGAACAACTGGTTCTGGTAAAAGTGTATGCTTAAATACTATAATTACTTCACTTTTATATAAATCTTCACCAGATGAAGTAAAATTTATCATGATTGATCCTAAACAAGTTGAACTTTCAATGTATGAAGGTCTTCCTCATATGGTTGTGCCAAAAGTAATTACTGACCCAAATAAAGCAGTCAACGCATTGCAATGGGCAGTTGATGAAATGGAAAGAAGATTTAAGCTTATTTCTGAAGAGAGAGTAAGAAATATTGATGAATACAACAAAATCGACAGAGTTTTGCAAAACAAAGTGAGAAAAATGCCTTATATAGTGGTTATTTTTGATGAATTTGCTGACTTTATGGCAGTTGCAAAAAATGAAATTGAAGATAAAATTCGTCGTCTTGCGGGCAAAGCAAGAGCTGCTGGCATTCACCTCATTCTTGCCACTCAAAGACCTTCAACAGACGTCGTTACTGGGACACTTAAAGCCAATTTGCCAGCACGTATTGCATTTAAAGTTGCTGGAAGAGTTGATAGTGAAGTAATTATGGGTGCGCCAGGTGCTGAAAAACTTTTAGGCTATGGCGACATGCTATACAAGCCAGCTGATTCTTCACCTCAAAGATTGCAAGGCTGCTTGATTGAAACGCAAGAAACAAAAGATATAGTAAATTATATCATAGAAAACAATGAAGAATTATTTGATGAAGAAGCATTCAATGCAATCAATAATCCAAACAAGCCAACAAACGGCAATGGAGGCGGTGATAACAATGGAGTTGATCCACTTCTTCCTCAAGCTTTAAAAATTTGTATTGACAATGGAGTTGCATCAACAACTATGGTTCAGCGAAAACTTTCAATAGGATATCCAAGAGCAGCAAGAATTGTGGATCAAATGGAAGAAAGAGGATATATCGCAAGTGCAGAAGGCTCAAAACAAAGAGCAGTATACATTTCGATTGAAGAATTTTATACAATATTTGGAGATATTTATGACTAAAGAAGAACTTAAAAGCAAGGTTGTTTCTGCAATAAGTCTTGGTTGTGATAAAAATAAGGTCGATCTTGAAAACATGCTTGGTAGACTTAAAGCCTATGGTTTTAGCATTTCAAGCGATGTTGAAAATGCTGATATTGTCATAGTAAACACCTGTGCGTTTATTCAACCTGCACAAGAAGAAGCTATTTCAAATATACTTGAAGTCGAAAGTTATAAAAAAAAGGGGATGATTGAAAAAATCATAGTGACTGGATGTTTTCCTGAAAGAAACTATAATCAGATGAAGGAAAACTTTCCAGACATTGATGCCTTTTTGAAACTTAGCGAAAATGAAAAAATTTGCCAAATTATAGAAGACTTATATGATGTCAGTCACGCAAAACCTGCAAAAACATTTGAAAGAGTTCTTACAAATCAGCCAAGTTTTGCATACCTCAAAATTTCAGACGGATGCAATAATGTTTGTTCATACTGCACAATTCCAAGAATTAGAGGAAGATATAAAAGTTATCCAATTTCAGACCTTGTAGAAGAAGCCAAAAATTTAGCGACTCGCGGTGTAAAAGAATTGATACTTGTCGCTCAGGATACGACTAGATATGGTGAAGACCTTTATGGTGAAAATTCACTTATTAAATTGTGCGATAAGTTGTCAAAAATTGATGGTATAAAATGGATTCGTCTTCATTATGCATATCCTGAATGTGTGACTGATGAACTATTAAAATACATTGTATCCAACAAAAAAATGTGCAAATATATTGATATTCCACTTCAACATATTGATGATGAGATTTTATCTTCAATGCGAAGAAAAACAAATGAAGAAGGGACAAGAAAGCTTATTAATAAAATACATACATTTTATCCAGAAATTGCCATAAGAACAACTTTTATGGTTGGTTATCCTGGTGAAACAAGGTCAAAATTTAAAAAGCTGTGCAAGTTTATAGAAGAGGAAAAATTTGAGTATGCAGGTTTTTTTGCCTATTCTAAAGAACCTAATACTGCAAGTTTTTATATTAAAAGCCATCTTTCTCGTTTTACTAAAAAAGCTAGATTGAAAAAAATATTGTCACTGCAAGAAAAAATTATGACGATGAATGCAAAATCAATGATTGGACAAGAAATTGAAGTTTTAATTGACAATTTTGATGAATTTACAGGTGAATATTGTTCACATAGTCAAAAACTTTCACCAATAGTTGACTTTGGAGTGCGTTTTATAGATAATAATAAAGTAAAGGTCGGTGATTTCGTTAAAGTAAAGCTTTATGACTTTGACGGAAATGATTTTAAAGGAGAAATATTATGAATTTACCAAATTCAATCACATTATCAAGACTTGTGATGATTCCTTTGATTATATTTTTCTATTTAGCAGACTTTATACCATTTGGAAAACTAGTCGCAGCAATTTTATTCTTAGTTGCTTGTCTTACTGATTTTCTTGATGGGTATGTTGCTAGAAAATATAACAAGGTCACAACATTGGGGAAATTTTTCGATTCGATTGCAGATAAAGTTTTGGTTATGACAGGACTTATTCTTATAGTTGCAGCTCCAACACTCGGTTCTGTGCCTGTTGTTTATCCAACATGGATGGGCGTAGTTTGTGCAATAATTATTTTGGCAAGAGAATTTATAATTTCAGCCCTTCGTCAACTTGCAGCTTCAAAAGGTGTTGTTTTGGCTGCTGATATGGGAGGAAAAGTTAAAGCTACAGCACAATATATTGTTATTACTTTATATATGATACTTGCGTTCGTTGAAACTGATTTGCTTGCTTCATCAGAGCATTTGGCATTGTCAATTACCAATTTTGTTTTCATGATTTTATTGATTGCAACAACTTTCTTGACAATTTATACTGGTGTAAGTTATATTCTTAGAAACACAAAAGTTTTCAAAGATAAAGAGACTGACTCGGGTTTTGTAAGCCAATCAGAAGAAAATAAAGAGGAAGTTGAAATTGAAAAAAATGATGATTTAAAAAAGTCTGAATAAAAATAAAAATAAATAAAAAATATTGAGGAAATTATGGCAAAAGAAGTGAATAAAAATTTAAAAGATAGCAAAAAGGATGCCCTTGATCAGGCATTGCTTCAAATTGAAAAACAATATGGCAAAGGTGCCATTATGAAACTTGGTGATAGGGTGAATGAACCTATCGACGTAATTCCAACAGGATGTCTCACGCTAGATATAGCTCTTGGCATAGGTGGTATTCCAAGAGGAAGAGTGATAGAAATTTATGGACCTGAGTCATCTGGTAAAACCACTGTTTCGTTGCATATTATTGCAGAAGCGCAAAAACTTGGTGGAACATGTGCCTTTATCGATGCCGAGCATGCTCTTGATCCATCTTATGCAGAAAAATTGGGGGTTGAACTTAAAGATCTCTTTATTTCTCAACCAGACAATGGCGAACAAGCACTAAATATCTGTGAGATGCTTGTAAAGTCTGGTTCAATTGATCTCGTTGTAATTGACTCAGTTGCAGCCCTTACTCCAAAAGCAGAAATTGATGGTGAAATGGGCGATTCTCATGTCGGACTTCAAGCAAGAATGATGAGTCAAGCATTGAGAAAACTTACAGGTGTAATAAATAAAAGTAATACAAGTGTGATTTTTATAAATCAACTTCGTGAAAAAGTTGGGGTTATGTTTGGTTCTCCTGAAACCACAACAGGTGGAAAAGCTCTTAAATTTTATTCAAGTATTAGACTTGATGTCAGAAGAAAAGATTCTATTAAGGATGGAGCAACTATTGTTGGAAATAGAACAATTGTTAAAGTCGTTAAAAATAAGCTTGCACCTCCATTCAGAACCGCTGAATTTGATATTATTTATGGGCAAGGTGTAAGCAAATATGGTTGTGTCCTTGACCTTGCAATAGAAAATGATATTATAAAAAAATCAGGCTCTTGGTTCTCATATAACGATGAGAAAATTGGACAAGGAAAAGAAAATGTGAGAGCTTATCTAGAAAATAATCCAGAATTTTTTGAAGAAGTGCTTGAAAAGGTTAAAGCTTTGTATAACAACTCAGATAAAGCTAATTCAACAGATAGCGATAATGATGAAGAATAAACAAGAAAAAAGCCAAATGTTTTTGGCTTTTTTTTATTTTAAATGTACCATTTACTATTTGGTGTTTGTTTTTCTTTTTTCACAAAACTTAGCTGTTGGCTTTCTTTGTTTTCAGGAGTCAAAGTATAGTAATTTTCGACTATTATATCTTGCTTGGCTGTTGACAGGGGAATGCTCAATTTTTGTTTGCCATTTTTGCCAACAATTTGATTTACAATTTGACCATTTACAATTATATCATAACTTTCATAATCTTTTGCTTCAATTTCTAGAATTGCCATTCCTTTTTCGACATGACTTGAAACTTTTGCTTTTTCAACAGTTGCAAACTTGTTTGATATATCAGAAGGAAGATTGAAATTAGAAAAAATTTCTGTCTGTGTATATCGGTCTGGTGTGAAGCTATTTGCTAATGAAACAATATGATCTTCATCTAACGTAAGGGCATCAATTCTTTTCTCAACAATACTGTTTGGAATATCAAACTTCGAATCGTCAGGAATTATTTCAAAATATCTTTTTACTATCTGAGTTGGCTGATTGCCTCCCGCATATTGAATAGGCTTATTGTCTAAATTGCCCAGCCAAATACCGACAGTTTGTGCTTTAGTGAAGGAAATATTCCAAGCATCAAGGTTTTCTTTGCTGTTTGGCTTTCCTACAGTGCCTGTTTTGGAAGCTATGTCACAATCTAATGAAGATAATTTCTTTGCTGTTCCGCTTTTTGCACAGGTTTTAAGCATATCAGTTAAAAGATAAGAGCTATCTTCTCTTAAAACTTTTTCACTTGAAGTCTTGTTTATATAAACAAGTTTATTGTTTCTGTCTGTGATAAATGAAATGAATTTAGGCTGCTTATAATATCCATTGTTTGCAAAAGTGCTGTAAGAACCTGCAAGGTCAACGAGATTGACACCATATGTCATTCCGCCTAGAGCAATTGCATAACTATCATCTTTTTCATCAAAATTTATCCCCATTTGTTGTGCATATACCTTCGCTTTGTCTATGCCAACATATGAAAGCACTTTTACAGCAGGAATATTGATAGATTTTGATAGTGCTTCTCTTGCACTTACATAACCTCTATAAAGATTGCCAACATTTTTTGGAGTATAATCTGAAATGGTCACTTTTTCATCTAGGATTTGAGTGCAAGGATAAATAATATCTTCATTAATTGCAGGAGCATAAACCAAAACAGGTTTTATACAAGAGCCTGGCTGCCTTCTTGCCTCGAGTATTTTATAACAGCTGTCACCGACATAGGCTTTAATTGCTGATTTTTCATTATCAATGATTATTCCTGCACTATCTGATGTTATTTCTTGACTTTTTATTGCATCAATTAATGCTTGTTGTTTTTCTTGATCTTGATATGTATAGATTTTGTATCCAGAAAGTGCAATTTGTCTTGCTGGAATTTTTAAAATTTTTTCTGCTTCATCAATTGCTGCTTGACTATAAGAATTGAGTCTATTTATTTTGTCTTGATTTAAATTTAGTTCAAGTTTTTTTTCTTTTGCAATAGTCATTTCTTCTATTGAAATTTTTCCGTCTTTTTCCATTTCTTTTAATACCAAGTTTCTTCTTTTTAGACAATTTTCGCTGTTTTTTATTGGAGAATATTTAGCAGGTGACTTTATCATGCCAGCAAGAGTGCAAGATTCTTCTAAAGTCAGCTCCTTTGCAGGTTTTGAAAAATAATAATTTGAAGCACTTTCAATGCCATAACAATTGTTTCCAAAATAAATAACATTAAGATAAAATTCAAGAAGTTGGTCTTTATCGTAAAGTTTTTCTATTTTTTGTGCTAGAGCAATTTCTTTTATCTTTCTATTATATGTTTTTTCGCTAGACAGCTGAGTATTTTTTATAAGTTGCTGTGTGATAGTAGAAGCACCTTCTTTAAGAGAACGAGATTTTAAGTTGTTTAAGCCTGCTTTTGCTATTCTTTTGTAGTTTACACCATGATGTTGATAAAATACTTTATCTTCAATCGAAATAAATGCTTCTTTTGTATAGGGTTTTAAAGTTTCTATCTTTGCATAAGAATGATTTATTTCATTATCTTCTTTAATAGGTTTGTTGTCAATATCAAATATATTTAGTGTAAGCGAGGAGGATGTCAAAATATCTTCATTGATTTCGATTGATTTTGCGTTGACATATATTGAAGAAATATAAAGACCTAGTCCTGCAAGTGCAAGGGCTAGAGATATAATAGTTAAAATCATAAACCACTTAATAAATTTTTTCATCAATTGTTATTATGTATAACTTTTCACAAAATATTTGTATTTTTGTAAAGTTTTATTTGAAAAATTACCGCTTTTATAGTATAATCTTATTATAAAATATAAAATGTTTCTTTTGTAGTAAAAAGTGAGCAATATTTTATGTTTTTTCAAAAAAACTACACAAATTTTGAGATAGAGGAAGATATGAAATACTTTATAGTGACATATGGTTGTCAAATGAATGTGCATGAATCAGAAAAAATTGCAGGAATACTTGAAGAAAAAGGTTATGAAAGCTGTCAAACACGAGAGGACGCTGACATAATCGTTTTTAATACTTGCGCAATAAGAGAGGGGGCTGAAGATAGAGTTTTTGGCAATGTTGGAAATTTGAAAAAACAAAAGAGAAAAAATAAAGATTTGATAATTGTTGTTTGTGGGTGCATGACTCAAAAAAATCAAACTGCACAAAAACTTTTAAACACTTTTCCTTTTGTTGATATTGTAATTGGCACTTTCAACCTTCCAAGACTTGGATTTTATATAGATGCTGTCAAGAAGGGAAGGCAACTTGAAATTTTAGAAGAGGGTGATATAGACGAATCATTACCTTATAAAAGGACAAGCGGTGAAAATGCTTGGGTAAACATAATGCAAGGTTGCAACAATTTTTGCACATATTGCATTGTTCCATATGTTCGTGGTCGAGAAAAATCGCGAAAGCCTGAAAATATATTAAAAGAAATTAGAGACATCGTTGCGTCGGGGGAATATAAGAAAATCACTTTACTAGGTCAAAATGTAAATTCTTATGGCAAAGATATAGAAGGTGGATTGACTTTTGCTCAACTTTTAAAAGAAATTTGCAAAATAGAAGGTGATTTTACTGTTTCATTTATGACATCTCATCCAAAAGATTTGACAGATGATGTAATAGACGCAATTGCAAATGAAGAAAAAGTTGAAAAATACATTCATTTACCAGCTCAGAGTGGAAATAATAGAATTTTAAAAATGATGAACAGAAGTTATACAAGAGAAAAATATCTTGAAATTATCGACAAAATTCGCAGTAAAATACCAAATTGTCGCATTACTTCTGATTTTATTGTTGGTTTTCCAACTGAAACTCAAGAGGAATTTGAGGATACTTTATCACTTGTGAAAAAGGTAAAATATGATAGTATTTTTGCCTTTATGTATTCTCCACGTGAAGGCACTGTTGCAAGCAAAATGGAAGAGCAAATAGATCAAAAGGTGAAAAATGAAAGAGTCAACAAACTTTTGGCACTTGAAAAAAGTTTGCAAAAGGAGGGGAAATGATAATTGATAAAAATTTAGCATCCCCTGGAATGCGACAATATTTTAATGTTAAAGAAAAATATGAAGATTGCATTCTATTAAATAGAATGGGTGATTTTTATGAAATGTTTTATGAAGATGCTGTAATTGCTTCAAGGGAATTGGATCTTGTTTTAACAAAAAAAAATTGTGGCTTGCCTGAAAAAGCACCTATGTGTGGCATGCCTTATCATGCAGCTCAAACATATATTGCAAGACTCGTTGCAAACGGGCATAAAGTGGCAATATGTGAGCAACTGACTCAACCTCAACCTGGAAAGAATGTTATGCTTGAGCGAGATGTTGTAAGAGTGATTACACCAGGCACGATCATTGAAGAAGAAATGCTTGAACAAAAACGAAATAATTATCTTCTTTCAGTTTATAAAAATGGTGAAAGATTTGGTGTAAGCTATGTTGACATTTCTACTGGTGAATTTAATGTTATGGCGATAAATAAAAATAAACCTGAAGGAGAAATTAGTGATTTAGTTTCTCGAATTATGCCATCAGAGATCATTGGAAATGAAGAAAGTTTTGCTTTTTATAATAATATGCAAATAATGAAAATTGGAAGTTTAAAAAAATTAAGCAAATATTATGAATGGGCATACGATAAAAAAACTGCAAAAGAATTGTTAGTGCAGCAGTTTGGTGAAAACTTTGATACTATATATGACATTAAAGGCAATGAGGGAATAATTTGCAGTGCGGGAGCTTTGCTTCAATATTTAAAAGAGACTCAAAAAACGCTTCTAGTCAATATAAATAAGATCAATGTTGTGCGAAATTCAAATTATATGACAATAGATTTGAATACAAGACGCAATCTTGAAATTGATGAAACCAATCGAGAACGAAAAAAATATGGTTCAATTCTTTGGGTGCTTGATAAAACTAGGTCAAGCATGGGGGCTAGAGCATTGAGAAAAATGCTTGATCAACCTTTGCAAGATAGTGCTTTAATTAATGCAAGGCTTGATGGAGTGGAAGAACTTATTAAAAATATAGTAGTCCGAGATAGATTGTCAGAACTGCTTGGCAAAATATTTGATATCGAAAGACTTTCAAGTAAAATTGCCTATGATAGAGTTACTCCAAAAGATTTGTATAATTTTGGAGAATCTTTGTCATATCTTCCAGAAATAAAAAATCTTCTAAAAGACTTAAAAAGTAAAATTTTGATTGATATTAAAGAAAATTTAGTTGACGTCGAGAATATAACAGATTTGCTTGTCCGTGCAATTGATTCGAATGCTACACCTGTTATGAAGTCGGGAGGATTTATTAAATCAGGCTTTAATAAAGAGCTTGATGAATATAGAAAAGCCAAAAATGAGGGTAAAGATTGGATAAAAGAGCTTGAAAAGAAAGAAGCTGAAGCAACTGAAATTAAAGGATTAAAAATAAACTTTAATAAGATTTTTGGTTATTTTATAGAAGTAAACAAAAGCCAGATTGATAAAGTTCCTATTCGATATATTAGAAAACAGACAGTCGCAAATAATGAAAGATATATCACTGAAGATTTGAAAATACTTGAAGAAAAGGTTTTAGGATCAGAAGAAAAAGCAATCCAACTTGAAAGCGATATATTCTCTCAAATCAAAAAAATTCTTTTAAAATATATAAATTCTTTTCAGACGATTTCATCTGCTATCGCTTCTTTGGATGCTCTTATGTCTTTGGCTGATGTTGCTGTCAAAAACAACTATACAAGACCCAAAATAAGTTCTCATATTAAAGAATTGAAAATTTCAGAAGGTCGACATCCTGTTGTTGAACAATTTATTTCGCAAGGGCAGTTTGTTGAAAATGATACTATCCTTGATGAAACAGATAATAGAATCATGATCATTACAGGTCCGAATATGGCAGGTAAAAGCACCTATATGAGACAGGTTGCAATAATTACACTTCTTGCCCATATCGGCAGTTATGTGCCTGCAAAAGAGGCAATAATACCAATAACTGATAGAATATTCACAAGAGTGGGTGCAAGCGATGACTTGGCTTTTGGACAAAGCACATTTATGGTGGAAATGAGCGAAGTTGCTCTTATTCTAGCAAATGCAACAGACAAAAGTCTTGTTGTGCTTGATGAAATTGGAAGAGGGACATCAACTTTTGACGGTCTCAGTATTGCATGGGCGGTTGTTGAATATCTTTCAACAAAATATAAATCAAAAACTCTATTTGCCACTCATTATCATGAATTAACTGAACTTGAAGGTGTTCTTGAAGGTGTAAAAAATTACAAGATTGCAGTTAAAGAAATTGAAGATAGAGTTGTTTTCTTAAGAAAAATTGTTCGGGGTGGTGCAAATAAAAGTTTTGGTATAGAGGTTGCAAGACTTGCAGGCGTCCCAATAGATGTACTTGATAGAGCAAAGGAAATTTCTCAAAATCTAGAAGCTGTAAATCAAAAACTTGACATGAATATTTTTAAAGAAAGAAAGACTCAAGCAGAAGATAAAACAAAACTTGCATTAAGCATTTTGTCGACTATAAAAGATCTTGATATCAATAGGATTTCACCAATGTTTGCTTTTGATATTTTAAATGACCTTATAAAAAAGGCTATGGAGGAATAAAAGATGAAAATAAACCTTTTAGAACCTAGTGTTTATAACAGAATATCTGCTGGAGAAGTGGTTGAAAAACCAGCATCTATCGTCAAAGAGCTGGTCGAGAATAGTATAGATGCTGGTGCAAAAAATATTAGAATAGAAATTGAAGGTGGTGGTATAAAAAATATAACTATCTCTGATGACGGTTGTGGTATTGAAAAGGAAGATATAGCCATAGCTTTTTTGCCACATGCTACAAGCAAAATCAAAAATGCAAATGATTTAGATGGAATTGTAAGTTTAGGTTTTAGAGGGGAGGCGCTTGCAAGTATAGCTGCTGTATGTCAGGTAAAACTTTCATCAAAGACAGGAGAGGAAAGTCTTGGTTATTTAATCAAAGTAGAAGGTGGAAATTTCAGTCAAGTCGAAGAAATTGCAAGGACAAAAGGGACGACAATAAGTTGCAGAAATTTATTTTTTAATACTCCTGTCAGAGCAAAATTTCTAAGAAAACCAAAAACAGAAGAATCTGAAATTACACACTTAGTAGAAAGATTTATGCTATCTTTTAGTAATATTGCTTTTCAATATTATGTAGATGGGAAACAGATTTATAACACAAAATCCTGTAGTATGTCTGACATAATATATACAATATATGGAAGTGAAATTCATGAGAACCTTGTTGAAATCAATCATGAAGAACAAGATTTTAAAATAAAAGGATTTATTACAAAACCTAAAATTTCAAAAAGTAATCGCACTTATCAAACACTTTTTGTAAATAATCGTTATGTAGAAAATTCTTTGATTTCGGCATGTATAGCTAATATTTATTCTTCATTTTTGATGAAAGGAAGATTTCCAGTTTATGTAATTTCAATTTCTATTCCGCCTGAAAATGTCGATGTAAATGTTCATCCTTCAAAGCGTGAAGTCAAGTTTGAAAATCCAAATATGGTTTATGGAATAATTAGAAGGGCTGTTGAAAAGGCACTTCTGTCTGTTGACCATATTCAAACTTTCTTGGGCAGAGATAAGATAGTTTCAAAAGAAAGTAATGATTTGTTTGCAGAAGAATTTATGTATGCAAATATACAAGAAAATAAAGATGATTTTTTAAGTTTAGTAAACGAGAAAAAACCTGAAGTAAAACCAGAAGTTGAAAACGATGACAATACAAAAATACCTGAATATGAAGGTCAAAGTTTTAAAATAGGCTCATCTTTAAATGGTGAAGTTAAGGAAGTAGAGCTTGATGTTTCACAGCACAGCAATGTCAAAGATAAAGATATAGAAGATCTTGAAAATATGTCCTTGAAAGACAAAGTCATTACTTCTAAAAATAATTCTGTTTTCTTCTTTGACCAAAATGGCGAGAAATTTTATAGAGCTATAGAAACTGAATCAGAAAATTTTTTAAAAGCAAGCGTCAAAGATCAGATGATAATTCTTGGAACTTTATTCAAAACATATATAGTAATCGAATATAAAGATTCAGTTTATTTTATTGATCAACATGCTGCTCATGAAAGACTTTTGTATGATAAATTGGTAAAAGGAGCTGATGAAAATACTCAAGCAAAACAACAACTTCTTGCTCCTTATACATTTAGCGTAGGTGCAAAAGAATCGCAATCTTTGGATTTGATTATGCCAAATCTTGAAAAAATAGGTTTTGAGATAAATAAAAATGGATATAGTTATACTATTCAAAGTCTACCTTATATTTTGTCATATATAAACCTATCAAGCTTTGTTGATGAGCTTGTTGCAGAAAGTTTAAATCTTGAAAGCAAACCAAGCGATTTTATTCATTCAAAACTTTGTCAATCAGCGTGTAAACATGCTATTAAAGCTGGTGATACAATTGGAAAAGATGAATGTGCTTACATAATTGAAGAAGTGAGAAAAGGTGTTATGCTTTGTCCTCACGGACGACCAATCACTCTTGTCATGACAAAACATGATTTTGAAAAAATGTTTAAAAGGATTGTCTGACATGAAGGAGAAAGTATTGGTTCTATTAGGGGCTACAGGTGTAGGAAAAACTGCTTTATCAATCAAGCTTGCAAATAGATTTAATATGGAAATAATTTCTGCTGATTCTGTGCAAATTTTTAAAGAATTTGATATAGGCTCTGCCAAAATTACAAATAAAGAGATGCAAGGGGTTGTGCATCATGGAATTGACATAGTGACAGCAGATAATGAGTTTTCGGTGAGTGATTTTGTAGAATTTGCAAAAGAGAAAATAAAGGAAATTTCCTCTAGAGGGAAAATACCTTTTATTGTTGGAGGCACAGGCCTTTACGTTAAAGCACTTGTTGAAGGTTTTAATTTTGGAGGCACGAAAAAAAATGAACAATTTCGAGAGGAACTTGAATTGCTTGTTAAAAATGAGGGATTGCATGCGCTTTATAGCAAACTTAAATTGTTGTCTCCATCTATGGCAGAAAAGATTGACAAAAAAAATAAAGTTCGCCTTATTAGGGCGATTGAAATTGCGACTTTTGGTAATGAAAAAAAACAAAATAAATCTTCGGAATATGATTTTAAACTCCTTTCTCTTTCTTTAAAAAGAGAAAAATTATATGAACGCATAAATTCAAGATGCAAACAGATGTTGACAAATGGCCTCGTTGAAGAAACAAGAGCTTTATTCGAAAAATATAGTTATTGTCAGCCTATGCGTGCAATCGGATATAAAGAAGTATTGCCATATTTAAAAGGTGAAATTTCTGAGCAAGAAATGCTTGAATTAATTTGCAAGCACACAAGAAATTATGCAAAACGACAGTTGACTTTCATGCGAGGAATGAAAGATATAGAATATTTTGACATTGAAGAAGATGGATATTATGAAAAAATGGAGGAAGAAATAGAAAAATGGTTGAAAATATAATTGCAAATGCTGAGGAAAAATTGAAATCTCAATTTGCTCGGATTGATGAAATTGCTTTTTCTAATCAAAAAAAGGTGCTTAATGCATTTATAGATTTAAAGGTTTCATCTCAATGTTTCACTGGAAGCACAGGATATGGTCATGGAGATATTGGTAGGGAAACTTTGGCAAAATTATATGCAAAGGTTTTTGGAGGTGAAAATGCAATAATTTCACCACTTATTACCTGTGGCACTCATGCTATTTCAACGGTTTTATATGGACTTTTGCGTAGAGGAGATGTTATGCTTTCGGTTACTGGACTTCCATATGACACTATCCATGATACTATTTTTGGCAAAGATAATGGCTCGCTTGAAGAATTTGGTGTCAGATATGAACAGATTGATTTAATAAATGGTGGTGAATTTGATAAAGAAAAAATCTTTAAAACTGTCAATAAGTTAAAGCCAAAAATGGTTTATTTGCAACGATCACGAGGATATAGTGATAGAAAAGCAATTTCTCCTTACGATATGAAAACTTTATTTGAAGAAATAAAAAGATTATCTCCAGAAAGCTTTATAGTTGTTGACAATTGTTATGGTGAATTTGTTGACAAAATAGAGCCAACGGATGCAGGTGCAGATGTTATTATGGGTTCTCTTATTAAAAATCCAGGTGGTGGAATTGCTCCTACAGGGGGATATATAGTTGGAAGTGAAAAAGCAATTGACATGATTTCAACTAGATTTACAAATCCTTCAATCAAACTTGATATCGGCTCATATGAAATCGGATATAGATTGTATTATCAAGGTTTGTTTTTATCGCCACATGTTGTTGCACAAGCACTTAAAGGAAGTCTTTTGGTTGGACAGGTGATGCAGGATAAAGGATACAAAATTGTGCCTTCAAATGATGAACAACCTCAAGACATTATAAAATCTATTATATTTGATACTGAAGAAGAAATGATAAAATTTGTTCAACTTGTTCAAACAGTTTCACCAGTGGATGGCTATGCCTTGCCTTTGCCTTGGGATATGCCAGGATATAATGATAAAGTAATTATGGCTGCAGGAACTTTTGTTGGAGGGGCGTCAATTGAGTTGTCTTGCGATAGCCCAATCAGATCACCTTATATAGCCTATTTTCAAGGTGGACTTACCTATGAACATGTCAAGATTTTTGCAGAAAGAATTGCATATGACAGCACTTTTAAGTCAAATTAATTTGAGAAATATAAGTTTAAAACATATCAAAAATGATATGTTTTTTTATTAATTTTGATTTTAATTAATATCAAGTTCTTTTTTTTGAGTTTAAACATAAATTACAATATGACATATAAAAACAAAAAACGACAATTTAAAGATGCCACTAGATTTGCATGTGATATGTTGAAAGAAAGCAAATTTTTGGTAATAGTAATATCAATAATTTCTATAATTGCTCTTTTGACGGGGATAATTGTTGCAATAAAAACTCGATCAAGCTTTTCTCATTTAGATGGATATGGTGTTGTTGACGTGAGAACAGGTGGGCTTACAACAAGTTTTTTTACAAGACTATTTTCAATGCTTTTTATTGCATTAATTTTGCTTGGCTGTTCTTTCTCAATTTATATCTTTCCTATTGGAATTTTATTTTTATCATATAGGGCCTATCTGCTTGGTCTTAATGTTTGTTTGCTTATTATAAGATATGGTTTTTCTGGTGTTGTCATTTCTGTAATTGTTGCCTTTCCTTGTCAACTTTTGGCATTAATAATTTTAGGAACGTTCTTTATTTTAATGACAAAAACAATAAAAGATTATAAATGTTTTGGAGGGTGCAGAGTTCCACAACAACGTGCAAAACTGATAGTTTTCACGTTCCTTTCTTTGATGATAATTTGCATTGTGGAATCTGTATTTTTGGTTCTTTTCAGTGCCAAGTTTATATTGATAATTTGATTTGAATAGACTTTAATTATTTTAATAAATAGAAAGTATAAAAATTTCCCTTTGGCAAAAACTAATGTCGAAAGGAGAATGATATTATGTTTAAAAAGATTTCAATATTTTGTATTATGTTATGTTTACTAGCAACAATATGTTGCACTAGTATGCAAAACATTACTTTTACACAAGCTCAAGCAAAAAAAGATGATGTAATGGATATTTCAAGTAAAAGTGCATGTCTTGTTGATTTTGCCTCTGGGACTATGCTTTATGAAAAGGATGCGGATAAACATCTTCCAATAGCAAGTATGGTCAAAATGATGACAATTTTAATTACTCTTGAAGAGATGGAAAATGAAAATCTTTCTGAAGAAACTTTAATTACTACATCAGAAAATGCATCTGGTATGGGTGGAAGCCAAGTGTTTATTGATCCTTTTGTTGAATATAAAGCTGGTGACCTTTTAAAAGGGGTGATTATTGCTTCTGCAAATGATGCTTCTGTTGCTCTAGCCGAACATATAAGTGGAAGTGAAAAGACTTTTGTTGGCAGAATGAATGAAAGAGCGAAAGAACTCGGAATGAACAATACAAATTATTCAAACTGCACAGGGCTTCCAGCTCCAGAACAATATTCTTGTGCCAGAGATTGTGCAATTGTTTTAAAAGAAGTTTCAAAGTATGAAATTTATCATAAATACAGCACGATTTGGATGGAAGATTTCATTCATCCTTCAGGAAGAAAAACTGAAATTGTCAATACAAACAGACTTGTAAAATACTATGAAGGCTGTGATAGTGGCAAGACTGGTTCAACAAATGAGGCAGGATGCTGTCTTTCAGCATCGGCAAAACGAAATAATATGAGACTTATATCAGTTGTAATTGGTGCACCAAACAGTCAAACACGTTTTAATGAATGCAGTAAATTGTTTAATTATGGATTTGCAAATTTTGAAAACAGAGAAATTGTTGGCATAAATGAAGCTCTATTTAATCTACCAGTAAATAAAGGAAAAATTAACGAAGTAGAAATTTTCTCAGAAGAAGCATTTTCAGTTGTGGCAAAAAAGGGTGATAAAACATCGTATGATATCACTTATGAAAATCCTAAGAAGATTACAGCTCCTTTATCGAAAGGAGATAAGGTCGGAAAAGTTATAGTTTCAAAAGATGGAAATGTTTTAAAAGAAATCAACTTAATAATAAAGGAAGATCTTCAAAAAGTTTCAATCAAAGACTGCTTTGATAAGATTGTTGTAGGTTGGTAAAAAAATGTCATCATTATGATGACTTTTTTTTGACTAAAAATAAGAAAAAAATGAATTTAAGTTTATATAAAAATTAAAGGTTTTTAGTAAAAATATAAAATATAAAAAAATCTTGATTTTTATTTTAGATTATTGTATAATCTTTTTAGATTATGTCAAACGAAAAGAAATTAAATACAGTTAAAGAAAATGATGAGGTTGTTGAAACAGAGCAGCTCTCTTTTGTTGATGATAAAGTAAGATTTAAACTCGACAACTTTGAAGGACCTCTTGATCTTTTGCTTCATCTTATCAAAGATGCCAAGCTTGATATCATGACAGTCAAGCTCGCTGAAATTACAGAACAATATTTAGAGTATATGCAAGATCTAGACAATATTGATATGGAAAGAGCCAGTGAATTTATTATTGTGGCAGCAACGCTAATAGAAATCAAGTCAAAACATCTTTTACCTGTTGAAACAGAAGATGAAATTGAAGTTGAAGATAGTGAGACAATGCTTTTGCAACGCCTAAAAGAATATGAGCTTTTCAAGGAAACAGGTGCCAGACTTAGAGAGATTGAAAATATCAATAAGATGTATAGAAAACCTGGCAAAGAAACAGAAAAAATTAAGGTCATAATTAAAGATATGGTATTAGACAAGCTTCTTGACGCCTTTGCAAATTTGCTGGCAAGGTCTGAAGCACGAGGCAAGGAAAAAGAAGCACCAAAAAAGATTGTTAAAGACAGATTTACAGTTGCTGACAAAATTCTTTCTATTCGTGGCTATGCAAGAGAGCATAAAAGATTTCCTTTTGAGGAATTATTTGCTCCTGACATGACAAAAAGTGAAATGATAAATGTTTTTCTTGCACTTTTAGAACTTTTAAAATTGCAAAATGTCAGAGTAGAGCAGGTTGGAATTTTTGCTCAGATAAACGTAATTTCAAATGAAGAAATAAATTAATTTAAACGAGGGGAATAATGGGAAAGATTGATACGATTATGAATTTAAAGGAAGTTGTTTTATCCATCCTTTTTGTCGCTGGTGATGGCATAGAAAAAGATTTTATAGCAGAAAAACTTGAAATCACTAATAAAGAACTTGCAAAAGCTATTGAAGAAATAAAAAAATCATTCAATAGTGATAGTGGTATTCAACTGATTGAATATAAAAATAAAGTTCAATTATCTTCAAATCCAGTTTATGCAAACTACATATCAGATGTATTAAATCCTATTAGAGAAAAATCTTTGACAAGAGCTGCTCTTGAAACTCTTGCTATAATTGCTTATAAACAACCAATTACAAAACTTGAAATAGAGGACATAAGGCGTGTAAATTCTGACTATGCTGTTCAAATTTTAATTGACCAAAATATGATAGAAGTTGTTGGGAGAAAGGATGCTGTCGGCAAACCTTTAATGTTTGGCACAACTGAAAATTTCTTAAAGAGATTTGATATTAAAAATTTGACAGATTTGCCAGATTATGAACAACTTTTAGAGAGAATTAAGACAATCAGAACTGAAGAAGATGAGCAATCAGAAAATACATTGTTTAGAAATGTTGAAGATCTTGAATTTAATGAAGAATTGCCAGATTTTTTGAAAGGTGAAGACTTTTCTAAGATTGAAGCAGACAATCAAGATGACAAAGCTGATGCAGTTTAAAAAGAGGTCTTGCCTCTTTTTTTTATTACAAATTTTTATAATTAATCTATTTAGGTTTAATTTTGTAATTATAATTTTTATGCTTGCATAAATTTAAGTATGGAAGGTTTTAGGCAAAAAAGTTTTGGGCAAAGGTATGGACAAACAAAATTCAAAGTTCGTTTAAATAAACGAAAGCTTTGTTATATTATCTTTGCTTTTTTATGTTTAAGTGAAGTTTGTTTAGGTGTTTTATGGGCACTAGGATATTAAAAGAAAAATTAAAAAAATTTCCTATTCATCCTTCTTTTATACTGCTATTTTTATGGTTTATTTTTACAAAAAATTTCTATTCATTTCTTTTATTTATTTCTGTAGTTATGAGCCATGAATTAGCTCACTTTGTTGTTGCAAAAAAACTTGGTTATAAATTAAGTTCTTTTTTAATTGCTCCATATGGTGTGTGTTTAAATTACCAAGAGGACGCTTTTGAACAAAGAGATGAAATTTTAATTGCCTTTGCAGGACCTTGTGTAAACTTTATCCTCTCAATACTTTGTATTTCACTTTGGTGGATATTTCCAGTCTCATACAATTTTACAAATGAGTTTGTTTATCAATCATTAATGCTGGGACTTTTTAATCTATTGCCATGTTATCCACTTGATGGAGGACGCATTTTTGTTGGGATGCTATCAAAAAATAAGACAAGAACTCAAAGTATAAAAATCACACGTGTGATCAATGTCATTTTTGCTTGTATTTTATTTATTTTGTTTTTTGTAAGTTTTTTCTTTGATTTCAATCCTTCATTATGTTTTTGTGGTGTGTTTATGATTTTAGGGCTTTTTGATATCCAAAGCGAGTGCAAATATAAACCGATCGCATTATTTAAAAAAAAGACAAAGAATTTTTCTAAGCCTTTCTTTTATATGGTTGATTCTAATATTACGGTAGGACAAGTTTTAAAAAGAATAGAACTCAATAAATTCACCATTTTTATAGTTCAATTTGATGACGGAAGGGTGAAGATGATTGATGAACTAAAAATTAAAAGACTTTCTTTAAAATATTCATTGACTGCAAAACTGTCAGATATAATAACCTGATTGTTTTAAAAAAAAGTTTATTATTCAATCATAAATGGAAGCAAACTGTCAATATTTGACCTTTCAAGTTCTGTTAATTTATCTAGTATTTCATCTAGTTCAACAGAAATTCCTTTATGATCACATTTATCTTTATAGCAGGTTAAAACCCCCATAAAAGTGCCAAGAAGCATAAGTTCAGCAATGTGTCTTGTAGTTTTGTCAGTCATTGTTGACATATTTATCGAACTCCAAAGCTTTGCTTTTTCAAACCAGTTGTTGTCTTTTAGACCTTCAATTTTCTCTGCTTTTGCAATAAGTTCACATTCTTTTTCAAGTAAAAGGTATTTGTCCTCTTCGGTAGCTAGTTCTCTTTTTAAATCATCATTTTTAATTTTTGGAATAATATCTTCTATTGATTGAATTGCTGTCCTGATATTTTGATAAATTGCGTTTAAATATTCTGTCAGCAATTCTTTGTTTATTTCATTTTCCATGTTTTCCTCCTAATTAATTGTGTGCCGTTTTCAGACAAATATTCTTCATGTATACATTTTCTTCTTTTGCAAAAAATATTTATATGAAAAAGTCTACAAAAATTCTTTTAGTAATATTTATATTGTCACTTATTCCAACTTTATTCTTGGGTAAATTTGTTATTGCTGGAATTATTGCAACAGACAAAGGGTTTAAATTTAACTTTGATACAAAGGCGATTATAGGCATAGTATTGTCAGTTGTGACAACGGTTTTGGGCACTATTTTATTTATAAAATTTATTATGTCTCAACCAGTTGATAAGGCAATTTTCTTTTCTTCTCTTCCGCTTGTGATATTGTATGGCATGTCATTGTTTATGCTTGCTGAAATTACAACCTTTGATAATCCTTTGGCAAACTCACTCAAAACTATTTTAAATGTATCTCCTGATAATCTTTACAATACCATTCTTTGGGCAATTCTTATTACTTTGATTTTTATTATGCTTTTATTTCTCAATTGTTTTGTGCTATGTAAGCCTATCGCAAAAGTTGAAAGAATAGTATCTCGTCTTGGAGATGGAAAGGTTAGAGATGAAAAATTGCATATTGGTGGTGGAAAACAATTCAATTCAATAGAACACAGTTTGAATAAGATAAACAACAATTATCGCAGTAAAGATAATTCACTCAAAACAATAAATCTTGAGACTCAAAAATTTATTCCAAAGCAATTTTTTAAATTTTTAGGTAAATCTAGTATTCAAGAACTTGAACTTGGTAATCAAGTCAAAAAAAAGGCGACAAGTGTGCTTGTAAAGCTTTCAGGACTTTCCAGCAATGGAAGTATGTCACTTGAAGAAAATTTTAATTACGTAAATTCTTTTATCCATGTTATTTCACCTCTAATAAGAAAATTTGGAGGATTTATAGATAAATATAATGGAGAAGGTATAACAGCAGTCTTTGCCAAAACTGAAGATGCAATAGATTGTTCTCATGCGATAATAAGGTCGATCAATATAAAAAATAGGCAAAATAGATCATTGCCAAATGTAGAACAGAGAGTATCAATAATTACTGGAGAGGTTATTTTTGGAATAGTTGGTGAAGAGGAAAGAAAGATGCCGACAATTGTTTCAAATGTCACTCCAATACTAGAAAAGCTTGACGAACTTAATAAAATGATGTCAGCAAAAGTGATTTTTACAAAATCATCTTTGGATAGTTTACCCTTAAATTACAAGTTTTTGTATCGCTATATAGGAAAACTTTCCACAACAGAAAATGGTGAAGTTGTTTTATTTGAAGATTTTGAAGTTTTGCCACGTAATATTTCAAATGAACTCATCAAATCAAAATCCTTTTTTGAAAGAGGGGTGATTTTATATGAAGAATGTGAGTATGAAAAAGCTTGTGAAAATTTTTCTAATGCCTTAAAAATTTGTCCTAAAGACAAAGGTTGTTATCTTTATTATAATAAAAGCAAAGAAAAATTGTCGAATTAATAAAATTACTTAGTTATCAAAATAAAACATAGTCTTATAAAATTATAATTTTTCATATCACTTGACATTATCTAGGTCAAGTGATAATATTTTTATATGAAATTTAAACGAGAAAAAAGCACTTTTGATTGTCCTAGATGTGGGATTAAATGTTTGAAAGGGGTGGAAACTTGCCCTGAATGCAAACTTGTTTTTTCTCGTCTAGAAATTGCAACAAATAAAGACGCAAAGAAAAAATTATTAAGACATGATAAAGATTTTATAATCTATACAAATAAATTACCTAAAGATGTCAGTTTTATTAAACTCCTTTTATTGACTATCTTTACAGGTCTTTTTGGTGGGCATTGTTTTTATGTAGGCAGATATTGGCGGGGAAGTTTATTGCTTTTAAATTCTATTATACTTATTTGTTGCACATTATTTAATGAATTTCTATTTAAAATTGATGAAGGTAGATTTATTGCAATGATTGCCACAATTTGTGGCCTTATAATGCTTGTATGGGCCTATGATTTGGTGATTGTCGCGTTGAAAAAATTTAAAGTGCCTGTTGCAATTGATTTGGAAACTGGCGAAAGATCTGAGGTTGAATAATGAGAATAGTTGTGGGAATAAGTGGCGGTGTTGATTCATCTGTTGCTGCCTATCTTTTAAAAAAACAAGGTCATGAAGTCATTGGGCTGTTTATGGTCAATTGGGAAGAAAAAGATGGCACTTGCACCGCTGAAGCAGATTTTGAAGATGTAAAAAGGGTTTGTAATAAAATAGGAATACCTTATTTTTCTGTCAATTATTCAAAAGAATATTATGACAGAGTTTTTGAATATTTTTTGGATGAACTTAAAAAGGGCAGAACGCCAAATCCTGATGTCCTATGTAACAGAGAAGTCAAGTTTGGACCTTTTCTTGAACAGGCTAAAAAACTGGGAGCTGACTATATTGCAACAGGACATTATGCTAAACGAATTGAGAAAGATGGAAAATTTTATCTTGCCAAAGCTGATGATTTGAATAAGGATCAGTCTTATTTTTTAAATCAACTTAATCAAGAGCAGCTATCGTCAGTAATTTTTCCACTAGAAAATATTGATAAACCAACTGTGCGAAAGATTGCGAAAGAACTTGAACTTTCAAATGCAGAAAAGAAAGACAGCACAGGCATTTGCTTTATTGGAGAGCGAAATTTTAAAAACTTTTTAAAAGAATACCTCCCTGCAAAAAAAGGTAAAATTCTTGATCTAGATGGCAATATTGTTGGTCAACATGATGGTCTTATGTATTACACACTTGGACAAAGACGTGGTCTTGGAATAGGTGGAAGAGCAGATGGAAATGGTGGAAGATGGTTTGTCGTGAAAAAAGATTTAGATCAAAATGTTTTATATGTTTCTCAAGGTGAAGATGATCTTCTTTTTAGTGATGGTCTTTATGCTTCTTGCTTAAACTGGATTCCTTGTAAACCTGAAAAAAAAGAATTTGATTGCCAAGCAAAATTTCGATATCGTCAGCCTGATCAAGCAGTTCATGTCACGGTATTAAATGACAGCGAAATAAAAGTTGATTTTAAAGATCGTCAACGTGCGATTACGCCAGGACAATATGTTGTTCTTTATGATAATAATGGTATATGTTTGGGTGGTGGAACAATCGATAAAAGCTTTAATAACTTAAAAAAGGATTTATAAATAAAAATCCTTTTTTTTATAAATAAAATCAAACTCAGGTTTCTTATCTAAAAAATCAATGTATAAAAAGAGTATAACTTATCAATAATAATTATAAGGAGGTCAGTATGATTATTGCAAATTATATCGCATTGATTATTCTCTTGATAGGTGGAATAAACTGGGGGCTTATGGGATTATTCATGTTTAACCTTGTGTCATTTGTTTGTTTCGGAAACAACATTATTGCAAGAATAATTTATGTGCTTGTATTGCTTTCAGCAATTTGGCTTATCATATCAGCTGCTCTAAATGGCGGAATTTTACTTGCAAATAATTTTGTAAGAACTTAAAAAAAATGTCCTAGCTTTAGGACTTTTTTTTTATTTTAAATCAATATCATGTGGCTTTTCTTATATACATAATACAACATATTGCACTAGTATGCAAAATTATTTTTTATATTATGTATAATAAAATTTGATTTGCACACAATAATAATGGAGGTTGAAAATGAGTAAACAATTCAAACCTGGTGAAGAAGCACCAAAAACAGGAAACTATTCTTGTTATGATAAGAATGGTAGATGCGGTGGAAACACAAAGTTGAAAAAGGGACAAAGATTTCCTGCAACTCAGCATAGTGGAAGTCACTATGAGATGGAAGAGGAAAGAGAATAACTTTTTCTCTTAAACAACTTAATAAACAAAAAAAAGAAACGTAATCATGCGTTTCTTTTTTTTGCTAAAGAAAAAATATTTGAAAATATTAAAAGATTTTCACTTTTGTTAGTTCTAAATAGCTGCAATACTTATAGCATAATGCTTGACAATAAAATTATGATTTGATAGACTTAAAAATATGCAGAGATGGCCGAGCGGTTTAAGGCGCACGCTTGGAAAGCGTGTGAGGTCACAAGCCTCCGCAGGTTCGAATCCTGTTCTCTGCGCCAAAATTAAAAGGGGGATAAATTATGTGTGAATGTATATTTTGTAAGATTATAAAGGGAGAATTGCCTTCATATAAAATTTATGAGGATGAGCATACTTTTGCATTCTTAGATATAAGCAATGATGCAAATGGTCATATTTTAGTTATTCCAAAACTGCACTGTGAAAATGTTTTGGATTGCGATGACGAAATTTTGGCGAGTGTGATAAAGACAATAAAAAAAATTTCCAAGCATTTAGTCGATAACTGTGGTTTTCAAGGTGTAAATATATTAAATGCAAGTGGGAAGGCGGCTGAACAAAGTGTCTTTCATCTTCATTTTCATATTTTGCCTAGAAAAGAAGATGATGGTATGAAAACATTTCCAAAGCTTAAAGAAAATGAAATCACTCTTGAAGAATTATGTGAAAAATTAAAAATAAAGGATTAAAAATGAAAAGTATTATATTATATACTGATGGTGCATGTTCTGGAAATCCAGGTGTCGGAGGTTGGGGAGCAATCCTAATGTATAATTCTAGAGAAAAAGAGTTGTCAGGTGGTGAAGAAATGACAACAAACAATAGAATGGAACTTATGGCAGTTATAAAAGGCCTTGAAGTATTAAAAGAAAGTTGCAATGTTGAAATCTATAGTGACTCTGCATATGTTGTGAATGCTTTTTTGCAAGATTGGATTACAAAGTGGATTAATAATGGCTGGAGAACCACCAAAGGGAGCGTTATGAATAAAGATTTATGGCACAAACTTTTAGAACTTATTGAAAAACATAATGTAAGCTGGCACAAAGTAAAGGGGCATGCGGATAATGAATATAATAATCGTTGCGATGCACTGGCTAGAGGAGAAATAGAAAAAATAAAGAATGCCAACATTTAGGTTGGTTTTTTTTATTTGTTGACTTTGAGATTTCTTTTAAAAATAATAAATTATTTTATTTTATATATTGCAAAAATTGACTTTATATGTTATTATTTTGTTTATAGTGTTTGTGGAGAAAAATAGTGAAGCAAAGAATGAATATTACAAAGATGATTGTTTCAACAAAAATTCAAAATAATTATCATTTAATCAATAAAATAGAAGAAGATGAATTTTTTTTAAAAAGAAACAAAATAAAAATTTTAGAAGATGATGATTTAAGTACGACAGACAAAATATGGCTTCCAACATTAAGAGAAGTCAAAGACACAGAAAAAAATGAGAGACTTAAAGCTGCAACAGATTTTGCTGTAATAAATAATCTTGATCAAATATACAATTCAAATTTTGGTGGTATGAATTTTTTTAAAGAAATAGAGAATTTAAATCCTGATTTAGGTGTAAATTATTCAACTAATACTTATGTTGAACCTATGATAGGCACGAATACAGTTGATTATTGGACAAGGGATTCTGAGGATTGTGATTCAGTTGATATTATTAGTGGAAATGTCTATGAAAAGGCATTTAAAGGATGGGTCATTGAAAATAGTTTTGGCATAGTTCCAGCACTAGCAATAGACGCTCAAACTCTAATTTCTGAAATTATTAAATCAAATGATGATTTTATTTTTCACAAAAAAGCAAACCAAAGCGAAAAACATTTTTTAAAAATAGGTGAATATCCGCAAACAAGAGTCAACAATGAATTGAATGAACTTCTTGAAACGTTGTATAATGATGGAAACTTAAAAGAAGATTTAGTTTGCACAGGAAGATTGTTTACCACCAATGGTGAGTTTAAAAAAGAAAGAGATTTTCTTTCAAAACAGAATCCAGAGTTTATATATAACGGAAAAAGATATGTCAGAGCAATTACCCATTATTATAAAAGCTTGGAGGAAGAGGGGCTTAATATTAATAATGCCGCAAATGATGAGGTATGCTGGTTTGAAGTTGAGCCATTATCATTTGAAATCAAAAATTATGGCAAACTGCCACCTCAAATTAATCCAAATGGAAAAACAGAAAACTCAGATAAAGAGGTTGTATTAGAAGCAGAAAGGGCTGTCTTGTCAGGATTGCCATTTTATAAAAGTATAACAGCTTTAAATTGTAATTTATGGCAAAATAGCTTGATTAGATGTTTTTTAAACTCTGCAAAGAGAGATACTCTTGATGGCAATGAAAAATACAATATACAAGAAAGCTGGGATTTTTCAAATAGTGGTTTTCTTTATCAAGCTTTTGACCTATCAAGAGATGCAACGAAGGAATATATTGTGCCTTTCAATGAAAAAGGTTTGGCAGAAAATGCCTTCGCAGGATGTGTTGGTATTGAAAAGATAATAGTTCATAGTGAAATAGCAAGTGTAGGCAAAAATGCATTTTCAGGTTGTAAGTTTAATTATGCATACAAACTTAAAGGTGATGAAAATTTAGTATTTTCTCGCGAACTGCCAAAGGAAGAAACAAGCATAGTTTATGATTTAAAAAATATATCAAAGGCTTTGTCAGGATTTGATTATTCATTTATTGTAAAACTTGCCAATAAAAATTTACAATTAATGAACTCTTTTTCAAGTATGTTTAATTCTTTTGATAAATTACAGAAATCTTTTTTGCACCTTGTTGATGTTTTAAATTATCAAAATATTTCATTGCCTTTTATTTTTGTTGAAAAACTTATGAGTTTTGGTTTACTTGAACATTTTGAGAAAAATTGTGATGTCAGATTTTTGAAAAGCGAAGATGATATTGATCTTACAAAACGTAAAAATTATAACAATCTTTCAGCTAAAACAAAATTGAATTATTATAAATTTATGTATGTTTTAGGCTGTTTTTCAAGAGAAAAATTGCTTGATAAAAATGGTGTAGAAACACAAATTCTGATCGCACAAAAAGCTACTTCAGTTTTATCTCAAATTCTGAAATCAAAAGCTATAACAATATCAGAATTTGATTCAATTTTTGATAAATTATCATTTGACACAAAACCCAATCAAGACTTTTTAAAATTTATTTCTATTCAAGGCAAAAATAAAAAATTAGTTAATTTTGAACTTTTATTAAAATTAAATAAAGCTTATCCAGGTTTATTTATTGAAGTGATGACAAACTTTGACAAAGCAAAATCATTTCGCAAAACTTTAGATGAAAATGGTTTGCCAAAAACACTTCAATGGGATGAAACTTTTAAAAGATTCTTTTTTCAAAAGCGTTTTAATTATGTATCGCAAGGAAATCAAGATATTGCAGAAATTTTTGCAAACAATGGTTTAGATTATAAACATTTCAATGAAACTGTATTTTTAAGAAATAAAGCAAAGTTGAATAAAGTGAAAGAGCATATATTAAAAAAGCCACTTAAAGAAAAAGTTATGCTTGAAAATATTGAAAACATAAAAGAACAAACTAGAAATATTATATCTGAATCTAAAGGACTTATTGATGACCTTTATGCTAAATATTTTACATATGAAATGCTTTCAAAATTTGACCCTTGCAATTCGATCATTGGTTTGTATACAAGTTGTTGTGCTACAATTAAAAATACTCTATATGGTGCTGATATAGCCGCAGCCACAGTGATTGCAAAGGATGTGCAAAACATTGTAGTTCGAAATGGTAAGGGGGATATAATTGCAAAAGGTGCAATGTATGTCAATATAAGAAAGGGTTATGCAGTAATAAATGATTTTGAGTTAAATCAAAACTATCGTAAAAATGAAATTGAAAGAAGTGGAAAATATTATACTGAAACAGAAAGTCAGAAAAAATCTGAATATGAACGTGAGCAAATTTTTGAAACATTTATGAGAGGAATTAATGCATTTGTTGAAGAATGGGATAAAAGTCATCCAAAAAATCCAATTAAACAGGTGAATGTTGGAAACGGATATAATCGACTAAAATTGCAATGTGAAAGATTTGAAAAGGCTAAAAGCTCACAGCTTTTAAAAGTGCCATTAAGTTACTGCTTTGAAGATGCTGAATTTGAGCAATTTATCCTTTATAAACGTAAAGAAAAGGAGTCAAGTTATGAAGATAACCACAAAGCAAATAAAAATTTTGAAATTGACTAAAGAACTGGAAACAATGGTTCAAGAATATCAATCGCTTTGTGATGAAGTGGAGGAATTAAATCGACATAACACTGATGTTGACTATGAAACTTATTCTAATATTGAAAATCGGTTAATTGAAAATCAAGAAAAAATTAAAAATATTGTCAAACTTCTTAAAACTTTAAAAGATGAATAGAAACTTAAAAATCAAAAAAACCACATTATATTTATGTGGTTTTTTAATCAATATTAATAAGTTTTTCATAAATGATTTCGTAAATGCTAGGAGCATTTGTTTTCCATTTGTGGACTGCTTCATTTGCACTTTGTCTTGTTGGAGCTTTGATTGTCAAAACAAACATAGGTGCGGTTGATTGAGGCTCATAAATTTTAAGTTCTACATTATATGACCCATCTTCATTTTTGCGATAGGTTGAACTATATTCTTGGGAGGATTTGACATTGAGTTTGTTTGCCTGCAAATATGAAGAAATTTCTTCACGTTTTTCAAGTGAAAGTCGTCTATACAAATGCGACAAACATTCTCGACCTTCATAGGTGAGAGTAAAAAGTTCTTTACTGTCTTCATCATTGCTTATTTTATATAATAACTTCGCATCTACCAAATCATGAATAATTGTTTTGCAATCCATATAGTTTTTTATCCATTCATTTTTGATAGAACAAATATCTAAAATAGAATCCTCAGTCAAAGGAAATTCCATTTTATCAACAACAAACAGCATAGTGAGTTTATCTTGAACAATTCTTTCTTTTTCGCTCGGTAACTTATTCATATGTAATATTATATCACAATTTTTAAATAAATCAAATTCTTTTATTTGCATTTTTAATTTTAATATGATATAATCATCTATATATTGAAAATTTTTTTTGCAAATCAATATTTTAAATATAATAATGTGAGGTTTTATGGAAAACAACAATTTTGAAAATTTTTTAAATTCTTGTGATGAACTTATCAATTGTAAGTTTTTGGTAGCCGAATACAAACTTCAAAAGATGTTGCAAGAACTTGCAAATACCCAAGAAATTTGTTCGCTTATAGGTGAATGTTTGGAATCTTTTAATCGTGATAGAGAGTTTTCAAAATCCTTTGTGCAAGATGGAAATGGAGAATTTATGTTTATTCTTCCTGACGAAGAATATAAAATCTTAGCTTTGGTTTTTTGCACACTTGTTGATATTGATGCCAAAAAGATAGATTTCACAGACTTTGTAAAACGATTTTTTGGCAGTAGTGAAAATCCATATAAAGCTTTTGTAAATGCAATGATAATTCCTTTTAAGAGTTTGATAGTAGAGGCTTTTGGCTTTTTGAATAATGAAGAAAAAAACTCTCAAGAAATTCAAGAAGAAGTAGAAGAAGGTGATTATCAAGAAGAGGAAGAGGTTGATGCTGACTTGTTTGACCATGCTCAAAAAATTGCAGTGCAGATCATTGGTCAGCTTGAATATGCAAGAGATGATTATGCAAATTCATTAGCTATGCAAGTTTGCAGAGCCATCGTAAAAACATCATCGATGTGTGATGCAGATGTTACTGCTTCTCTTGCAATTGCTCTTAAAGCGTGCAAAGCAAAACAGGTGAAATTTTTGGTTAAAGAACTTTGTGGTTTGTTTGAATAATAAAAAAAATCCTTATGTATTAGGATTTTTTTTGTTTAGAAACGCAAGAATAACACGAATGAAATGAGTGTTTTCTTATAAAAAGAAAATTAAGACATTAAATTAAAAGCACAAATATTAGTGCAATGCAGGCACTTAATACAGCATGAGTGAATTTTTGCAAACAAAACAACTTGACAGGCATTTTTAATCTTGACAGCATTGATAAAGATTGTAAGATTGTTGAAATTCCGCCAAAACTAATAACAAAAGTTGCAGGGACTATGGCAAGTTTTCCAGAATAACTTTGTGAAATATCAATACAACCTTTTGTAATTTCAACCAGTCCTTCTAATATACTTGATATCTGAGGAGGAAAGAGATTGAAAAAGGGTGAAAGTGAAGTTATCACAACAAAAAATATTGCAATAATAGTGCCAACTATAATTATGCTTAAAGCTGAGTCTGCAATGATTGATGATAAATCAAAACTCTTTGTTAAGCTTTGGGCTTCTTTATCGGAAATATTTTCATCTTCAACCTTTAGATTGCGATAAATTATGCCATTCAATAGAGCCCCAAAAATATGTGCAATAAATATTATAATTCCAAAAATATGGTTTTTTAGCATTGCACTTCCAACAGCACCTATTATAAACATAGGGCCTGATGTTGAACAAAAACTGCACATTTTAAAAGCATCAGATTTTGAAATTTTTTTATTTTCATATAGCTCTGCCGTCATCTTTGCACCAACAGGATATCCGGAAATCATGCTGGTCACAAACACAAGTGAAGAGGGGGCAGATGTCTTAAAAATACATCTGCAAGGTTTCTCAAAAATTTTTGAAAACTTGTCCAATGAGCCAAGTGAAGTAAGTAATTTTACAAAAAAGATAAAAGGTAAAACACTTGGTAAAACATTGAAAGCCCATGCAGAAATTCCATTTAAGGTTTGACTTATATATAGCGATGGTGAAATGACCATATTTATTATAATATACAGCACAAAAATTGATAAAATTGTGTTAGATTTTTTCATTTAATGCTCCAAAAATTTGACATGTATAATTAAAATTTGTTATAATTACTATTGATTATTGAATTTATTTATTTCAAAACAACAATATATAGATAAATTTATTCAATAAAACACAATTTTAGAAGGAATGATTATGAAAATTAATGATATTTACAAGAAAGCAAAATTATTGCATAAGTCAATTGTTTTTCCTGAAGCAGGATTTAGTGATAGAACTTTGCAAGCGGTGAAAACAATTAGAAAAAAAGGTATTGCTAAACCTATCTTAATTGGTGACGAAAGTGCACTTATTTTGAGAGATAAAAGTCTTTCTCAATTTGAAATTATAAATCCACTTACTTTTACTTCAAAAGATGAAATTGTAAATTGTCTTTATGAAAAAAGAAAATCAAAAGGTATGACAATTGAGGAAGCAGAAGAATTGGCAAAAGACCCATATTATTTTGCAACTCTGCTTGTTGAATGTGGTTATGCTGATGGAATGGTTGCAGGAGCTGAAGCGTCTACAGCAAACACTGTTCGTCCAGCTCTTCAAATAATAAAAGCAAAAAAGAAGGGTGATATTGTATCTTCATGCTTTTTAATGTTTGGTAAAAATAAATTCTTGGGTAAAAAATGTTTGATATTATCAGATTGCGGAGTTATCAAACACCCAAATGAAAATGAACTATGTCAAATAGCATCACAAAGTGTGGAAACGTTTGAAGCTCTTGATCTTGATTCTTCCCCAAGAGTTGCATTTCTTTCCTTTTCTTCAAAAGGTTCTGCAGAAGATGAGAGCTTAGATAAAATAAAAGATGCTTATGAAAAGTTTAAAAGAAAGGGATATTGTTGCGATGGAGAAATTCAATTTGATGCAGCTATGGTAAAAAAGGTTTATAAACAAAAATGTCCAGATAGTCCTTTGCAGGGCAATGCAAATATTTTGATTTTCCCTGATTTAAATAGTGGAAATATCTGTTATAAGGCTATGCAATATATGGGCGGGGTGAAAGCTATCGGACCTATTTTGCAAGGTTTAAATAAACCAATAAATGATCTTTCAAGAGGTTGTTCAGTTGAAGATATAGTTGCAATGACAGCAGTGACAGTTTTGCAGGCAAAAAAGGAGGAAAAATAAATGAAAACTTTGGTTTTAAATGCGGGTAGTTCATCCTTAAAATTTCAACTTATGGATATGAATGATGAAAAATTAATTGCAAAAGGAAATTGTGAGAAAATAGGTCTAAATGATTCTACAATTACTCTTAAAGCAAATGGAAATGTAAAAATATTTAATATAAAATTGAACAATCATCAAGAGGCAATGGAACATGTTTTAAAAATTCTCTGTGATAAAGAAAATAATATAATTTCAAATTTATCAGAGATAGAAGCTGTAGGTCATAGAGTCCTTCATGGTGGAGAAAAATTTAAAAAATCAACATTGATTGATAAAAAAGTTTTAGAAGAACTTAAACAGTTGATACCTTTAGGACCTTTACATCAACCTGCAAATATACAGGGAATTGAAGCTTGTATGCAATTGATGCCAGGCGTCCCTCAAGTGGCAGTTTTTGATACAGAATTTCACTCAACTTTGCCAGACTATGCTTATAGATATGCAATTCCAAAAGAAGCTTATACAAAGTGGTCTATAAGAAAATATGGCTTTCATGGAACATCTCATAAATATATCGCAGGGGAACTTGCTAAGATATTAAATAAAAAAGGGAAATTTATCATTTGTCATATTGGAAATGGTGCGTCTATTTCAGCAGTAAACGATGGGAAATGTCTTGATACTTCAATGGGTTTCACTCCACTTGAAGGTTTGATTATGGGGACAAGATCAGGCGATATTGACCCTGCAGTAGTAGAAAGAATAATGGATATGACAGGAAAAAATATTCATGAAACTTTAAACTATCTAAACAAACAAAGCGGGCTTTTGGGCATTAGTGGTATTTCAAGTGATATAAGAGATATTCAAGCTCAAGCAGAAAACAACGCTGACGCTAAACTTGCTGTAGATATGCTTTGTTATAGAGTTAAAAAATATATCGGAGAATATATTGCAGTTTTAAATGGTGTTGATGCAATCGTGTTTACTGCAGGAACAGGTGAAAACAGACCAGAAATAAGACAACAAATTTTGGAAGGTTTAGATTGGCTTGGTATTGAAGTTGATAAAGATAAAAACTACAACTTCACTCGCGGGGAAGTTTGTGACATAACAGGCAAAAATTCAAGATGCAAAATTTATGTTATGCCTACAGATGAAGAACTTCTCATTGCAAGAGATACAAAAGCATTGGCAAAGAAAAATTAAAATTTAAATTAATTATAATGTTAATTAAAATGCTTGACAAAAGTATAAACCTTTGATATAATAAGTCAGCATGATGATTTTTGAAGGAGGAAAAAATGGCAGTTCCAAAGCATAAGGTTTCAAAAGCAAGAAGAAATTCAAGACACTCTGCAAATTCAGTTGCAGTTGCTCCTACACTTGTTGAATGTCCAAAATGTCATGAGATGAAAAAACCTCATACAGTTTGCAAAAAGTGTGGAACTTATAAGGGTGAAACCATTATCGAAAAGAAAGAAGAAAATAAATAATAAATAAAAAGCTTTCGCATAGCGAGAGCTTTTTATTTTTAAAAACAAATTACCATATATTGTATTTTGTCTTGCATGCATAATACTATATATTGTGCTATGATTATAAATATAGAAATTTAAAAATTTTTATTGCAAATTTTTTTGTTTTTTGTTATAGTATAAGAGTATATATTTAATATATATCTTATATGTGTAAATATTAAAAATAATCATTAGAAATTAAATAAAGGAAAATTTTATGAAAATTGTAGTTGATGCTTTTGGTGGAGATAATGCACCACTTGAAATTGTCGAAGGTGTAAAACTAGCACTTAAAAAAAATAAAGATTTGGAAATTGTGCTTTGTGGCAAAGAAGAAACTTTAAGACAAATGATTGTAGGTTTTGAAAATCGCATTGAAATAATAGATGCAGATGAAATCATCGAAAATGGCGAGCATCCAACTTTTGCTATAAGAAAAAAGAAAAATTCTTCTCTTGTGAGAGCTTATGACATTTTGAAAGAAAGAGAAGATGTAATTGGATTAGTTTCTGCAGGTAGCACTGGTGCAGTTCTTGCTGGTGCAATTATGAAAATAGGAAGAATTAAAGGAATTTCAAGACCAGCTCTTGCACCTATTTTGCCAACTAAGAAAGATAATGATGTGATAATCATTGACAGCGGTGCAAATGTTGACTGTAAGCCAGTCAATCTGTTGCATTTTGCACTTATGGGCTCGGCATATTATTCAATCATTTACAACACTTCAAATCCTAGAGTAGCACTTTTGAACAATGGATCAGAAGAGGGTAAGGGAAATGAACTTGCAAAGGAAACCTTTCCAATTCTTAAACAAGCTCCAATCAATTTTATTGGCAACAAAGAAGGCGGAGATTTTATGAGTGGTGAAGTGGACGTTATGGTGACAGATGGTTTTGCTGGAAATGCACTTTTAAAGGGCACTGAGGGTGCTGTTATGGCCGTTTTGTCTCTTCTTAAAAAGAGCATTAAATCCCATTTTTGGAGTAAAATTGGTGCATTGTTTATGAGTAAAACATTCAAAGAACTTAAAGGTCGCATTGATATTTTAAATAAACATGGTGGTTCACCATTACTTGGTTGTAAAAAGCTGGTTGTCAAAAATCATGGCTCTTGCAAACGAAACAATATCTGTTCTTCAATTCAGCAAACGATAGTTCTTCATAAAAAAGGACTTATAAGTCAAATCGAGAAAGCTCTTGAACAACTTAATTTAGATATTTCAACAACAGAAAATTTAAACTAAAAAGGGATTGATATCTTAAATGAAAAATTTATTTTATGATTTTAAAGACAAAAGCTTGCTGGAACAGGCACTTACTCATAGCTCAAAATCTCAAAAAAACTATGAAAGACTTGAGTTTTTAGGTGACGGCATATTAGACTTTGTTGTGGGTGAATATTTTTATCTCAATTGCAATGAAGGAGAAGGCAAATTAACTGTGCTGAGAAGTCATTATGTTTCAGAAAATTATTTGGCTAAAATATTCAATAAACTCAAACTTGAAAAGATGGTAAAACTTGGCAAAAGTTGTCAGGGAGAAATTTCAAAATCACTGAAATGTGACATTGTTGAAGCTATCATAGCTGCCATATATCTAGATGGCGGTTTGGACAAGGCAAAGCAATTTATTTATACATATTTTGAACTTGAGAAATTTGAAA
The DNA here is from genome assembly GCA_947062475.1 of uncultured Clostridia bacterium. GTDB lineage: Bacteria > Bacillota > Clostridia > Christensenellales > UBA1242 > Caccovivens. Next base: position 37,860 of record CAMSQA010000004.1, read on the forward strand.
GTGTGATAGATGATAATTATAAATCTAGACTGCAAGAACTTATTCAGGGAAATTTTAAGTGCAAGATGAGCTATGAAACAAGGGCAACAAATGATGGTTTTATTTCTACATTTTTTATGGATGAAGATGAGATTTCATCTGGAAGAGGTAAAAGCAAGGTTGAAGCTGAACAGTCTGCTGCAAAGAAAGCTATTGGCAAATTGTTTTTGATAAATGATGAAAAATAAAATTCTGAAAATGAATTTTTTAATTAATAATTTTACATTGTATAAAACGAGAGGAAAAAATGATTTTTAAAAAAATTGAAATGGTTGGATTTAAGTCTTTCGCTGAAAGAACTGTGATTGAATTTGGAGATAATTTCACCGCAATTGTTGGACCAAATGGTTGTGGTAAAAGTAACGTCTCTGATGCTATTCGTTGGGTTTTGGGTGAACAAAGTGCCAAAACACTTCGTGGTGACAGCATGCAAGATGTCATTTTTAATGGCACAGAAAAAAGAAAGAGTTTATCATATTGTGAAGTGACTCTTACTTTTGACAACTCGACAAGATTTTTCAATTTTGATTATGACGAACTTGCGATTACTAGAAAACTTTATCGCTCGGGTGAAAGTGAATATCTGATCAATCGAAATACCTGTCATTTGAAGGATATTACAAATCTTCTTTACAACAGTGGACTTGGGAAAAATGGATATTCAGTTGTCAGTCAAGGAAAAGTCACCGAACTTGTTGATTCAAAGCCTGAAAACAGACGTGCCATGTTTGAAGATGCTGCTGGTATATCAAAATATAAAAATGATAAACGTGAAGCGGAACGTAAACTTGATAGAACAAACGATAATTTGACCCGTGTAAAAGATATTTTGTCAGAAATTGAAAGACAAATGGGACCACTTAAGAAACAGGCTGAAAATGCAAAAAAATATCTTGAATATAAGGCAAATCTAAAAGACCTTGAGGTCAATGCTTATATTTTCCAGTATGAAAATGCAAATAATGTAAAAGAAGCGATAAACTTAAAACTTGATGCAATAAACAGACAGCTTGCACAAAGAGAGGGAGATATTGCAAAAGCCAATGAAGATTATGACAAGTGCATGTTTGACCTTGCAAATTTTGATAAAGTTTTGGCTTCTTTAAATGAAAAAATTCTTGATATAACAGTAAACCTTGAAAAGCAGGAAGGAGAAACAAAACTTGCACGTGAAAGAGTTAATTTCACTTTGAAAGAAAATGATAGATTAAATCTTGATAAGACCAACTGTGAAAGAGCAATTGAAATCGGCACTGAAGAAAAGTGCAAGAAGGAAGAACAGCTTAAGAGTTTAAAAGCTGATTTAGAGGCTCTTGAAAGGGCATTTGATGAACTTAGCGAAAGTTATCTTAAAATTGCCAATGAATTGACTTTAAGCGAAGATGAAGCAGGTCAAAGTCAACAAAAGGTGATTGAGACACTTGGCTCTCTTAGTGATATTAAAAGTTCGGTTTCAAGACTTTTAGCTGAAAAAGAACTTTTATCTACCAATCTTGTCAATCTTCAAACTGATATTACATCTCTTTCTTCAAAGAAAAATGAAAATGAGGCAAGTTTAAATGAAATAAAGGCTGACCTTGAAGAAAAAGAAAATAATTTACAATCTTTAAAGACTGAGGTTGACAATTTAGCTAGTCAAAATTATATTCATGAAAGAAAAATCAAAGAGCTTGAAAATGAAAAAGCCAATACGATTACTCAAATAAAAGTTTTTGAAAACAGAAAAAAACTTTTGACAGATCTTCAAAATGAATATGATGGTTATTCTTACGCAGTAAAAAAACTTCTTAAAGAAGGCGACAGAAATCCTGTCATTAAAGATAAAATTGTAGGTGTTGTAGCCTCTCTTATTAAAGTGCCTGAAAAGTTTGAAACTGCAGTTGAAGTTGCACTTGGTGGAAGTTTGCAAAATATTGTCACTTATGATGAAGAAGGTGCAAAATATCTTATTAGATTTTTAAAAGAGCACTCTTTTGGTCGAGCAACATTTCTGCCAATTACATCAATGAAGAGACGAGAATTTGATAAACGTCTTATTTCTGGTGTCAATGGTTGTTTTGGACTTGCAAGTGAACTTGTAGATTTTGATTCTAATATTTCTAGTGTGGTAAGCAACCTTTTAGGTGCTACTGTCATTGTTGATAATCTTGAAACAGCAGTTTCTCTTGCAAAAACAACGCGTTATTCGTTTAGGATTGTGACTTTGGAAGGTGATATTGTAAATCCACAAGGTTCTCTTACAGGTGGAAGTAAGAAGGCAGAATCATCAAATCTTATGGGAAGAGAACGCGAAATCGAAAATCTTGGAATAGATATTGCAAAACTGGAAACTAGACTTAAAACTATTGAGCAAGAAGAGGCAAATCTTAGTGGTGATCTATCAAACAAAAAGGCTAATTTTGCTTTGCTTACTGAAAAGAAAAACAATCTTGAAATTATAATTGCTTCAAGCAAAGAAAAACTTGATAAATATCAATCCGCATTAGCAGAAGCAGAAGATAATTTGAAGGTTGCTCAGATGGAAGAAGAAACGGTTCAAAACAAAATAAACCTAATTTCTGACGAACTTTCTCGTTCCGAAAAGATTGAATCTGCACTTTCTGGCAATAAAGAAGATGCAGATGAACTTATAAAAGAGAAAAAAGAGCAATTTGAGGCTTTAAGAAACCAAAGAGAGCAGATAAATAAAAATATATTAACTGTAAAAGTTGAAATAGCAGAAGCTAAGACAAAGATTTCTTCAATTGAAGAAGATTTGCTTAGAATAAATAATGAACTTGGCAGACAGAAATCAAATGAAAAGAATATAATCGAGCAAATCTCGCAAAATGAACAGTTTATTCTCTCATGTGAAGAGATGATAAAACAAAAACTTGCATCTGCACCAATGTCGGATAAAAAGGTTGAACTTGAACAATATATTTTAAAACGACAAATTGCAGAAGAGGACAAGGCAAAACTCTCTGATAAAATAAAAGAACTTGATAATTTTAAAACTTCACTTATGAGTGAAATATCAAATATCAAAGATAAAAAGTTTAAGGAAGAGATGAATCTTTCAAAAGTGGATACCGAACTTGAACAAATGCAAGAACGTATTTATGAAGAATATTCACTTTCTTATTCTACCTGTCTTGAATTTAGACGTCCTGATTTTAATATTGATGTTGCAATGCCAGAGATAGCAAAATTAAAGAAAAGTATAAGTGCTCTTGGCTATGTCAACGTCAACGCAATTGAAGATTGCAGTGCGTTGTTAGAGCGTTATGATGACTTAAACGGACAGGCTGAAGATCTTGAAAAAGCAAAAGATGACCTAAATAAGATTATCAAAGATTTATCTGTTATTATGGTTGAAAAGTTTAGCAATGAACTTGCTCGTATAAATGAAAGCTTTAAACTTACTTTTAGAGAACTTTTTGGTGGCGGAACTGCCAAACTTGCACTTTCTGATGAAAATGAACCACTTGAATCTGGTGTTGAAATTTTTGCTCAACCACCAGGAAAGAAAATTCAAAATATGACGCTATTATCAGGTGGAGAAAAGTCATTGACAGCTATGGCAGTAATTTTTGCAATTTTGAGAATAAAACCTTTGCCATTCTGTCTGTTTGACGAAGTTGAAGCCGCACTTGACGATTCAAACGTTGAAATCGTAGATAAATATCTTAAAAAATTGTCAACTGATACACAATTTATCCTTATCACACATAAAAAACCAACAATGGAATATGCAAATGCTTTATTTGGTGTTACAATGGAAGAAAAGGGTGTATCAAAGATTGTTTCTGTATTGTTATCAGATGCTATAAAACATGCTCAGGAGGCATAAATGGGATTCTTTAAAAAAATTGGAAATGCACTAAAGAAAACTAGAGAAGCTTTGGCACGCAAGATTGATGCTCTTCTCAGTCATGGAGAACTTGATGATGACTTTTTTGATGAACTCACCGATGTGCTTATTTCTTGCGATATCGGCGTGAGAACAAGCATGGAAATTGTTGACAATCTTCGCATTAGGGCAAGAAAGAATAAGATTCGCAACACAGAAGATGTCAAAAAAGAATTAAAAGAAATCATTAAAGAGGATTTTTCAAATGTAGAAAATATTCAAATAGAATATCCCGCAATAATCACAATTGTAGGTGTAAACGGAGTTGGGAAAACTACCACCATTGGAAAATTGTCAAAATATTTTAAAAATCAAAAGAAAGAAGTCACTCTAGTTGCAGGAGATACATTTAGAGCTGCCGCCTCAAACCAATTAAATGAATGGGCAGAACGGACTAAAACTAGAATTATAAAACATGCAGAAGGTGCTGATGCCGCTGCTGTTGTTTATGATGGAATCTCAAGTGCAAAGGCAAAAGGGACTGATGTTTTATTGGTGGATACAGCAGGAAGACTTCACACCAAAACTAATCTTATGGAAGAACTTAAAAAGATAGATAGAGTAATCAATCGCGAATATCCAGATGCCCATAAATACACTTTAATTGTCCTTGATGCAACAACAGGACAAAATGCACTAAATCAAATAAATGCTTTTAATGAATTTGTCAAAATTGATGGAATAATTCTCACAAAACTTGACGGAACAGCAAAAGGCGGTGTTGTGGTTGCCATTGAAAAAGATTATCATCTTCCTGTTGCTTTTGTTGGTGTTGGAGAAGGAGTAGATGACCTTGAAAAATTTGATTATAATGACTTTATAGATAATTTATTTTGATACGAGGTTTATATGAAAAAAAATTTAAATATTAAATATGTCCAAAGTCAAAATGAAGATAAACAAAAGTTTATTGGTGCTATTTTAGATGAAAAACTTATAGGTTTTTTAAGATATAAGATAAAAAGAGATCAAGCTTGGCTTTACAATGTTGAAGTTTTTAGAGAATTTAGACATCTTAAAAATGAGCAAATAGGTTCTAATCTTATGCGCATATTTGAAAATGATTGCCATAGTAGTTCTGTTTGGTGTATTGAAGGCAAATATTGGCCAAAGGGTGAAGAAGGCGCTGTTGTAAAAAGATTTTATGATCGAAATGGTTATAAAATTGAAAGAGAAGATTATGATCTTATAGTTTACAAACTATCGCCATCTAAAACTGAATTACCTTTTGAAATTGAAACTATAGAATACGACAAATTTGATGTGATTTTTGAAGAATTTATTCAAAAAATTGATGAATGTGAATTAGAAAATGATTAAATTTTAAATGAAAAGGTGGATATTTCCTCCTTTTTTTTAATCAAAATAATTAAATTTTAGATAGACAAGCAAGTTTCGACAAATTTCTACATATATATTGCTATCGAGTTTTTCGAGGGCGGTGTTTATGATTTATGAAAGTTTCGCGAAATTTATGGGACAAATTTGTTGTTTCACATCTTTTGTAAGTTCTATTCAAGGCTTTCCTAAGCCTCTTTCTAAAGAAGAAGAAAGTGTTTGGATTGAAAAACTTGAAGCAGGTAACAAAGAGGCTCGAGATGTTTTAATCAATCATAATTTAAGATTAGTTGCACATATTGTCAAAAAATATAATAATTCTCTTGAGGCAGATGACCTTATATCAGTTGGCACTATTGGGCTTATAAAGGCAGTTGACAGTTTTGATAGTCAAAAGGGGGTGCTTCTTTCAACTTATGCTTCTCGCTGTATTGAAAATGAAATATTGATGCTTATACGATCTAATAAAAAACATAAAGATACTATATCTCTTAATACCATGCTTGCACCAAAAAATGATAGTGATGATTTAGAACTTGCAAATTTAATTCCTTCAGAGGATGAAGATGATGTATTTGAACAGGTAGAAGTTGGCTGTCTTATGATGGATGTCATGAAGATTATGGAACAAAACTTAAATAAAATGGAGCAAGAAATCTTGAAATACAGATATGGTCTTTGTGGATATACAATAAAAACACAAAAGGAAGTTGCTGATATTTTTGGAATTTCCAGGTCTTATATTTCTCGAATTGAAAATAAAATTATTAAAATATTACAAAAAAACATTGCAAAAGAAAATTTTGATGAAAAAGATATACAAATACTTAAAAATTTAAAATAATAAAAAAATTAGAAAATTAAGTAATTAAAACACAAAAAAATAAAAAAAATATTTAAAAAATAAAAAAATAATTAAAAATTATTGAATAATAGAAAATAATAATATATAATAATTTTGTCAAATTCATTTATTTTAATCTTTTACTTGACTTTGACGTTCATTTTTATTAAAAGTTGGAGTAAATATGGACAAACAAGAATTTTATAAATTTGTTGATAAATTAATTTTGCCATTGTTTACAGGTTCTTTCATTGAGGGGGAGGCCGAGTCTTCTGTGCGTGATAGTGAAGTTGCATATGGAAAACGTAACTCTCTTCTTATAAAACCTACAAAGGCAGATGAATATAGACTTATATTGAAAAGAGGACAGCCTTTTCAAATTTTTGAAGTAAATCTTTTAAAATCTATTATTTCAGAGATAAACAAAATTGCACTTATACCACTTGAAGATGACAGTTATCTTTCTGTGCTTCAAGAAAATGCAATAGAAAAATCAATCTGTCAATCAATTTGTGAGCAAGAAACAGCAAATTGTATGTTTTCGATCATAAATGAAATTCAAAAATGGTCTGCAAGAACTTATGAAGGAAGAAAAATTGCAATTGGAATAATTCTTAATCTAAGTCAAGATATAAGTGCTCAAGAAGATGCTATCAATTTCTCAAACATAATGAGCAATGACTTTTTTGCACTTTTGAGTGATGGTCTTAATTCTTATATAGAATTTGATAAAAAAGGCAATTTAATTGGCTATGTGCAAATGGATAAAGTGAAAAAATTGCCTACAATTTGTCCCTATGAATATGAAAATGTGGCAAGATATTGCAACGAGAGAAAAATAGGAATTGTTCTTACAGTCAATGGTGATATTCTTATTTTTAAAAACCGAAATCTTCTTTTTGCTAATAGGCTTGGAAGATGGAATATTTATTCTCATGAAGAGGTGATTCAGCTTTTATCTTATAGAGGAAATTATTCTATAAAAGATATTCGTCGTTCAATATATTACACAGCTCTTGACAGTTCTTATTCTTATAAAGGAGGATGCATAGTTTATCTAAATAAGGATGAAATTGAAAACGCATTGACACATATAAACGCACATGACATTATTGATGAACACTATTTTGAGTTAAAGAAAGCTCAGGTTTTGGAAGTTGCTGGTAGATTATACAATCTTCAAACTCTTTCTTCTGTTGAGGCAACATACAATGTCCCTTATCTTACCTTTTTGCAAGAGCAGCGTTGCGTCAAAGCACAATGCATTAGAAAAATAATAAATGGAAAACCTTTTCACGAACTTTCACGAAAACTTAGACTTGAACTCGTAAGTATGGATGGGGCAATCGTCATCGATAGTGAAGGACGAATTATAGCTGTTGGGGCTATTTTGAAAATAGAAGCAGGAAGTGAAGGTGGAGGTAGACTTGCTGCCGCAACAACACTTTCTAAGTATGGGACTGCAATTAAAATCTCACAAGATGGGATAATAAAAGCTTTCTTCTCAGATAGAAAAATTAATAAAATAAAAGCTTTGTTTACTGTAGGTTAATGCTTGACTATGTTTATCTTTTGTGATATAATTATTTCTAAGTTATGCAGACAATCGCATCTTTATTGATGAGGAAAGTCCGAGCATCAAGAGAACTGGGTGCTGGCTAACGGCCAGCGGAGGCGACTCTAGGGATAGTGCAACAGAAATAAACCGCCATTTATGGTAAGGATGGAAAGGTGGTGTAAGAGACCACCGCTTGATTGGAGATGATCAAGGCTCTGTAAACCCCACCTGATGCAAGGTCAAAAGGGTATTGTGCTTGTTCTCTCACGCCCTGAACGAACCGCTTGAACCTGTCAGCAATGTCAGGTCTAGATAGATGATTGTCTAATACAGAACTCGGCTTACAGCATAACTTACCGACCTTAAAGGTCGGTATTTTTTTTACTTTATTGTATAAAAAAATAATTTAAGTCAATAAAGATTTTATGACAAAGAGTGAATATATTTTAAGTTTAGAAAATTTAATAGTAAATAGAGTGAAGTATCATGCTCCTCAAATAAAAGCAGATTTTGATTATGCACTTCTTGATGCTATCGGAATTGATGGAAGTTATCCTATTTTTATATTTGATAAACCAATTGATAAGATTTATTATAAAGCCTTTTTTGCAGCAAAAAAGAGAGCAGATTTTAATCTTATTTTGACGCAAAAGCCAATTGTTTCCTCGAGAAAAATAAAACTTCTTAATAAAACATATTTGCTTTATAAAGAAGAAACTGGTTCGAATTTAGCTCATACTTTATCTCAACTTAATATAAATTATCTTACGCACAGTGATTTTCAACAAGAGATGAGACATGAATATTTAAAATTTAATGGAAAGGAAATATCTTTTGATTTTCTCCCATATTTTTATGGCAAAAAAGTAATGGAAGAAGGTATAATTTTTGATGCTAAATGTTTTCTTTTAAACGGGAAAAATTATTATCTATCGTTTACAAATACAACAAATCAAAAAAAGATTTTAAATTTTGAATTTAATTTACCTTTGCCACGAGGATATTATAACTTTAAAAAAGGTATTAATTTTATTGAAATAAAAAATCTTACAAATAAAGAAAAGGCTTATTTCAATTTTAATTTAAAAAATGCAAAAATTTCCTTTTCAACAATGAATGGCATTGAAAGTAGCACATTTGCTTGTGTGAATTTGGAATGTAAATTAGAACTTTTGCCTAAGGAAAATCGTAAATGTTATTTCAATTTTGGGGAAAATAAATATCTTCTTTTTTCTCCTAAAGAGATGGAATATTTCTTTGAACTTTCACAGACAAAAATGAATGAAATATTTGATTTAAAGGTGACAACTCGTGATAGCCAATTTGATGATCTTTTCAATCGCTCTTTACCGCAGAATATATGGGAAAAATGGCAAAAATTTGACGTAGATGAAGAAAGTGAAAATAAATGGATAAAAATGAAAGCTCAAATAATCAAAAATGAAGGTAAGTCAGTTCAGATTTCAAAAGATTTTAAAGGACTTAAAGAAGTCCGATTCTTCCGTGATTTAGGGTGGAAGAGGGTTTTTGTCGTGCATAATAATTCGACCTATCTTTTTGCTGATAGAGTTAAATATTTCAACTTCACTTTATTGACAAAAGAAATATTTGAAAAAAATAATGAAATATACTTGTCTTTTGCTGAGTAGTATAGTAGAATATATGTAATGAACAACATAAAAAGAGTTCCTCTTGCTGAGAAAATGCGTCCAAAAACTTTTGAAGATTTTGTAGGACAAGAACATATCGTTGGAGAAAATACACTTCTTTATAGGGCTATCAAATATGGCACATTAGGTAGCTGTATTTTTTATGGACCTCCAGGAACGGGAAAAACTACTCTTGCTAATATTATTGCAAACACTTTGAAAGCAAATTATGTGAAAATTAATGCTGTGACAAGCGGTGTTGGTGATGCAAAAGCTATTATAGAAAGGGCAAGATCAGATAAAGCTATGTTTGGCAACGATACTTTTTTAATTTTGGATGAATGTCATAGATGGAATAAGGCACAATCTGATTGTGTGCTTGAAGCAATTGAAGATGGTTCTATTTTCTTTATCGGCACTACTACGGAAAATCCTTATACTTCAATGACGAGGGCTATAGTTTCTAGATGTCGAATATTTGAATTTAAGTCAATCACTTCAAAAGATATAAAGAAGGCTCTTGTTAGGGCATTAAATGATAAAGAAAATGGTCTGGGGAATATGCCTGTTGTCTGCAGCGAAGAGGCACTTGATTATCTTTCTTTTGCCTGTGGAGGAGATTTAAGAAATTCTCTTAATTCACTGGAGCTTGCAGTGATGACATCACCTATTGAAAAAGATAAAAAAATTCATTTGACATTAGAGGTTGCACAGCAGTCAACTGATCGCAAAGTTTTATCTCTTGATGAAAATATGTATTATGATTTTCTTTCTGCTTTTTGTAAGAGTTTGAGAGGAAGTGATGTTGAAGGTGCGTTATATTATAGTCAGCGACTTATAAAAGCAGGTTGTGATCCTATGATTATTGCAAGAAGATTGGTTGCTCATTCATCAGAAGATGTGGGAATGGCAGACAGCAATGCATTACTTCTCTCTACAAGTGCAATGTATGCACTGGAAAAGATGGGGCAGCCCGAAGGTTTAATTCCGCTTTCTCATGCTATAATTTATGTATGTGAAGCAGAAAAATCTAATTCAGTGATAAATGCAATGCATTTGGCAGGAGAAGATGCAGAAAAAAATACAGATAATAAAGTCCCAAATCATTTAAAAAATCATCCTAGCACCAATTCTGATGGTCATGGGAATTATAAATATCCTCATGATTATGGTGGATATGTGAAACAACAGTATTTGCCAGATTCACTTAAAGATAGGATTTATTATAAGCCAAGTAAAAATGGAAAAGAAAAAAATTTAATAAGAAAAAAATTTAAAGGAGAAATATAAAATGTTTGGTTTTAGAAGCGATGGTAAAAAAGTTAAGGATATGAACATAATTGAAAAAGCAGGGCCATATTTCATGCCCCAAAGAATTGATGCTGTTAATCTTTTCAGTATGGATGTGCCTTGTGCACCACTAGATGAATTTATATTGAAAGAAAGAAGAAATGGCAATCACTATACATATACGCATATTTTATTTGCAACCCTTATCAGAGTGCTTTATACAAGAAAAAAGATGAATAGATTTTTAATAAGAGGTTCAACTTATCAAAGAAATTATATCAGTATCTCAATGGACATAAAGAAAAAATTGGAAGATGAAGGTGAAGATATAACTCTTAAATTATACTTTACTGGAAAGGAAAGTCTAGCTGAAGTAAAACAAATGCTTGACGATGAAATCGCAAAAAATCTTAAACCAGAAGAAGTTCACAAAACTACTAAAATTGCAGGCAAATTTTGCCATCTTCCAGATTTTCTTTTTAGATGGGCTTTGGCGATTATTAGATGGCTTGACAAACATGGAATGATGCCAAAAAGTCTTATTAAAGCAAGTCCTTTCCATACAAGCTGTTTTGTGACAAATCTTAAATCGATCAAATTACCTGCAATTTATCATCATTTATATAATTTTGGCACAACATCTATGTTTGTTGCAATGGGCAAGGAAGCAATGAAGCCTTATGTTGAGAATAATAAAGAACTTAAAGTTGGCAAATTTTTGACTTTAAAATTTTCTCTAGATGAAAGAATTGCTGATGGCTTTTACATGGCTAGAACACTTAAATTATGCAAAGATTTACTTGCAAATCCAGAAAGTCTTTTGGATAAAATGCCAGATGATGGAACAATTCCAAAAAGACTTCTTAAAAAGAAAACAAAGAAAGCAAAAAAAGTTGTAAAAGTAAAAACAAAAAAAGAAAAGGTGAAAAAACCAAAAAATAAGCCAAAGAAAATAAAGCCTTTGGAAAATAAAATCAAACACGACAAAAAAATGAAGAAACTTGATGTTGAAAAGTAAAAAGAATTATTATTATAGGAGAGAAAAATGAAATCTATTGTTTATTTTATATTAGCATTGCTCACAATAGTTTATATAGGATTTTTATGTTATGTAAACATTTATGGAATACAAAACCTAGCACCTATTTTTAATTATATTTCTATATATGGAGGTCTTGGAATTGCACTTTTGTATGCAGCTGTAAACTTTTTTGGAAATCCATTGAAAATAGTGTTCTTTATTTTATTAGTCGTAATGGTTGTGCTTTTGATTTTGACTATCGCTATGCCTGATATATTTAGAAAATTATTTAAAATTGTAGCTGATAATAAAGACATGATCAGACCACTGATTGGATTTTTAAAATAAATTTTACTAATTTGTCGTGTAAGATTTTAAATTTCTTCACTTTTTTGCCATTAAAGGGGGCTGCTGTATGGATAAACTTTTAATTATAGATGGAAATAGTATTGCAAACAGAGCTTATTATGCTCTGCCTTTTCTTTCAAATCATGAAGGAAAGCCATCAGGTGCAGTGTTTGGTTTTGCAAATATATTAGTGAAACTTTTGCAAGAAGAGAAACCATCAAAAGTTCTTGTCGCATTTGACCATGCCAGAAAGACTTTTAGAAATGAAATTTACAGTGAATATAAGATGCAAAGAAAACCTTCTCCAAACGAATTAATTTCTCAATTCCCAGCAATTAAAAATATGCTTGAATGCATGGAAATAAAATTTTTAGAAATTGCAGGGATTGAAGCAGACGATATTATTGGGACTATTTCAAGATTATACGATGATCAAAAAATCATATTGTCTGGGGATCGAGATTTACTGCAACTTATTGACGATAAAACATGTGTTTGGCTGACAAAAAAAGGTGTGACAGAAGTCGATAAAGTTGATAATGTAAGGCTTAAGGAACTTTTTAATTTGAAGCCTAATCAAATTATAGAACTTAAAGGATTGATGGGGGATTCTTCTGATAATATTCCTGGTGTAAAAGGAATTGGCGAAAAGACGGCGTTATCTCTTTTGGAAAAATATGAAAATATCGACAAAATTTATGAAAATATCAATGAAATTTCAGGAAAGCTTAAAGAAAAACTTGAATTAGGCAAAAATGATGCATTTATGTCACGAAAGCTAGCTACAATCAAACGAGATTGTGATATTGATGTAACGCTTGACGAGTTGAGTTTAAATTTGCCTTTTGGTGAGAATCTTTATAATTTTTTTCAGGATTGGAATTTTTCTTCTCTTTTGAAAAATCAATATATATTTTCTAATGATTTTGAAGTGAAAAAATCACAGACATTTGAAAGAATAAAACTTGATTTGGATGAAATAAAGAATATAAAATTTTCCAATAAAATTTTTTGTTATGATTTAAAAAATTTAGAATTTTTTATTGATGAAAAGATTTATTTTTTAGAAAAAAATTTTACACTTTTTGATTGTCCTATGACAACAGACGAAATTTATCTATCTTTAAAGTGGATTTTTGAAGATAAAACGATATTAAAAATTACAAAATCGTCAAAAGAAGATAAACATATTTTGTCCAAGCATAATATTGATTTATTAAATTATTTTGACTTATCTCTTGCTGACTATTTAGTTAATGCAGGTATTAAAAGTAATATTGAAAATTTGAACGTTGAACAATATTCTCTTAAAAAAAATGAACTTGAAAAAGAACTTGCTTCAAAAGGACTAAATTTTGTTTATGAAAATATAGAATATCCTCTGATTGAACTTTTGTTTAAAATGGAACAACGGGGATTTAAAATAAATGAAAACAGGCTTGATGAAATTAGTAAAGAATTTCAAGAAAAAATTGAAAATCTTAAAAAAGAAATTTATATTGAGGCAGGTGATGAATTTAATATCAATTCTCCAAAACAGGTAGCATATATTCTATTTGAAAAATTAGGTATAAAAGTTTATAACAATAAAAAGCAATCAACAAGTGCTTTAATTTTGGAAGAACTGAAATTTATTCCTATTGTAAACAATATTTTAATTTTTAGAAAATATTCCAAGCTTCTTAATACTTATATATCTGTGTATAAGGAAATTTGCAAAAGACAAGGCGATATCATTCACACAACATTCAATCAAACCCTGACAAGCACAGGTAGACTTTCAAGTAGCGAACCAAATCTTCAAAACATTCCAACTAGAGATGATGAAGGAAAGATTTTGAGAAAAATTTTTATATCAAAATTTGAAAAGGGGAAAATAATATCAGCTGATTACAATCAAATAGAATTGAGACTTTTGGCAGATATGTCAGAGGAAGAAAAGCTGATAGAAGCATTTAAAAATGGAGAAGATATTCATGCTCTTACAGCATCACTTATTTTTAGGAAACCTTTAAATAAGATAAGTGAAAAGGAAAGAAGGGATGCAAAAGCGGTAAATTTTGGAATTATATACGGCATAAGTGACTATGGTCTTTCACAAAACATTAAATCAACACGTGCTATGGCAAAAAATTTTATTGATGCATATTTTGGTAAATATCCAAAAGTGAAAGAATTTATGGATAAGAATATAGAAAAAGCAAAGGAAAATGGATTTGCGAAAACTAAATTTGGCAGACTCAGACAGATACCAGAGCTTTTATCTTCAAAATTTATTACTAGAACTTTTGGTGAAAGAGTAGCTATGAATATGCCTCTTCAAGGAACAGCTTCCGATATAATAAAGATTGCAATGCTTAAAGTAGACGAAAGAATAGAAAAAGAGAGTTTAAAAAGTCAACTTATACTACAAATCCATGATGAACTTATTATTGACACATATCCAGGTGAAGAGGAAAAAGTGATAAAAATTTTAAAAGATGAAATGGAAAGAGTTGTAAAATTGAAAGTGCCTCTTGATATTTCTGTTGGAATTGGAGAAACACTTTTTGATTGCAAATAAAATTAAATTGCAAAAAAATCTAAAAACGATGTTTTTTGTTTGACTTATTTTTTTTAAATCATATATAATTAGATTGGAGATGTAATGCAATACAATAGAAAGATGGGGATAGATTATGGAGATAAACGCATCGGCATAGCACTTTCTGATGCTTTATGTATTATTTCAAGCCCATTTGAAGTTTATAAAAATGTTGGTGAAGAGGATGCTATTAATCACATCATAGACTTAATTAAACAATATGATGTAGATGAAATCGCAATGGGGCTTCCATTGAATATGGATGGTTCTGAAGGTGAAAGAGCTTTAATTCATCGACAATTTGGTAAAAAACTTGAAAGTCTTTCTGGTATTAAAGTTGTTTATATCGATGAGCGCTTAACCTCGGCAGAGGCGGAAGATATTTTGATCTCAAGCGGTGTTCGAAGGGAAAAGCGAAAGGAACTCATCGATAAAATTTCAGCTCAAATAATTTTGCAAATTTACATTAACAATAAAAGGGGATAAATTATGGAAAATAAAGAAAAAGATGAAGTGCAATTAGACCTTCTTGATGTTTTACTTGACCAAGAAAATAAAGAGCCTATCGTTCTTATGGACGAAAGCGGAAAACAAATCACTTTCGAACAAGTTGCTGTTATACCATTTGAAGTTAAGAAAGAAAAAAGACTTTATTGTGTTTTAAAGCCACTTGATAAAATTGAAGGAATTGGTGAAGATGAAGCAATTGTATTCTTAGTTGATACTGATGATGAAGGAAATTCTATTATTAGAATTGAAGAAGATGAAGAAGTTGCTATTGCTGTGTTTGATAAATATTATGACCTTCTTGAAGAAGCTCGTAAAGAAAGCAATGAAGAACAAGCACCAAAAACTGGAAAAAAGAAAGCAGGTAAAAAGTAATCTTAATTTAATAAAAGATTAAAATAAAGATAACACGAATACTTTTTTAAAGATAAATTTTGTGTTGTCTTTTTTTATCAAATAAAATCTAAGCATTAAGTATTCACTGATATGTCGAAAAATGACAATAAAATATTTCTTTTTTATTTTTGATAGTATAAAAATTTGAAAATTTGGCAACATATTATTACAAGGCAATCAGCCTTGAAGTATAGGAGGTGAAAACTATGTTTGGTAAAAATTCAAAGACTTCATCTAAGAAAAGCGGAAAATCAGCAAAGGCTATGAAATCTGCTAAAAATGTAGAAGTTTCAAACGAAGCTACAAAGGGCTGTAGTTCAAAATCAAGCTCTAAGACTAGCTCAAAAACAAGTTCAAGTGCAAAAAATAGCAAATAGTTTTCAGCTTAAAAAAGTCCACAAGATTACTTGTGGATTTTTTATTAAGTTTAATTATTTTCATCAACAAATGTCAATGTCGATAATTTCGAAAATGTAAGTGTAAGAGTAGTATTTAAAAGATTTACAGATTGTTTTAAAATACAATTTCCATCACTATCAAAAGATTTGTAATTTAAGAGGGTATTAATTTCAAATTCATATTCATTTTGAATATTTTGAGAATTTGTCATTTTTACTTTTACTTTAAATTTATATTCATTGTAATTGCTGTTTGAATTTGCTTCTCCCAAATAAATTATATTTTTATTGTCTGTTTTAAATTCTTCATTTATTTCTGTTTTTCCACTTGAGAATAAGGTAAAATTATCACTTCCTGTTGAGGTTAATGCTGAATATATTTCAAATTCGCCATTTACATAGTTTTCACTTTCAAATTTTATATTTGAAAGTGATGAAAATCTCATACTTGATAAAGATTCTGCAAAAACAGCTGTATAATGTCCTGCGGTGTTTTTATTATAAGATAGTGTCAGGGATTTTTTGGTTGATGCAACTTTATTATAATCTTTGACCCAACATATGAAAGGATTACTTTCAGGATAATGCTCCTTTGCAAGGAGTGTTATTTTTGTCCCTTCTTCCATTTCATTGTTTAAATTTCCTTGTATAGATCCAAGTTCATTGTCGCTTTTGCCTGCAGTTATCAAAAATTTAGCAGGTGATGTGCAAGCTGACAAAAGAATGACAGGACATAGACACAAAACAATCATAAAAAATTTGAAAATTTTCCTCATTTTTACCACCTTAGTATTATTATTAACACCATTTCTTATTATTTGTCAAATTATTTCTTTTATTTTTTATTTTCTTAGTGTATTTTTCATAACCTTGCATAGAATATTGATGAAAAGGAGTTTATATGTGGGAGTTTTCTCTAAACTTTAAGACTGAAAATTTTGAAATTGCCAAACAGGTTTATAATACTTTGCTTAATTATGTTGAAACTATTGATGGAGTTGTGACTTCTCATGAAGAGGATGGGACAATCTTTGTGCTGCTTGCTGTCAAAGATGAATTTAAGGATAAATTGAAGTTGGTGCTTACAAACGCTGTTACAGAAATTATTTGCACAAAATTCAAAGCTGATTTTTTGAATAAATATCTGATATTGCCAGAGCTTGATAGGGCTAGTATCTGTGCGTTTAAAAAGGCTCTTTTAAATTTTGATAGAGAGACAGACAGGTTTATAATTAAGAAAAATTTAGTGCTCGAAAAAAATCTTTTTATTGAGTCATTTTATTATTTTAGACTTAAATCACTTCAAATAAAATGGGAAGAACTTGTAAGCTTATCAAATGAAAATAAAGAATATTTGATTTCAAGAGAGAGTTTTATTGATCTTTTAAAATTCTTGGTTGACAATCTTGATATATGTGAAGAGGAAATAAGCATAGTCAAAGAAAAGGGTGGTTATCGAATTTATATTGACGATAATGAAAATTTTACTAACAGCCTTATAAGTGAAGATGTTATGGTTTCATCAGTTATTGACTTATCACCACAAAAAATAAACCTTTATTTCAATGAAATGACTGGAGCGATAAATTTGCTTGAAAGAATTTTTGAGGAAAGAATCATAGTAAATGAGGCAAGTAATCAAAATATAAAAAAGTTTGAAATTAATTAATAATTAAAGCACATTTTCTTTAAAGTGCTTTTTTTTATCTCTTGACTTTTGACCTTTTATCATTTAATATTAAAATGCTATAAAACTATTTAGAGGAAATTATGTTTAAAGAAAATAATATAGAAATAAATGAATTGGAATTAAGAGATATTGAAACAAACGTAAAAAAAGAAAAAACAAAAAAAGGTATCTTTCAGGCATTAAAAATACTTTGGTCATTTATGGGTAAGAAGGAAAAAATTACCTTCTGTTCAATTTTTGCATTTTCTATTATCTCCGCTTTTTGTATGCTTTTTCAAGATATCATCCCATCTTTAGTGCTGGCTCAACTTGTTGGAGAAAAGGTAAAATTTCTTTTTATTGATTTTACAGGTCTGTCAACAATTCCGCTTGTCTTTATACTTTGCGGTTCACAAATTATGCTTTGGATTATAGGAATGCTAAATTATTATCTTGTCGATGTTTTTGCCAGAAAAATGATTTGTGTTGTCAATATTAAAGCTCAAGAAATGTTGCTTTTAGAACGTAAAAACCTAGATTATGGATATACAAATGGTGAAGTCAATTATGTTGTAAAAAATGCAACTGACTGTATTTATCAAATATTAGAGCCTTTTTGTTGGAGCATAGTGACTCGTTTGATTGCAGTTGTTTTTATGAGTATTACTTTATTTTTAATTGATTATGTAGTTGGTATATGCAATTTAGTTGTTATTGTAATGATACTTTTAGGGGTTTTTGTCAGAATTAAAGTCCAAAATCCTATTGTTGATAAAATTGAATCCACTAATGCAAAGATAGGCAATCAATTTTTGACTTCTATTCAAAATATTCCTCTTATAACTATGCAAAAATCTAAAAATGAAGAAGAAAGGCATCTTAACAATTTAAATCATCGTTTTTTTAAGCATCATAAAAGAAGGGCAAAAGTTGGATTTTGGTATTGGATAATGATACTTATAATTGAGTTTGTAGGTCTTGCAAGTGCGGTGGCAATCTTTGTTGTTCGTAATGATTCCCAAACAGTGATTGCTTCCATTGCAATGATTTTCACTCTTTCTTTCAGTGTTCAGGCCTATATTGAACAATGGGGTTTCCAAATTTGTGATATTTTAAATGCTTCTATTAAGCTTTGCAATTTAAAACAATTAAATGCTGATGAAAGCAATCTAAAAATTCTAGGAAAAGAGTTTATTGAAGAGCTAAATATTAATCATATCGAAAAAATTGATATCAAAAATTTAAATGTCAAAATTGGAAAATTTGAAGGAAATTATAATGCAACTTTTGAAAGCGGAAAGGTTTATCAATTGTCAGGACGCAGTGGAAAAGGAAAAACTACCTTTATCAATGCTATATGCGGATTGAGAGAAGTTGAGGGTGGAGAGATTATTGTCAATGACAAATACCATATTACTTCACTTTTTGACTATTCACAGAAAATTTCATATATGTTTCAAGATTCAATATTATTTGATCGAAGCATAAAAGAAAATATATGTTATCCAGACAATGAGTTTAATGAAGAAGCTTTAAGACTTATTGAACTTTTTAATATGGAAAAAATTGTTGAAAGAGAATACGAAGAGGGAAATACAAGTAAGACTCTTTCAGGTGGAGAAAAGAAGAGAATAGATTTTATCAGAGCAATGACAAAAGAAGCTGACATATATATCTTTGACGAGCCAACAAATGAGCTTGATAAATCCAATGTTGAAAAAGTGATTTCTGAAATTTCCAAGCTCAAAGATAAAAATAAAATTGCTATTATTATTTCGCATGACAAACGTATTTCTGCTGTAGCAGATGAAATTATTGAATTTTAATCTTTTATATTAATAAATATTGTTTAAAAATGTTGACAAATATATTTTAAAGAATTATACTATGTTGTAAACTTGGAGCAATAGACAAGTAGAAACATTTGATTTCGTTCAGAGAAAGGTCGGTTGGTGAAAGACCCAAGATAGAATGCTTTTGAAACCACTGTTGTGATGATAAGTAAAAATAAGTGGCATAATTTAAACTTCTAGATTCATTTCAAATAAAGCTTAACATTATGCAATTAAGGTGGAACCACGGTTTTGTTTTTAAATCGTCCTTAAATTTGAGGGCGATTTTTTATTATATAAAATCTCTCGCAAATGGTAATTTTATAAATTAGGAGGAATTATGGAACTAAAAAAAGAAAACGATAGCGAACTTGAAAAATCAAGACATTCTTTGGCACATATTTTGGCTAAAGCAATTGTCAACCTTTATCCAGAGGCAAAACTTACTATAGGTCCTGCAATTGAGGACGGATTTTATTATGACATTGATCTTGATCATTCTATATCTGCAGATGAATATGACAAGATTGAAAAGAAAATGAAAGAGATTATCAATAAAGGTGAAAATTTTACAAGAAAAGTCGTTTCAAAAGAGGAAGCTTTAAAACTTTTTGCTGACAATCCATTCAAAACTGAAATAATAAACGAACTTGATGATAATCAAGAAATTTCCCTTTATTGGACAGGTGATGACTTTGTTGATCTTTGTCGTGGACCTCATGTTGAAAGTGCAAGACAACTTCAAAATATGGCATATAAAATTCATAGTGTCAATGGTGCTTATTGGCGTGGAAATGAAAAAAATAAAATGCTACAAAGAGTTTATTGTTATGCTTTCAAAAGCAAAAAAGAACTTTCTGAACATATTTCTATGCTTGAAGAGGCAAGAAAAAGAGATCATAATAAATTAGGCAGAGAACTTGAACTGTTTACAACTGTTGATTATATCGGTCAAGGTCTTCCAATTTTACTTCCTAGAGGGGCAAAAGTTATTCAGATTTTACAAAGATTTGTAGAAGATGAAGAGGCTAAAAGGGGATGGCTTTTGACAAAAACTCCTTTTATGGCAAAAAGTGATTTATACAAAATTTCTGGGCATTGGGATCATTATAAAGAAGGAATGTTTGTTTTAGGTGATGAAAATAAAGACAAGGAAGTTTTTGCTCTTCGACCTATGACTTGTCCATTTCAATATCAAGCTTATCTTAACAAAAAGAGATCTTATAAAGATCTTCCACTTCGCTATGATGAAACTTCAACGCTTTTCAGAAATGAGGCAAGTGGAGAAATGCATGGTCTTATTCGTGTTCGTCAGTTTACAATATCTGAAGGTCACCTCATGTGCACACCTAAACAGCTTGAAAATGAATTTAAAGCTTGTTTAGAACTTGCAAATTTCATGCTTAAAACACTGGGACTTTATGAAGATGCAACTTATCGTTTTTCACAATGGGATGAAAACAATCGTGAAAAATATATTGGGACAAAAGAGCAGTGGGATGAGGCTCAACAAGCTATGAAAACAATACTCGATGACCTTAAAGTCGAATATACTGTTGGAGTTGGTGAAGCTGCATTCTATGGGCCAAAACTTGACATACAAATAAAAAATGTATTTGGAAAAGAAGATACATTAATTACCATTCAAATAGACCAAATGCTTGCTGAAAAATTTGGAATGGAATATGTTGATAAAGATGGAACAACTAAAAATCCATATATAATTCACAGAACAAGCATTGGTTGTTATGAAAGGACTCTTGCTTATCTTATTGAAAAATACGCAGGTGCTTTTCCTCTTTGGCTTGCTCCAGAGCAGGTTAAAGTTCTTTCATTGACAGAACGTAATAACGATTATGCTCATTCAATCAAAAACAAACTTGAAAATATAGGCTTTAGAGTTGAAGAAGATTTGAGAAATGAAAAAATAGGATATAAAATCCGTGAAGCAATGTCAATGAAAATACCTTATTTAATCATAGTTGGAGATGAAGAAGAAAAAACAAATACAATTTCAATTCGTGGTAGAGGTTATGAGAATAAGTCAGGTCTGAATTTGTCAGATTTTATCGATAGGCTTCAAAATGAAATAAATACTAGAAAAATATAAACATTTTTGTTTGGATAATATTCAATTTTATGATAAACTAAAAATGTTTAAGGAGGAGAAATGGACGTAACGCAAATTATTTTGATTGTCTTTATTGTTTTATTGTTGATTGCATATCCTATTATGGTATTTTCAAAAAACAAAAAGGAAACTCAACGTATGCAAGAACAAACAAATTCATTGAAAAGGGGAGACAAAGTTCTTACAACGAGCGGTGTTTATGGCACAATTGTAGACTTGCAGCTTGAAGGAGATAAGAAAATTATCACCATTGAGACAGGAACAGATAAGAAAAAAGGATATATATCTATCGATGCATATGCTATTTTTCAAATTATTAAAGATGAACCTGTGCAAGAGCCAACATCAGAAGATGCTACTGCAAGCATAGAAGAGCAAATAAACCCAACTAAGAAAAGTAAATTTTTATCAAAAAAGAATAAAGATGAAGTTGCCGATAGTTCAGTTGTGTTGACTGAAAATGTATCTGAAAAGAAAGAAACAGAAAGCAATATTGATAATGCTGATAATAAATAAAAAGTTAGTTAGTTAAAAATGTTGAAAGATAACCTGAAATATGGTTATCTTTTTTGTTTTTTAAACATATTTTAACTTAGAATATTACTTTGAAGTATATTTTTATTAAAAGGAGTCAATTATGAAATTGAAAGCAAAATCAAAAGCTGTGAAAAATACAAATACTCAAGGCAGATCTCATTTGCTTGGACTAATTGCTAAAGGGACGCTTATAGCTTTATGTCTGTCACTTGTTCTTGTATTAGTATTTGCGTTTATCCTCAAATTTACAAACATTCCTGACAGTATCATTTTCCCGATTAATCAGGTAATAAAAGGTGTAAGTATCTTCTTAGGTGTGTTTATAAGTTTGAAAAAATCAAAAGAATTGGGTCTTGTCAGTGGACTTTTAATTGGTTTTATTTACACCTTTCTTGCATTTTTAGTTTTTTCTATTTTAAGTGGCTCATTCTCATTTGACATCACTTTGCTAACAGACATTGTCTTTGGAGCAATTATTGGTGCTATATGTGGAATTATTTGCGTAAATATCAAAAAAAGTGCTAATTAAAACATAAAATTATTTGACATTATCCTTTTAATTCTTTATAATATTTTAGTAATGCAAAAATCAAAATGGTTTTTGAAATCTTATAATTTTGCTTTCAATTATTATTCGAATTAAAAGGGAATTAAATGTTGAAAAAAAATGCTATTGTAAAATTTGTTTTTCTCACTATTCTTGCTGTTTTGGGCATACTCTTATGTGTATGTCCTTTTGGCGTTCCATACACTTCAAACCACTATAATGGTTTTATCAATGCAATAAACAAAGGAGTTGATTTAGATGGTGGTGTTTCTGCAATTTATAATTGCACTTTACCTGAAGGTAGTGACGGTAATTTGACAGAAGCAATAGACAATTCTTTATCTAAGATTGAAAATATTTTTGCACAAGAAAGATTTTCTCAACTTTATGTTGAAAGACAGGGTGGAAATAAAGTTTATATTCTTGCTTCTTCTGATGCTTATGAAATGAATAAAGCTTTTTCATATATGGAAAATGGAAAAAAACTTTCTTTTACTTCAACTCAAATATCTGATACTGTGACAAATCCAAATGTATACCTGACATCAAGTGATATTAAGTCTGTAAAAGCAGATTATGATTATGATGCAAGTTCTTATGGAGTAAGGCTTGAACTGACTAAGGAAGGTTCAACTAAGCTTGAAAATTTGAAAAAGATTGCAGATTCAACAACAAATAAAACTATTTATGTATATTTAGGTGAGTTGGAATCAAAAAATCTATTTTCTGAAATTGAAACAAGCAGCATCAACACAAAAAATAATAAAATCTTTTTGACAGCATCAACTAATGGAAATTATACTTCATCAACTGCTGAAGACGTCAGAGAAATTGCTTATTCTATTACTGGTGGAATAATTGATGTTGATTTAAATCTTATTGAAGTAAGTAGAATTAGCCCTGTTTTTGGTAAAAATACACAGCTTTACATTGGCATTTGTCTTTTGATTGTAATAGCTTTGGCTTTTATTTTACTTTGTGTAAGATATGGAGAACTTGGACTCGTTGGAAGCTTAGCACTTATTTTCTATCTTGTTTTATTTGCTTTCTTTATGCAATCAATTCCATTTATTACTCTTACTTTATCAGGAGTTGTAGGCTCGGTTGTATCATTCCTTCTTGCAGTTGGCGCAATTATGATCATTTTTGAAAAGATGAGGGATGAATATAAACTTGGTAAGAAAATTCACCTTTCTTGCAAGGGTGGTTTTAAAAGATCACTTTGGACAATTCTTGACTTGAATGCAATTTTAATTCTTGCTTCTATCTTTATTTGGGTTCTTGCTCCATCTTCTTTAAAATGTTTTGCAATAACAATAATTTTAGGATCTTTAATTTCAATCTTTATTTCACTTGCTCTTCTTAGATGGTTTGTAAATATTTATCTTGAAATAAATAGTTCAAAACCAAAAAGAATAGGTTTTTATAGAGATAAAAATGTTTTAGAAATAAAAGATGAAAATGTAGAGATTGTAGGAGAAGTTTCAGAAAATGGAGATACAATAATAGAAGAAAATGCCATTAATAGCGAAGAAAACTTACCAAATCTTGAGGAGGTAAGCAATGACTAAAAAGAATAAAATGCCTTTTGACCAAAGATTAGAAGGTAAAATTACAAATTCAAATATAAAAATAAGCAAAAATTTTGTTTATTATATTATTGCACCTTTAATTGCTTTAATTATTGGAATAATCTTAATTTGCACAGTTGGTTTTAATCTTGGGACAGATTTTACAGGCGGAAGTGCAGTGAAAATTTATGTCAATAATGAAAGTGCTCTTGAAAACGTGACTGATTATAATCTCAACGAAAAAAATGATTATAAAACTGTTTATGATAAGGTAAAAACTATTTTAAACAAAAATGGATTAAAAATTGTTTCATACCGCACATCAACAATGGATATTCCTGAATATAAAATTTTAAATGGTCAAGCTATCGAGGTAATATTTAAAAATAAGGCAAGCGAGAATGATATTGAAGCTGAAAATGAAAGCATAAGAAATCAACTTATGACTGAATTTAATTATGGTGAATATCAAAATGCTATTTCAACTGTTGATAAAAAAGTTGGTATTAATGCCTTTAATTATTCAGTTAAGATTCTGGCAGGAATTGCAGTAAGTTTGGCACTTGCAATCATTTATATGCTTATCAGGAAATATCGAGGTTTGACTTTAATGATGATAATGCAAGTTGCACTTGATATAATCCTTCTTTTAAGTTTGATTTTGATTTGCAGACCTGTCGTAAATTTAACCATAGGAATCGCATTTATACTTTCTTTTGTAGTTTCTGTGTTAAATTCATTTATATTCTTAGATAAAATTAAGTCAGGAATGAAAACTGGCAAATTTGAAAATATGACTAATAATGAAATAGCAGATGTTACTATTAAGGAAATATTTGTCAAAAAGAGTTTTGTTTATATCATTTTGACATTAATAATTATCCTTTTTGTGGCAATTTCAGTTCAAGCAGTTCGTGAAATATCAATTGCTTTCTTACTTGTATTGATTATTACTTTCTATACTTCAAATTTTATTATGCCTGCACTTTGGTCTACATTTTATCAAACCAAAAAGAAATCTATAAAAGACAAGAAAAAAGCATAAATGTAATTGATAAAAATCATGTCTTAAAACATGATTTTTATTTTATTTTATATTATTATTTTTTATAAATTTTATATTAATTTGTTATTTTTCTTGACAATTATTTATAAATTTGATATACTTACATAGTCATTGGACAATAAGCACCTTATTGCATATTCAGTTGCAGTTGCCTAAAACTTTCATAACCGCAAACTTAGTTTAATTTTGGTTTTGAATAAAAAGAATTTATTTCTGAGGTCGCAACTTGGAGCTTGAAAGCATAGGGGAAGGACAAAAACAAAAGGAGGAATTAAATATGTCAGTTATTTCAATGAAACAACTACTTGAAGCTGGTGTGCATTTCGGTCACCAGACTAGAAAGTGGAATCCAAAAATGAAGAAATTTATCTTCACTGCAAGAAATGATATTCATATCATTAATCTTGAAAAAACTTCTGAGCAGGTTGACAAAGCATACTCATTTGTAAGAGATGTTGTTGCAAGTGGCAAAAAAGTTCTTTTTGTAGGGACTAAAAAACAAGCTCAAGAAGCTGTTAAGGAAGAAGCAGAGAGATGTGGAATGTATTTTATCAACACTCGTTGGCTTGGTGGATGCCTTACAAATTTCAAAACTATTAAATCAAGAATAGAAAGACTTAATAGATTAAATCAAATGGAAAAGGTTGGAGAATTTGATCTTTTACCTAAAAAAGAAGTTACTCTCTTGAAAACAGAAAGAGATAAACTTGAAAAAAACCTTGGAGGAATCAAAGAAATGAGAGAACTTCCAGGTGCAGTTATTGTTGTTGACCCTAACTGCGAACATATTTGTGTAAACGAATGCAAGCTTCTTTCTATCCCAGTTGTTGGTCTTGTTGATACAAACGGCAATCCAGATGGAATTGACTGCGTTATTCCAGGGAATGACGATGCTATCCGTTCAGTAAAACTTATTATTGCTGCACTTGCTGATGCTGTAATTGAAGCTAAAGAAGGGGTTTCAATGCAAAAAGAAGATGTTGAGGAAGAAGAAATTGATCTTGCAAAAGCATTAACAGAAATTAGACCAAATATCGAAATTGCTGAAGGTGTTGAAGAAAAACAAAATAAAAAACCAAGCAAGAAGAAACCTACAAAGAAAAAAACTGAAGTGAAGAAAGAAGTTGAAGTTGAAGTAAAAAACGAAACAAAATCTGAAAGTGAAGGAGAATAAGTATGAATTTTACCGCTAAAGACGTAGCTGAACTTAGAGCAAAAACTAATGCTGGTATGATGGATTGCAAAAAAGCTCTTGTTGAATGTGATGGTGATTTTGAAAAAGCTACTGTGTGGCTTAGAGAAAAAGGAATTGCTGCTGCAAGTAAAAAACAATCAAGAATAGCTTCTGAAGGAATTGTAACATCTTATATTCATATGGGTGGGAAAATTGGTGTTCTTCTTGAGATTAATTGTGAAACAGACTTTGTTGCTAAGACAGATGCTTTCAAAGAAATTGGTCATGATGTTGCTTTACAAATTGCAGCTTCAGCTCCTAAATATGTAAGAATAGAAGAAGTTCCTGTTGAAGAACTTGACAAAGAAAAAGAAATTCTTAAAAATCAAGCACTCAATGAGGGTAAACCTGCTCAAATTATTGACAAAATGGTTGAAGGAAGAGTTAAGAAATTTTATCAAGAAGTTTGCTTACTTGAACAATCTTTTGTAAAAGATCCAAGCATGACAATTACCCAATATATCAATGAAAAAATTCTACAAATTGGAGAAAAAATTTCAATTAGAAGATTTGCTAGATTTGAGATGGGTGAAGGTTTAGAGAAACGCCAAGATGATCTTGCAAGTGAAGTTGCTAAACAGATGAAAGGTGAATAATTATCATTTAATAATATGTTTAAACAAATTTCTAATTTTAATTTAAAAAAGATGTCATTTTGACATCTTTTTTGTTGCCTTTTTTCAGTTTTAAGCATAATTTTAAATATAAAGCCAATTCAATGCTTAATTTATTTGCAAATTTTTTATTTTTATAGTAAAATATCTTTGAGGAGAATTTTTATGAACGAAATGGTAGAAGATATTATATTATCTTGCAAAGAGGATATTAAAAAAGCAATTGCTCATCAAGTAAATGAATATTTGGTAATTAGAGCAGGTCGAGCAAACCCTCATATTCTTGATAAAGTTATGATAGATTATTATGGTGTGCCAACTCCAATAAAAAATATGGCAAGTATTTCTGTTCCAGAAGCTCGAATTCTTGCTATTTCTGTTTGGGATCAAAGTCAGGTTAAAAACATTGTTAAGGCTATCTCAGCTGCAGATCTTGGAGTAAATCCAAATGAAGATGGCAAAACTATAAGACTCATTTTTCCAATGTTGACTGAAGAACGCCGTAAAGAAATTGTCAAATCAATAAAAAAAATAGCTGAAGAGACAAAAATTGTTGTCAGAAATGCAAGACGTGATGCAATGGATATGATTAAAGACCTTGAAAAAGAAGGGCAAATATCTGAAGATGAAAAAGCTCGTTATGAAGAAGACATTCAAAAACTTGTAGACGAAGGATGTCAAGAAGTTGAAGAAAACAGCAAAGCTAAAGAAAAGGAGATTATGGAAGTATAGTCTTAAATCAATATATACTAAAAGGACTTTTTATGACTAAGTTATTCAAAAAATTGCCTAATCATATCGCTATCATAATGGACGGTAATGGAAGATGGGCAACAAGACGTGGTATGCCTAGAAACTATGGCCATAGAGAGGGCGTTAATGCAATAGAACGGACCATTGATGCCTGTCTTAAATATAATATCAAATATTGCACATTTTTTGCTTTTTCAACTGAAAATTGGAAGAGGAACAAAGAGGAAATCGATGGTATCTTTGAATTGCTCAGAGAATATATATCTAAAAATGATAATATTTTCTTAGATAAACAGGTGAAATTAAAACATATAGGTATAATAGAACCTTTTCCAGACGATTTAAAGTCTTGTCTTATGGACATGGAGAAAAAAACTGAAAAATTTGATAAGTTGACAATCACCTTTGCTCTTAATTATGGTGGTCGTGATGAGATTGTCAGAGCTGTAAATCAACTTTTGAAAAGCAAAGAAACTGACATTAATGAAAAAAGTTTTTCTTTATGTCTTGATACTCAAGATTTGCCTGATCCTGATTTTGTCATCAGAACCAGTGGAGAACAAAGAGTTTCAAACTTTATGCTTTATCAAATGGCTTATAGTGAATTTTATTTTCCAAAAATATGTTGGCCTAGTTTTAATGAAAAACATTTTGTAAAAGCACTTAAAATGTTTGAAAAGAGAAAAAGAAGGTATGGAGGTGTATGATGAAAACGCGTTTGCTTTCATCAATTGCATTCGTTTTAATAATCGCAGTAGCGTTTATTTTAAAATTTTATGTAAGTAATTATTTTTTTGACGCATTAATTCTTTTTATAGGAGTTGTTGCAAGCTTTGAAACATCAAAAATTTTCGCAAAAATGGGAAGATATAACGATAAAAATATGGCTGTTATTTTTCCTTTTATTTTAATGTTGACAATGATACTTGGTGTAGTTTTTGATGAATCAATTGGGATTATTTATACAATCGTTCTTGCTTTTGCAGTTCTTATTCTAAGCGGCTTTATTACCTTCTTTATTCAACTTATAAATTTTAAAAGGACAAGTCTTGAAATTAAGACTAGGAAGATAGTAAATTCAAATTTAGCCAAATATTCTTTAATGAAAGCTTTAAATACCATGTTAACTTTTATTTATCCAACACTTTTAATAGGTTTTCTCACTTTAATAAACCATTTTGAAGATTTAAGCTTTTCATTTAATCATATTGCAGAAATGAATGGATGTATTTCTCTATTTGTTCTCATTTTTGCTTTTATTGTGCCTATCTATACTGACACCTTTGCCTATCTCATGGGAGGACTTATAGGTGGAAAGAAACTTGCACCAAGTATAAGTCCAAAGAAAACAATTGCAGGTGCTATTGGTGGTTTTGTTTGGTGCGTTCTCTTGTCTGTGACTACTTTCTTTATTTTTAATGCAATTCCTACAATATCAGAATTATTTGCTCTTACAGGCATAAATTCATGGAAAATAGCAATAATTTCAGCTGTTGGGTCAATTTTAGGGCAGATTGGAGATTTATTTGAAAGTTATATAAAAAGATTGGCTGGCGTGAAAGATTCAGGAAGAATAATTCCTGGTCATGGTGGAATGCTTGATAGATTTGATTCGCATGCATTTGTTGCACCAATAATATTTATTTCATTTAGTATTATTTTCGCATTAATATAATATATTATTTACAAGAGATGATTTTAGTGATGTGTCTTGCCACAAATGTGGCTTAAATATCTTTTATTTTGAGAGGCTGAATGTATATTCTTTATCTTCTTCTTGCAATAGTTATCCTGCTTTTAATGGTTCTCGTTCATGAATTTGGACATTATATTGTTGGAAGAATGCTGAATTTTAAAATAACTGAGTTTTCTGTAGGGTTTGGTAAAGCCCTATTTTCTCGTAGGAATAAAAGGGGAGAATTGATCTCATTAAGACTTTTCCCTTTGGGTGGTTATTGTGCTTTTGCAGGTGAGGATGAAATTGACGAAAAAAATAAGGATGCTTTTACAAATCAGAAGGCTTGGAAAAGAATTTTTGTTTTTCTTGCTGGGGTTTCTTTCAACTTTGCATTCGCTGTATTTTTTTCTTTTATTCTCTTATGCACTATCGGTTATGATATCCCACAAGTAAATTCTGTAATTCTTCCAGAAAATATGGTTCAAGAATATCAAATAAAAAATGTATTAGAAGGTGCTGAAATAGAAGGGCACTCTTTGGAGGCTAATCAAACTATACAAGCGGGTGATGTTGTTATTTCAATAGATGGCAAAAAAATAGATTTTGCTTATGGAATTTCTTATCAACAATATCTAGATGAAAAGATAGAATTTTTTGAAAAGAGTAATGATAACTTTGAAAATTATTCCATAGTTGATGCTGTTGTTCGACGAGGAGATAAATATGAAAATATAAAAATAGGATTTTATCGAATTGAAGTCAAAAATGTTGATAAAAACAACAAACCTATAGAAGGTTCTCATTATGTATATTGCAGTAATATGAATGCAAAAGCTTATGTTTTCTCTGTAGGTGAAGCTCTTGAAAGAGCTGTTCCTTTCACGATGGGACTTGGTTGGACAGTGCTTAAAAGTCTTTGGCTGCTAATCACTTTCCAGTTGCCTATTTCTGACATTGGTGGGCCTATAACAACAATTGCTACCATTGCCAATTTTACCCAAATGAGTGCAATGAATTTGCTTATTTTAATTCCTTTAATATCTGCGAATCTTGCGGTATTCAATCTTTTGCCAATACCTGCTCTTGATGGAGCCCATGTTGTTTTCACGACTATTGAAGCTATCAGAAAAAAGCCGATAAAAAGAGAGATTGAAAATATGGTTCATACAATTGGATTATTCGTTTTATTTGGGGCTGTAATTTTAATTGACATTCTGCATTTTCTGTTATAAAATATAATTATGGTTGATACATTAGAAAAATTAAATGAGAAATATGATAAAAAATTTAATTTTCTTAAAATTTTAAGTGTGGTGTTTGATGAGGAAGCCCTTCAAACTACCATCACTTTTTTATATCCTTATAAAATTGAGGAAATATCAAAAGAAGATAGAGAAATTATCTATAATTACTATAAAGATTATTTAAATCTTAAATGTGATTTGAAATTAAAATTTAAAAGAAGTTTTTTAGATGATAGGCTTATAATTGATGAAATTATTGATTACTTAAAATATAATAAAAAAGCTATATTTCCTTATATAAACACCGATAATATAGCATCTTATTATAATGATCAAGATGTTTTTGTTTCGTTAAATTTAAACCAAGATATATTATCAATGATCGATGAACTTGAATTTGCAAATTCACTTAAATCTTATCTTGAAAAAAAATTTATTGCAAACGTGAAGATTGATATAAAGGAAAATGATGAAACTTTGCCAGAAAATATCGATTTCGAAGATATTCTTCCTCATAAGCTTGAAAAAACTAAACGATATGAAGTTAAAATTGAAAAGAAGGTGATAGGCGGGGATATAATGCCAAAGCCAGAATATATATCAAATATCAAATCGCCAAAGGCAGCTGTCATTCTTGCAGGAGTTTTAAGCAATAAAAATAGAAAAACTTTTATACAAAAAAAAGGTAAAAATGCAGGAAAAGAGAAGTCGCTTTATACATTCACTCTAAAAGATAAGGATGCAGGAAGCATTGAATGCGTTTATTTCTGTCCAAAAACACATGAAAAAGATATGGAAGCTCTTGATGATCTTTTTATGATAATTTGCTTGGGCGATATTAAACATGGAATAAATGGAAAACTAACTTACTATATTCAGAAAATTTCTATTGCTTCACCTATTGATCTTATTAAACAGAATTTTGAAATGCTTAATGAAAATAAATTTGAGCATACAAAAGTTGTTTTTCCAGATATAATTCCAAGAAATCAACAAGCAAATTTGTTTGAAGTAAAAGCACGTTATAATGATTTTATAATGAAAAATAATATTGTTGTTTTTGATATTGAAACGACAGGATTAGACCCTGAAATTTGCGAAATTACCGAAATAGGAGCAGTTAAAATAGAAAAAGGTGAAATTACAGAAAGATTTTCAAGTTTTGCTAAAACCAAATATCCTATCCCTGAAGAGGTGCAAAAAATCACTCATATTACAGATGATATGGTAAAATATGCTCCAAGAATTGAAGATGTTGTTTATGATTTTTATGAGTGGAGTAAGGATTGCATTATAAGTGGATATAATATTATAGGATTTGATATGAAGTTTATAAACAAAGTTGCAAAACAGATTAATATCAAGTTTGACAATGAAATTATTGATACATATATTGTGGCAAGACAATCTTCTTTGAGGACTACAAATTATAAACTTGGCACTGTGGTTAAAGCTTTGGGCTTGATACTCAATGATGCACATCGTGCATATAATGATGCATATGCCACAGCTCAAGTATTAATGGAACTTAACAAATCAAAATAGCTTTTAAAAATATTTTTAATAAATATAATATTTTTCTGAATATTGCTTGATTTAGGTTAAAATTTTTGTTATAATATATCTATACTTGAGGTTTTGAGGAGCGTGCAAAATTGCATCGCTCCTCACTTCGTAAAAAGGGAGGGAAAAAAGTTGGCAAGTAAAGTCAAATCTATTTGTGAAGAAAAGGTTTCACCAGTGATTGAAAATTTAGGATATGAAGTCATAGAAGTGGAATATGCAAAAAAATCAGATGGAATGAACTTAACATTCTATATCGATAAGGAAGAGGGTATTAAAATTGAAGATTGTGAAAAAGTCACAAAAGCTATTAATGATTTACTAGATGAATTAAATCCAACAGATGACCAACCATATATCTTGAATGTAAGTTCGCCTGGTATTGATAGACCTTTAAAAACCGAACGCGATTTTATCCGAAATCAAGGAAAAAAGATTTCAATAACACTTTTTGCAAAGCAAGATGGAAAAAAGAATTTTGAAGGTAAATTGATTGGTTTTAATGAAAAAAATATCACTATTGAATTAAATGGAAAACAAATTTCATTTGAAAAAGAAAAAATTGCACACATTGTGCCAGTAATTGATTTAAATCAAAATAAAGGAGAAAAAAATGATTAATAAAGATTTCTTTCAAGCACTTGAAGATTTAGAAGCAGAGAAAAAAATTGATAAAGATACATTTATTACCACACTTGAAACAGCATTGACTTCAGCATACAAAAAAATGTATGGCGAAGCAAAATCCGCTATGGTAAAATTAAATCCAGAAAAAGCAACTATCAGAATTTATTCTTATAAAACAGTTGTAAACGAAGTTGAAGATTCTGATAAAGAAATTTCTTTAGCAGAAGCAAGATTGATAAAAAAATCACATAAATTAGGCGATGTTGTTTTGGCTGAAGAATCTACAAAGGATTTTGGAAGAATTGCCGCACAAACAGCAAAACAGGTAGTAATGCAAAAACTTAAAGAACTTGAAAGGTCTATGGCTTTATCTGAACTTTCTGAAAAGGAAGATGAACTTTTGACAACTATAGTCAAAAGAATTGATAATGGCACTATTTATGTTCAGTTATCAAATACACACACAGAAGGTGTGATGCTTCCATCAGATCAAATTCCTAATGAGAAATTTAATATTGGAGACAGAGTAAAAGTTTACGTAAAGAAGATTAAAGATAGTTTTAAAGGAACTCAAATTCAAGTTACCAGAAGCAATGTTGGTTTTGTAAGAAAATTATTTGAACTTGAAATTCCTGAAGTTGCAAACGGAGATGTCAAAATCAAAAATATTGCAAGAGACGCTGGAAATAGAACAAAAGTTGCCATTTATACAGAAAAGGCAAATATTGATCCTATAGGAACTTGTGTTGGTTTTCATGGACAGAGAATTGATACAATTTCATCTGAAATCAATGGTGAAAAAATTGATCTCATTGAGTATAGCGATGATCCACTTGAATTTATTGCAAAAGCTTTAAGTCCAGCACAAGTTATTAGTGTCGAAACAAATGAAAGTTTGCATTCTTCAAGAGTAATTGTTCCTGATGATAAATTATCGTTGGCAATCGGCAAAAATGGTCAAAATGTTCGTCTGGCTGCAAGACTTACTGGATGGAAAATAGAAGTTAAGCCTCTCAGTTCTATCAGCACACAAAACGAAGTGAAAGAACCTGAATATGAATTGACTGAACTTAATGATGATGATGCTTTCCAAGGACTAAATGACTTTGATTCACTTGAAGAAATTGCTCCTTTCGAGGATGATGAAAACTAATATTAGGGATTTAATATGGAAAGAGAAAGAATGTGTATTGCTTGCAGACAAATGAAAGACAAAAAATCACTTTTGCGTATTGTTAAAAATAAAGAAAATAATATTTTTATCGATTTGACAGGAAAGCAAAACGGAAGAGGAGCATATGTTTGCAAAGACAACGAATGTCTTAATAAATTAAAAAAACAAAAAGCACTTAACAAAACTTTTAAAATGAATGTCAGTGAGGATGTTTATAAACAAATAGAGGAGGTTTTGCTTGGAAATAAGTAAAATACAAGGTTATTTAAATATCTCTCATAAAGCTGGATATCTTATAATAGGTAGTGATGCTTTAAAAGATTATCATAAAAAGTTATTTCTTGTTTTATATGACAAGAGTGCTCAAAAAAATACCTTAAAGGTTGTTCAGCGTATAAAAGAAATGGGTATTCCTTCTTTTGAAGTTGACAACTTGGAAGAACTTACCTCAATTAAGAAATGTAAAATAATCGGAATAAAAAATAAAAACTTAAGTGATTTAATTTTTAAATTACTTAATGACTAAGGAGTTTATATTGGCAAATCAAGCACTAGAAAATTTAAGAAAAATTCATGATTTACAAAAAGAAGGTGAAATTTCAAAAATTTTACTATCTTTAAGAGAGTCAAAAGGACAGGTTCAAAATCTAGGAAATAGAATTTCGAAAAGGCTAAAAGAAATCGAGATTGAAAACCTTAAAAAAGAAAAAGAAATAGAAAAAAATCAAGAAGCAATTGCTCAACCACAAAGAAAAGAAGTTGAGCCTATTTCTGTATCTGAAAATACAGTTACAAATACAAAAATACGCAAATTTGACAATAACTCCAATAATAATTTTAGGAATAACAATAATAGGACATATAATAATTCTGCAAATAATGGTTTTGTTGGAAATAGACAAAACAGCAATAAATACAATAATCAAAATGGTTTTAATCGAAATGACAGACCAAACTTTAGACAGCAAAATGGTGAAGGTCGAGGGAATTTTAATGGAAACAATAGAGATTTTAATAAGCCATTTAATAATGCTGGCAAGCCTAATTTCCAAGATAAAAAACCAAGAAATAATAATTTTGTGTCATCGAAGGGCAATAGTTTCCGTTCTTTTGCTTCAAACAACAATGAAATGCCAGAAATGGATTTAAAAAATGAACGTAATTATGCCAATAAAGCAAAATATGCTCAAAAGCATAGCAGCAGCAATTATGAAGAGAAAAGAAATCAAAATAGAAGGAAAGATGATCAGAAAAGAAGTAATATATTCTTTGAAGATGAAAATGGAATTGAAGAACTTACTTTTGGTTCTAAGAAAAGTGGCATAAAGAAAAAACGAGAGCAGGCAGAAAAAATTGTGACTGTTATTCAACATGCTATTCTTACTTCAAGAGAAATTACTGTCAAAGAATTTAGTGAAAAGATAGGCAAGCCAGTTACAGAAATTGTTAAAAAACTTATGTTGTTGGGAGTAATGGCTACCATAAACTCAAATATTGATTTTGATACAGCAGAACTGGTCGCAAGTGATTTTGGAATTACTCTCGAGCTTAAAGCAGATAAATCATTTGAAGAAAAATTGATGGAAGAAGCTAAGATGGTAGACGATGAAGCAAAACTTGTAAAAAGAGCTCCTATTGTTGCAGTTATGGGTCACGTTGATCATGGTAAAACTTCTCTTCTTGATGCATTTAGAAAAACAAATGTAGTTGCTGGTGAAGCAGGTGGAATTACTCAAAGTATTGGTGCTTATCAAATTGAATTTAATGGTGAAAAAATTACATTTATTGATACTCCTGGTCATGCTGCGTTCACCCAAATGAGAGCTAGAGGAGCTAAAGCAACAGATATAGCCATTCTTGTAGTCGCTGCAGATGATGGAGTTATGCCTCAAACAATAGAAGCTATTGATCATATTAAAGCAGCAGGTGTGCCAATCATCGTTGCAATAAATAAAATGGATAAACCTGAAGCAAATCCAGATAGAATTAAACAACAACTTGCAGATCATGAGATTTTACCTGAAGAATGGGGTGGTGACGCAATTTGTGTGCCAATTTCTGCTAAAATGGGAATGGGGCTTGATGATTTAAAACAAACAATTCTTTTAGTTAGCGAAATGCAAGAACTTCGTGCAAATCCTGATAAAATGGCTACAGCTGTTGTTATTGAAGCAGAACTTGATAAAAACAGAGGTCCTGTTGCTTCTGTCATTGTTCAAAATGGAACTCTTCATGTGGGCGATTCAATAATGTCTGGTATTACATTTGGAAAAGTAAGAGCAATGTTTGACGATAAGGGAAAACCAGTAAAAGTTGCAGGACCATCAACTCCAGTCGCTATTTTAGGTTTCAACGAAGTGCCATCAGCTGGTGACCAAGTTTATGCCGTTGAAGAAACTCTTTCAAAACAGGTAATTCAGGAAAGAATAACCAAAATTAAAAAAGAAAGAGCTGCTCAGTCCTCTGGTGTAACTCTTGATAACTTTATGAATCGTGTTCAAGAAGGCAATTTGAAAAATCTAAATATTATTTTAAAAGCTGACACAATGGGATCTGTTGAAGCAATAAAAGCAACTCTTCTTGAAATAAGAAATGAAGAAGCTAAAGTTAATATCATTCATGCTGGTGCTGGTGCAGTCAATGAAAGTGATATTGTCCTTGCTCAAACTACAGGTTCTGTTATTATATGCTTTAATACAAAAACCACCGCTAAAGCTAAAAATATGGCAGATTCAATGAAGGTTGAACTCAAAGATTATAAAGTAATTTATGAAATTGTTGACGATATCACTGCAGCTATTACAGGGATGCTTAGCATTAAATATGAAGAACAATATATTGGTAGTGCAGAAATTCGTGTTGTATTTAAACTTTCAACTGCTGGAAAAGTTGCTGGAAGCTATGTAAAAGATGGTAAGGTTGCAAGAAACTCTATAGCTGTTGTTAAACGTGGAAATGAAGAAATTGGCAAAACAGTTGTTGAATCTGTCAAGATAGTAAAAGATGAAAAAGCTGAAGTAGTAAAAGGCTTTGAATGTGGTATTAAGTTAAAAGATAATATAGATTTTAAAGAGGGCGATTCAATCGAATTTTTTGCAAAAGTTGCAATAAAAAGACAATAAAAAGGAGTAAGATTATGTCAGTAAGATTTGATAGAGCAAATAGTGAACTTCAAAGATGTATTTCTGATATTATTCAAAATAAGATGAATGATCCTAGAATAGATCCACTCTTATATATCAGTGAGGTCAATGTAACACCTGATTTTAGATATTGTAAAGTAAAAGTTGCTCTAGATTCTCAAAATGAAAACAATCTACAAGAGATAATAAAAGTATTGGAAAAATCAGAAGGATTTATAAAAAGAGAACTTGCTGACATGGTCAATATGCCTCATATGCCAAAATTACAATTTGTAATTGATAAAGGCACACAAGCTACAGTTCGTATAAATGAGATTTTAAAAAATTTAAAAATTGAAGATAATTAGAAAGAGAAAAATTATGAATAATATTAAAGAGATTGTTAAAATCATAAAAAAATCAAAATCGATTGCATTATTTACACATATTTCACCTGATTGTGATGCTTTAGGATCAACTTTTAGTCTAAGTTTAGCATTAAAAAAATTGGGCAAAAATGTTCAAATTTTTATTAAAGATGACTTTACTGAAAATCAAAAGTTGCTTTTTGAAGAAGATCAAGTTTGTAAAGATGATTGTAATGTAAAAGATTTTGATCTTTTTATTTGTTGTGATGCTTCGGCTATAGAAAGATTAGGTGATTATAGTTATGTTTTTAATGAAAAAAATATGACCGTTGTTCTTGATCACCATATTTGCAATAAGTATGTTGCTAACTTAAACTATATTGAAAGTGACAGTAGCTCTTGTTGTGAAGTCATTTTTAAGTTAATAACCAAATTAAAAGTCAAAATTGATAGTGAAATAGCAACTAAACTTTATGCAGGCTTATCAACTGATACTTCTTCTTTTGTCAACACAAACACCAATAAAAATTCATTTTTTGTTGCAAGCAAATTATGCAATGCAAATGCGAACCTCTCTTTAGTAAACCAATCTCTTTACCAAAGCAAATCATTGAGAAGTGTGGTCTTCAATAAATATCTAATTAATAATTTCAAATTAGAAGGTGAGTGTGCTTACATAGCAGTTTCAAAAAAGACTTTAGATGAATTACAGGGAGTAAAAAATGATTGTTCTGGATTTAGTAAATCTTTAGTCAAATATAAGGAAGTAAGTTATAGTTTTAGTTTAATTGAGGAAGAAGCAGGAACTTTCAGCTTGTCTATGCGATCAAAACTTAATTACAATATACGAATAATTGCAGAAAAATTAGGTGGAGGTGGACATATATGTGCTGCTGGTGCAACTTTTAAGGCCAAAAATGTAGATCAAGCTGTCAAGATGGTGCTTACTACTATCAAAGAAAATAAAGATTTAATGAAAATTAATTCTCAATAAATTTATGGAGTGATAATGAATATAAATGGCATTGTTCTTGTAAATAAAGATAAAAATATTTCATCAAACAGTGTAGTAAACAAAGTCAAATGGCTTTTAAAAGCAGACAAAGCAGGTCATTTTGGAACATTGGATGTGTTAGGCGAAGGTTTATTGCCTGTGGCACTTGGAAAGGGAACAAAACTGTTTGATTATTTTTTAAATAAAGATAAAGTTTATAAAACAATATTTAAATTTGGAGAAACAACAGCTACTTTGGATTTGGAAGGTGAAATAACTCAGCGAAATGATGTAATTGTATCTAAGTCGGATTTAGAACAAATATTACCTTTATTTTTAGGCAAATTTAATCAAATGCCTCCTCAATATTCAGCGAAAAAGGTTAATGGGAAAAAAGCTTATGAGCTTGCAAGAGAGGGAATAAAAGTTGAATTAAAACCTAAAGAAATTGAAATTTATTCAATAAAACTTTTAAAAGAAATTGAGAAAAACACTTTTGAGCTTGAGGTTTGGTGCTCAAGTGGGACTTTTATTCGTTCTCTTTGTCGAGATATGGCAACGAAATTAAATACATATGGTGTTATGCAAAGCATAATACGCACAAGATGTGGAATATTTTATTTAAAAGATTCTTTTTCATTGAAGGAAATTGAAAAAGGAAATTATTCAATAATTCCGCTTGAAAATATATTTGATTGTCCAAAATTTACCTTTAATAAGGTTGATACAGAAAAACTCTTAAATGGAATGACATTAACATTTGAAAGCGATTTTGAAGAAATAAAATGTTATGGATATGATAATTCATTTTTAGGAATAGGAAAAATGGAAAGAAACAATCTAAAATTAAAACTGAGATTGATCTAAAAGAAAGTTTATTTATTTTTAATTTTTAAGTATATCAAAAGTTTTTTAATTAATAGGAGAAATATTATGGTTTTATTTGGTTCATCTGGATGTGGAGATGAATTTTATAATGATGGACATAAAAATATTTTAGAAGTGCCCAAGTGGATAAAAGAATATGGTCTTGACGCTTATGAATATTCATTTGGTCATGGTTATCAAATGAGCAGTGAAATGGCACAAAATGCAGGTCAACTTTTTAAAGAAAATAATATTAAATTGTCTCTACATGCTCCATTCTATATTAATTTTGCAAACCCTGATGAAGAAATGTATGCAAAAACAAAAGGTTATATCTATACAGGTTTAAAATTTCTTCGTGCATTTGGTGCAGATAAACTTGTTTTTCATTCTGCTTCTTGTGGGAAAATGAATAGAAAAGAAGCTTTGGAATTGACTACAAATCGTTTTATAGAATTTTTTAATGAACTTGAAGAAGAAGGGCAGTTGGAAGGGTTATTTCTATGTCCTGAAACTATGGGAAAAAGTATGCAAATTGGCACATATAAAGAAGTTTGTGACCTATGCACATTAAATAAGCATCTTGTGCCAACATTTGATTTTG
Organism: uncultured Clostridia bacterium; assembly: GCA_947062475.1. GTDB lineage: Bacteria > Bacillota > Clostridia > Christensenellales > UBA1242 > Caccovivens. The sequence continues at coordinate 77,919 of CAMSQA010000004.1, forward strand.
GACATATAAATTCTCTTGAGCAAGGTTCACTTAAAACTAAGGAAGATTATAGAAGAATTTTGGATTATTCTATTGAGAAAATAGGTTTTGAAAAGACAAATCAAGCTCATATTCACTTCTCAAAAATTCAATATGGTGAAAAGGGTGAAATAAGGCACTTAAACTATGACGATATGGTTTATGGACCAGAATTTGATGGTCTTGCTGAAATTTTAATTGATTATAAACTATCTCCAAGAGTGATTTGTGAGTCTATGAACATGATGCCTCATGATGCGTTGTTGATGAAAAAAATTTATCAAAATCTACTAGACAAATGATTTATAATATGTTAAAATAATTAGCGAAAGATAATTAAAAAGGAGATTAATATGGTATTTGCAGGAGACTTTAGAAAAGGAACTACTTTTGAATGGGATGGTATTGTTTATTCAGTAGTTGAATTTTTACATGTTAAACCAGGAAAAGGCTCACCATTTGTAAGAGCTAAATTAAAAAATGTTATGACAGGTCAGGTGAAAGAAACTACTTTCAATCCTTCAGATAAATTTCCAGTTGCAGTAATTGAAAAGAAAGAAATGACTTATCTTTATAATGATGGAGAAATATATTATTTCATGGATGCAGAAACTTATGACCAAATTCCTTTAAACAGAGATAGTGTTGAAGAAGCACTCAACTTTGTAAAAGAAAACGAAAATTGCACAATGTATTTCTATAAAGGAAATCCATTCTCAGTTTATGCACCAAATTTTGTTGAACTTGAAGTAATTGATTGTGAACCTGGTATTCAAGGTGATACTTCAAAATCAACAACAAAACCAGCTAAAGTTGAAACTGGATATGTTATTCAAGTTCCACTTTTTGTAAATATTGGAGATAAAATAAGAATTGATACTCGTGATGGAAGCTATATGGAAAGAATAAAATAATTATTTTAGATTAAGAGAGCGAAAAAAAGCTCTCTTTTTTTTAATAAAAAAATAATACAAAAAATGAAAATATATTTTGAATAAACAAAGAGCAAGGATAAAATCTTATGCTCTTTTTTGACTTAATTTGTCGTTATCGTATTGGCTAGTAAAAGGTTTCATAGATTAGGTTTAGGAGTTTATTATGCTTGAAAAAATCCTCCCAAACGATATCTATGATATTTTAAAAAACAAGGTCAACATTAAATCAATAAATGAAATTCGCATGCGTGAAGAAAAGCCCATTGTTTTAGCTATAGGTAGTCAGCGAATTTTCTTAGGTGAAAGGGGTGTGACAGGAAATCTAAATGAAGCTCTTTTATCTTCAAAGACAATGATTGAAGATATCATTTTTCGTGCAAGTGAGTGTTCTATCTACTCGGTAAATGAACAGCTTAAAAGGGGATATCTTGTGACTAAAGGTGGTATTCGTCTAGGGATTGGAGGCGATATTGTTGAAGAATCAGGCAAAGTAAAAACTATGACTAATTTTTCAAGTATTAATATACGACTTCCTCATGAAGTGAAAAACTGTTCTCTTTCTGCTTTTAATTTTCTGCTTTCTGAAAATGGCATTTTAAATACATTAGTTATTTCTCCTCCTGGTGCAGGCAAAACTACTTTTCTTCGTGATTTTGTCTGCCAATTGTCAGAACGAAATTATGCTTATAATGTTTTGATTTTGGATGAGCGAGGAGAACTTGATTTAGGGGAAAGCGGTAGCATTGGAAATTTTGCTGATAAAATTAGTTTTGCTAGAAAAACCATTGGATTTGAAAATGGAATAAGAGCTCTTTCACCAAATCTTATAGTTACAGATGAACTAGGTCAAAAAGAGGATATTGATGCAGTTGTGTATGCAGTTAATTCAGGAGTTTCAATTCTTGCTTCGGTGCATAGTGACAGCATGGAAAGTTTTGCAAAAAAACCATATTTTGAAGAAATAATTAAAAACAAAGTTTTTAAAAGGTTTGTTTTGTTGTCAATGAGAAATGGTCCTGGAACACTGGAAGGAATTTATAATGAAAATTTTGCTAGGCTTCATATTTAGGAGGAGAAATGAAAATTTTATTGTTATCGTTGATGGCATGCGTAACGATCTACATAGGTTATGTATTTTCAAAAAAATATAAAATTAGAGCAAATTTTTTTCAGGCTCTTGTTATGCTATGCCAGAAATTTGATGTAGAAATAAATTATTCTAGGGAAAGACTTAAAAACATTTTCAATAATCTTGATGAAAAACAAAAACACAATTTACATGGAATAGACAACAATTTCATTTCTTTTATAAATAAAGAAAATCCACTGGAAAAAGAATTTCTTTTTAAAAATATTAAATTTTTGAAAGAAGAAGAGAAAGATGTGATTTTTATGTTTTTTAAAAGTTTAGGAAGAAGTGATGTAGATAGTCAATCTAAGGAAATAAAAAATTTTCAAACCCGATTTGAAACACTTTCTTCTTCAGCTATTGCTGAAAATAAAAAATATGGTTCGCTATCAATAAAACTTGGTATTGTCGCTGGTCTTGTAATCATTGTGTTGTTTATATAGGAGGAAAGATGGATGTCGAAATAATTTTTAAGATTGCAGCCATAGGAATTTTGACTGCGATAATTGGACAAATTTTAAAGCAAACTGGACGAGAAGATATTTCAACAATTGCCACATTGGCGGGACTGATAATTGTTCTTGTAATGGTTTTAAATTTAATTGGTGATTTGTTTGTCACCTTAAAAACAATTTTTAATTTTTAGATACGTTTTAGGAGCTTATGGATATAATTTTTAAAATAATTGCAATAGGCTTGATTACCTGCGTTGCATCAATGGTTGTCAAACCTGTGCGATCTGATTTTGCAATATTAATTGGGATAGCTGGTGGATTGATTATCATTGCTATGATAGTCAATTATTTCACTGGTATTTTATCATCTATAAAGGATATCATCAGCGTAACAGGTCTTAATACAAGCTTATATACTATTTTACTTAAAATTATTGGAATTGGATACTTAATTGAATTTTCTGCAGGCATTTGTTCTGAAACAGGAAATCCAGGACTAGGTGATAAAATAATGCTGGGTGGAAAATTGGTGATAATGGTTATGGCTCTGCCTATTATCACAAACATTTTGAATATTATAATGGAACTTTTGCCAGCATGAAGATTAAAGAAAATAAGTTAAAATTAAGAATTAATAATTCTAAAATTTTGAGAGCCAATATTTTTAAAACTGCAATTACTATTGCAATTATATTATTCTTAATTTTCACTCCTACTATAGGAATTTCAAATAGCGTTGCCTCAGCAAATATCACGTCAAGTTCAGCTAATATAGACATGCCTACCAATTCTGAGCAATCTAAGGAAGAATTGGAAGAAGAAATAAAAGATCAACTTGAAGACATCGATTTTTCATCCCTTGATGAAATTTTAGCTGGATTTTCTTCAGGTCAACTTTCTATTTTTGGTGGAAGCAGTTTTCTACAAAAAATTCAAAAACTCATAGCAGGTGAGTTTGATAATGGCAAAAGTCTATGGACAAACCTTGCAACTATTTTTTTGGACAATCTATTAGGTCTAATTCCAATAATTTCGCTGATTATTGCCATTGCAATTCTTGGGAATATGCTTCAAGGTCTTAAACCATCTTCAAATGGCAAATCTATGTCAAATCTAATCCAGTTTGTCACATATGGATTTATTGTCATATTGGTTTTAAGCATAATAACTAAAATGATTACTATGACCACGGGAACTATTTTTTCAATAAAGTCTCAAATGGATATAATTTTTCCTATTTTATTGACCTTTTTAACTGCAATTGGAGGAACTGTTTCATCAACAGTATATCAGCCAGCAATGGCATTATTAAGCGGAATTATCATAAATCTTTTCACCTATGTTCTGTTGCCAATATTTATTTTTTCCATTGTTTTTTCTGTAGTTTCAAACTTGTCAAATAATATTAAGTTAAATAAATTTACATCCTTTTTTGATAGCACTTTCAAATGGCTCACAGGATTTATATTTACTATTTTTACTGCATTTTTGTCTGTTCAAGGTTTGACTGCTGGTTCTGTTGATGGTGTATCTATGAGAACAATGAAATATGCATTACGTTCATATGTGCCACTATTGGGTTCATATTTAAGTGATGGAATGGGAATTATGCTTGCTTCTTCAAATCTTATTAAAAATGCTGTTGGTGCAGCTGGGCTTTTTATGCTTCTTGCCACTATTCTTTCACCACTTTTGCAACTTGTGGTTTTTATGCTTGCATTAAAGCTTATCGCAGGTATTGTTGAACCATTGGGTAGCAAACAAATATCAAATTTTATTTCATCAATTTCCAAAAGTATGGTTCTTTTAATAGTGATTTTGATTGCTGTGGCGTTTATATATTTCATAATGATTGGTCTTGTAATGTGTTCTGCTAATATCATTTAATTAAAAGGAGGGAATATGCTAAGCACTTTATCTGGATGGATAATTTCTATTGCAGGAATTATTTGTATATCTGTGATAATAGAATTGGTTCTGCCAGACGGACAGATGAATAAATATATAAAAGGTATTCTATCTTTTATAATTGTCTTAGTAATCATTCTTCCTCTTCCAAAACTTCTTAAAACTGAAATAAATTTAGATAATATGTTTGAATATGGACAGAATATCAAAGTTGATGAAGATTATCTATATCAACTCAATCTTAATAAGATTAATGTTGTAAAAGAAGATATTGAAACAAAAATATTTAATAGAGGCTATAAAAATGTTTCTGTGTATATAAGTGCTAATATTTTTCAAAGTCAAATGCAATTTAAGTCAATAAATGTCGATTTAAGTGAGTTAGTCATATCTGAAAATGCTGAGCATAATGATATTATGAAGATTAAAAAAGACATAACAAATATTATAAAATCATATGTCAATATAAGTGAGGAGGCAATTCTTTATGACCAGTAAAATTAAGGACAAGTTTCGTGTTTTATACGATAGAATAAAAAAGGTAAAACATATTGAAATCTATATAGCGGTTGCTCTTGCAGTAATAATAGCAGTCATTTACTTCACTTCCATAACAAGCAAACCTAAAAATAAAGTCGAAAACAATAAAATCGACAATGTTAGCTCAAATTTTTCAACCTCAGGGGAATATATAGACTATCTAGAGAATAAACTTGAAAATGTAATCACTAAGGTGAAGGGGGCAGGAAATGTAGAAGTTGTAGTTACACTCGAAAAAGGTTTTGAATACATCTATCTCACTGAAGAGGAAACGCGAAATACATCAAATGGTACGGTCATAACAACTTCGTCAGTCGTTTTAGTAAATGGACAACCTGTCATAAAAGAAGAAATCTATCCTGTAGTAAAAGGGATTGTGGTCATTTCAAGCGGAGCTAAAGATATATCTGTCAAAATGGACATACTTTCGATTATACAAACGGTGATAGAAATCGATAATTCAAAGATAAATATCTATTCAGGAAATTAAAAAAAGGAGCTTAAAAATGAAAAATAGAACTAAAATTATCATCATAACAGTCATGGTTTTACTTTTAGGCGTAACAGGATATTTAAATGTTATGCTAAACAATTCAGTTTCAAAAAATCAAAACGAAACTACAACAACTACAAGTTATTTCTCAACCTATCGTTCAACAAGAGAATCAACTCGTGATCAAGAAATGCTTTATTATGATGCAATCATCTCAAATGAAACTTCTTCTGAAGACGCAGTGAAAAACGCTGAGCAATCAAAACTTTCCCTTATAAAACAAATGGAAAAAGAACTTGTTGTTGAAGGGCTTATTAAAGCAAAAGGATTTAGTGATTGTGTAATCTCAATTTCTGATGCAAATGTGAATGCTGTAGTTAAAGCAAAAGAACTTAATAAATCAGAAACAGCTCAAATTGTTGCAATAATTCAATCTCAACTTGGAACTGGCATTGAAAATATCAAAATTATGCCTGTAGAATAATTGCAAATTAAATAGTTTTGTGCTATAATGATAAAGATAAATTTTGAAAATATCAAAATTCTACACTAATGAATGGGAGAATTTATGACAAACAAAGAAAATACAGTATTAAAAAAGGGAAAAGTTGATATTGATAGAGACATACTTCTTTCAATTATTAATCTTGCCACAAAAGAAATCAATGGTGTTGATGCTCTCACAAATTCCGAACTTTCTATTTTTAGAAAGATGTCAAAAACAAAATCAGAGGGTGTGAATATCAAATTTGATGTCAATGGAATTTTGAATGTTGATGTTTACATTATTGTTCACATCGGTTATAGTGTGCCTGACATTGCTTACAGAGTGCAAGAAAATATTAAAAATTCACTCAACTCAATGGTAGGAATTAAACCTGGTAAAATTAATGTTCACGTGAGTGGTGTTAATTGTGATGAGGCAACCGAATGAGAACGCAGGCAAGAGAACTAGCATTTCAACTTATATTTGAAAGACTTTTCGTCAAAAAAGGCTATAGCTTTGACGAAGAGTTTTTTTCGTCTTTAAAGAAAGAAGAAGATAAATCTTTTGCAAAAAATATCGTTGTGAAATTTGAAGAAAACAGAAAAGAAATGGAAAAACTCATATCAGAAAATTTGGTTGGATATGAAATAGACAGAGTTTATAAAATTGATTTGGCTCTCATTTTTTGTGGTCTTACTGAAATTTATTATATTGGCACTCCCATTCAGGTAGCCATAAATGAAATACTTACTTTAGCAAAAAAATATTCAACTGCAAAAAGTAACAAATTCATTAATGGCGTTTTATCATCAATAATAAAAAATAAAAAATAATGATAAGGAATGAATGATGATTAAAGCCATATCGGTTTCAAAATTTAATAATTATATAAAACAAATTTTTGATTCAGAAGAGCTCCTTCATAATATTGCAATTGAAGGAGAAGTTTTTGGTGTAAGTATAACGCGAAATGTAATTTATTTTAATTTAAAAGATGAGGATGCGTCATTGCCTTGTGTTTGTTTTTATCCAAACTATGTTGATAAAATAGTGGAAGGTAATAAAATAATCGTAACAGGGACTCCAAACTTTTATTCAAAAGCTGGCAGACTGAATTTTAATGTGGTTCAAGTTGAAAATTTTGGACAAGGAAACCTATATGAAGAATTTCTGAAAATGAAGCAAAAATTAAGTGATGAAGGCTTATTTGATGAGGGACATAAAAAACCTATTCCAAAAGAGATTAAAAGAATAGGTGTAATCACTTCAAAAGAAGGAGCAGTAATTGAAGATATCAAAAATGTTGCATGGCGAAGAAATCCTGCCGTAGATATTGTTTTATATAATACTAAGGTTCAGGGAAATAATGCCGAAAATGAAATCGCAAAAGCGATTAAAAAATTAGGTGATTATGACAAAATTGATGTTATCATAGTTGCAAGAGGTGGTGGCAGTCTTGAAGATTTGGCAGCCTATAATACTGAAATTGTGGCAAGAGCAACCTATAATTGTTCAAAGCCAATTATTTCAGCAGTTGGACATGAAACAGACTTCACTATAATTGATTTTGTAAGCGATTTACGTGCCCCGACACCGTCAGCGGCTGCTGAACTTATCACTTTTAATTTATCAGATAAAAAACTTGAAATAAAAGAAATTGTAAATAAATTTAAAAGAGTGATGGGTTCATATTTGGATGATAAATATATTTCAATAAAATCTCAGTTAAACCAAATTTCATATAGCTATGAAAAAAGGATAATGAGGCTGAGTTTTAAGTTTAATAACGATAAAAATGCTTTATTGAATAATATTCAATCTTATTTAAATGAAAAACTTTATGAAATAGGTATTTTTGAAAATACTTTAAACAAAATCAATCCTCATGAAATAATAAATCGTGGTTACGCAAAGATAGAACAAAGATATAAAAATATTCATTCAATAGAGGAAGTTGATTTAGCACAAAATATAAATATTATTTTAAAAGACGGGGTGATCACTGCATCACCAACAAAAAAGGAGACAACAAATGAGATTAAGTAAGCTTGTAAGCGAAAGATTTAAAGAGCTTCCTGCTGGTGTTTCAGCAAAAAGCCATAGTTTGCTGTTAAGAGCAGGTTATATAAAACAGGTGGCAAACGGGGTGTATTCTCTTCTTCCTGCAGCTCAAAAGGTTAGTTTAAAAATACAAAATATAATTCGTGAAGAAATGAATAAAGTTGACGGACAAGAAGTTTTGATGCCTGTCATGATGCCAAGAGAAATATGGGATAAAAGTGGCAGATACACATCAATAGGTCAAGAAATGGTGCGTTTTAGAGACAGAAACAATCATGAAATGCTTTTAGGTATGACACATGAAGAGGCTGCTGTACATCTATGTCAAAACACAATAAAAAGTTATGACCAGCTGCCTTGCATGATATACCAAATTCAGACAAAAATCAGAGATGAAGCAAGACCAAGAGCGGGACTTTTGAGAGTAAGAGAATTTACTATGAAAGATGCTTATTCTTTTCATACATCAAATGATGACTTAAATCAATATTATGAAAAAGTATATAATGCATATGAAAGAATTTATAAACGCATTGGAATGAAAAATGTGATTGCAATTAGTTCTGACAATGGAATGATGGGTGGAGATGGTGCACATGAGTTTCAATTGCTTGTTGAGGCTGGTGAAGATAATCTTATCATATGTGACAACTGTGATTATAAAGCCAATATGGAAATTGCAACCTCTAAAATAGAGCAAGTTGAATTTCAAGATGAAGAATTGAAAGAAATTTTCACTGATAAGGCAAAAACTATCGATGAACTTGCTGAGAAACTTAACAAGGACAAAAAGCAATTTATCAAAGCTGTTTGTTATGCAATATCTGGTGAAAAAGACAAGGTTATTGTTGCTTTCATTCGTGGCGATAAAGAAGTCAATGATGCTAAACTTAAAAAATATCTTGGTGTAAATGACATAAATATTACAGATATATCTGAAACTGGACTTGTTAAGGGCAATATCGGTTGTGTAAACCTTGGTAGTGACAACTTAATCAAAGTGTTTGACCTTTCACTTAAAGGTCAAACAGGGCTTATTTGCGGTGCAAATAAAGAGGAGTATCATATTAGCGGTGTCAATATGGAAAGAGATGTTGAAGCCCAAAGTTTCATTGATATTGCTAAAGTTAATGAAGGTGAACGTTGTCCTATTTGCGGAAAACCTTTGACAATAAAGAAAGGTATAGAAGTAGGAAATATCTTTAAATTAGGCACTAAATACTCTAAAACAATGGATATGAATATTTCAATGCCTGATGGAAAAAAAATGAATCCTATTATGGGATGTTATGGAATTGGCGTGGGAAGATGTCTTGCTGGAATTGTTGAAGAAAGTTCAGATGAAAAAGGCATAATTTGGCCAAAAGCTATTGCTCCATGGCTTGTATATCTCTGTCCTCTTAGAAATGACAATAAAGAGGTGGAGGAAATATCAGAAAATCTTTATGAAAGACTTTCACAAAAGTTTGAAGTGCTTTTTGATGACAGAAAAATTTCTGCTGGAATGAAACTTACTGATAGTGAACTTATGGGGATTCCTGTTCGTGTGGTAATAAGTCCTCGTTCACTAAGTCAATCGCAAGCAGAAATAACAATTCGAGAAACAGGAGAGAAGATAATGGTAGATCTTGAATTGCTTGAAGATACACTGGATAAACTATTAAAAATTGATTAGGAGGCAAAATGGAAAAGATAAGTTATGAGGAAGCATCAAAAGAACTTAATCAAATAATTGAAAAACTTGAAGAAGATAAGCTTCCTCTTTCATCTGCTATGCAAATGTTTGAAAGAGGACAGGAACTTGTGAAAATTTGTTATAAAAATTTGGATAGTGCCAAAGGCAAGCTTACAGAAATAAAGGAAACCATTGACAAGCTCGAAGAAATTTAATTAAAATAATAAAGCAAAGAGATTTTACTCTTGCTTTATTTTTTATATAAGGTTTATAATATTCACATTCTGACATAATTCGACCTTTAAATAAATATATTACTATATGAAAAGATACAGCAAGGTCTCTATCGCAAGTTATAGCGGTGGTAAAAAATACAGATGGGCAATTAAAATGTTTGTAATTGCTATTTGTATGTCACTATTTTTTGGATTTATCAGTCAAACATTGCTTTCTAGCATGGGAGTTGTAATCGCATCAATTTGCATTTGCATCTTTATTTTTTTTAATGTCTTATTTGATATGCTTGGTATAGCTGTTGCATCAGCAGATTATGAAGTTTTTGAAAAATGGGATAAAGAAGGGGTGAAAGGGGCTTCTGTAGGTCTCAATTTATGTAAAAACTCAGAAAAGATGTGCTCTTTTTGTGCTGATGTAGTTGGCGATATATGTAGCACTCTTTGTGGTGCAGGTGGTGCTTGCGTAGTTGCAACTATCACAATTCTATCAAGCAATAAAAATTTTATAATGTTTATCTCAATATTAGTTTCGGCAATCATTGCAGGCATAACAATTTTTTTTAAAGCTATTATGAAAGAAATGGCACTAAAAAAATCAAATAAAATTATTTTAAAACTAGGTGTTATACTTGAGAAAACATTATATAAAGAAAAAAATAAAAAATAATCGGCAAAAGTGTTGACATCTTTCCATAATTATGCTATTATTATGCATGAAAGTAGAAGTTCCACTTCTCACCAGTCGACAATTGTGTCTGATTTGGTATAAAAACTTTAATTTTATAATAGTTTTTTGGTGGAATTTTATGCTTCCACCAAATTTTATTTTAAAAGGGGATTAAAACTATTTTTAAGGAATTATTGATAAATGAACAAATCACAGCTAATCAAGTTCGTTTAATAGGTGAAAATGGAGAACAACTCGGAATTGTATCAAAAGCTGAAGCTCTTGCAAAAGCAGAAGAAGCAAGTCTTGATTTAGTGCTTATGTCAGGCGGAACTGTGCCTCCTGTTTGCAAAATCTTAGATTATGGCAAATTTAAATATGATGCACTCAAAAAAGATAAAGAAATCAAAAAAGCACAAAAAATCATAGAAACAAAGGAAGTAAGACTTTCTATGACAATTGATGAACATGATATTGCATACAGAGTTTCAAGCACATCTAAATTTCTTCAAGACGGAAATAAAGTCAAAATATCTCTTAGAATGAAGGGACGTGAACAGACTTATGTCAAAAAAGCAATTGAAATCGTAAAAGATTTTTGCGATAGATTAAGCGAAGTTGGCACAACTGAAAAAGCACCAGAACTTTTAGGAAGAAATGTATTTGTGATTATATCCCCAAAAAAGACTAAATAAAGGAGAAGAATTATGCCAAAACAAAAAACACATAGTGGTTGTAAAAAGCGTTTCCGTTTGACAGCAAGCGGACAGGTTAAGTTTGCTAGACCTGGAAAAGGACACTTCCTTACTAAAAAATCAAAAGCAAATAAAAGAAAACTTAGAAAGGGCTCTTACATTTCTGGAAAGAATGTAGCAAATATTAAGTCCCTTTTGGCTAAATAGGAGGCAACATGAGAATTAAACGTTCAGTAAACGCACTTAAAAAGCGTCGTTCAATTTTAAAAAGTGCAAAAGGTTATAGGGGTGCAAAATCAAAACTCTATAGAACCGCAAGAGAACAAGTTATGAAAAGCGGACAATATGCATACATTGGACGTAAACTTAAGAAAAGAAATTTCAGAGCTCTTTGGATCACAAGAATTAATGCAGGTTGCAGACAAAATGGAATTTCTTATTCAAAATTCATTGCAGGTCTTAAAAGCAAGGGAATTGAACTTAACAGAAAAGTTCTTGCAGATATGGCCGTAAGAGAACCAGAAGCTTTTGCTGCTCTTGTAGGACAAGTTAAATAATGCAGAAAGCAAGCAATAATTTTATTAAATTACTAAAAAAGCAAAAACGAGAAAATAGTTGTTTGCTTTTTTTAGATAATGTCAAAATCATCAAAGATGCAATTGCGGGTGGATTGAAGTGTAAATATATTTTGACTGTTGACGAAAAATCTATTTTTGAGGATATTTCTTGCCCAATTTATAAAGTTGATAAAACAACAATAGAAGCTTTATCAGACAGTAAATCACCACAGGGTGTAGTATGCGTGGCAGAATACATACCATATATTGTAGAAAAACCAAAAACAAACTTTTTAGTTTTAGATGGTTTACAAGATCCTGGAAATGTAGGAAGTTTAATTAGAAGTGCTTATGCGTGTGGCTTTGAATATGTTTTTCTTATATCAAGTGTAAAACCAACAAACTCAAAACTTATTAGAAGCAGTGTTGGTGCAATTTTTAAAAGTAAAGTAATTTCTCTTACAAAAGAGGAATTTATTTCATATGCAAAAGAGTGGAAACTTGATTTGATTGCGACTGATATGAAGGGCGAAAATATATTCAATTTTAAAACTGAAAAAAAAGTCGGTTTAATTATCGGCAATGAAGGACAAGGCATTTCTGATGAAATGGCAAATCTATGTTTTGCGACAGTAAAAATTCCAATGCAAAATGGTATAGAAAGCCTAAACGCTTCTGTTTCAGGCTCTATTATCATGTATCAAATTAATAAAGATAAATTTCTATAATCTTTATATTTATTTTTAATAATATTTTGACAAAATTTTGTATATATGTTAAACTAATTTTGTTGAAAAAATTCTTATAATTTAATAAAAAAGATTTAACTATTTAAGTAAAAAGGAGAAAAGTATGTCAGGACATTCAAAATGGCACAATATTCAGGCAAGAAAAGGTAAAAGTGATGCTCAACGAGGAAAGATATTCACTAAAATAGGCAGAGAAATTGCAGTTGTAGTAAAACAAGGCGGTTCTGATCCTCAATCAAACCCAAAACTTCGTGATGTAATTGCAAAAGCTAAACAAAACAATATGCCAAATGATTCAATTGAAAGAAGCATAAAGAAAGCTGCAGGTGAACTTAGTGGTGTAAATTATGAAAGTTGCACTTATGAAGGTTATGGCACAGGCGGATCAGCAGTTATTGTTGAATGTTTGACAGATAATAAAAACAGAACAGCAGGTGATGTCAGACATGCTTTTGATAAGTTTGGTGGCTCTCTTGGCGCGTCTGGATGCGTTAGCTATATTTTTCAGAGAAAAGGAATTGTTGAAATTGAAAAAACTGAAAAAATTGACAGTGACGAACTTATGATGGCTGCACTTGAGTGTGGAGCTGTTGATATTGTTGAGTATGAAGATTATTTTGAAATTATTACACAAGCAAATTCACACACAAGTGTAAGTGAAGAACTTGCAAAACTTGGATATGTAAGCTTAAATGCAGAAACAACACTTGTTCCTGATAATTTTGTAACATTAGATAATGATAAAATTACAAAATTTAATCGAATGATTGAAACACTTGAAGATTTGGATGACGTTCAAGAAGTATATCACAATGTAAACCTTCCTGAAGAGGAATAATTTTTATATTGATTTTCAATAAATTATGTGTTAAAATTATATTGATTGGAGGTTGAAATGGCTAGAAGATATCCAAAATATTGGGATTATAATAACTGGGAAGAAAAGAAAGAGGAAAAAAGACGTCAAGATTATCTTGATAGGCAAGAACTTCAAAAAAAAGATAAAGAAAAACAAACACCAGATCAAAATAAAACTTCTGAAGAAATTATTGAGGAAAACAAAAACATTACTTCTGAATCAAATACATCAAACATGAAAACTGGTCAATTTGCTGTTTTAAAAGGCGAACAGACAAGTTTCTTTGACTATTTCCCAGATGGAATAGTTAAAACAGAAAGTAAAGTAAAAAGAGGAAGAAAAACAAACTTTAAAAAAGTTTCTGAATATTTAATAAAACAACAAGAGCATGATAGACAACAAGAAATTATCAACACTGCATATCTTGTGCCTGAAACTTGCTTTGTAAATAAAACTCTTGACGATGTAATAAGTTATATTGAATTACTAAACGAAGGAAACGATCCAATAAATGTAGTTGTTGAATATAATGGACAAAAGTTTTACTCTCTTTTAGATAACAGAGATTCTTGTTATAAAAAAGTTTATGGAGTTGATTATAAAGCTTATATTGAAAATCAAGAAGCAGAAATTGAAATGGAGTAATTTTCAATTCTTTATAAACTATATTAAATTTATTAATTTTTAAAGAAAAGCAGTTAATGCTTTTTTTTATTATTTCGATTATATATTGATTGACTTAAAGCTTGAAATATAGTAAAATTTAATTATGGTTATTTTAGGAATAGATCCTGGTTATGCAATAATAGGCTATGGCATCATTGACACCAGTAAAACTGACATGGTTGTTGATTATGGAGCGATAACAACACCAAAAGAAGATTCAATGCCTGTTAGACTTGAAGCAATTGACGCAAGTCTAAAATTTTTATTTGAAAAATACAAGATTGATGTTGTTGCTATTGAAGAGCTTTTTTATTTTAAAAATCAAAAAACAGTTATTCAAGTTGCTCAGGCACGTGGCGTCATAGTTCTTGCATGTCAAAAATATTGTGGAACAATCTATGAATATACTCCTTTGCAGATTAAACAGGCATTAACAGGCAATGGTAGGGCAGAAAAAGCACAAATTCAATATATGGTGAAGGCTATTTTAGGACTCAGTGCTGTTCCAAAACCAGATGATACTGCTGACGCTCTAGCTGTCGCTATTTGTCACAGCCAAACAAGTCCAATTTTAAACAATAATAGGGCATAATCAAATTTTATGTTAATAATAAAAATTTTTTTATTTTAGGAGAAATAATGATTTCATTTTTAATAGGAACAATTGAAGAAAAGAAAGAAAATCTCTTAGTGCTTAATGTAGGTGGTGTGGGTTTTGAACTTTGTGTTTCAAACAGCACACTTTCAAGTCTACCTCTTGAAGGAAATAATATAAAGATATTTTGCTTTATGGCAGTAAGAGAGGACGATATAAGTCTTTATGGTTTTTCTTCGCAAGAAGAAAGAGAACTTTTTTTAAAACTTATTACTGTAAGTGGAATAGGCCCAAAAATGGCAATTGCTATTTTATCAGGAATGTCAATTAGTGATTTGACAATTGCAATAATAAAAGGAGATGATAAACTTCTTTCAAAGATAAAAGGATTAGGCAAAAAAACAGCTGAGAGATTATGTTTGGAACTTAAAGATAAACTTGCACCAATTTCCTCAACAGATATCACTCAAGAAAATTTTGATTATGATGAAGATGCCGTTCAAATGGCAACAGATACTTTGATTAGTCTGGGAATAAATAAAAATGATGCTTATATGTTGGCGCGGTCATATTCAGCAAATAATGCGACAGCAGAAGAAATAATATCAAAAGCTTTAAGGGGGTATAAAGGCTAATGGAAGAAAGCGATAGATTTATAACAAGCACTAAAAATCTTACTGATGCTGAAATAGAAAATTCATTAAGACCAACTTCTTTTGATGAATATATTGGCCAAAACAAGACTAAAGATGCTTTAAAAATTTATATTCAAGCAGCAAAATCAAGAAAAGAAAGTCTGGACCATGTTTTACTTTATGGTCCTCCTGGACTTGGAAAAACAACCTTGTCTCATATAATCGCAAACGAACTTGGTTCTCAATTTAAAGTGACTTCAGGTCCTGCAATTGAACATGCCGCAGATCTTGCAGCGATTTTGACCAATCTCAATCAAAATGATGTTTTATTTATTGATGAAATCCATAGATTGAATAAAACTGTTGAAGAAATTCTTTATCCAGCTATGGAAGATTTTGCTCTTGACTTTATAGTAGGAAAGGGACCTTCGGCAAGAAATATGCGTCTCAAAATAAAACCTTTCACATTGATTGGGGCAACAACAAGAGCGGGAATGTTGACAAATCCTCTACGTGATAGATTTGGAGTAATTTGTAGACTTGAACTTTATGGAACAGACGAATTAAAGGTAATTATTGAACGTTCTGCTAAAATTTTAGGTGTAAAAATTGATGATGATGCCTGTGTTGAAATTGCAAAACGCTCAAGAGGAACTCCACGTATCGCAAATCGTTTATTAAAAAGAGTTCGAGATTATGCTCAGGTTATCGGTGAGGGTAATGTCACAAAAAATATTGCAATTAAGACCCTTCAAATAATGGAAATTGATGATTTAGGTCTCGATACAATTGACAGAAAAATTATGCTTTCAATAATAAATAAATTTAAAGGTGGTCCTGTCGGGCTTGATACATTAGCTGCAACAATAAGTGAAGATTCAACTACAATTGAAGATGTTTATGAGCCTTATCTTCTTCAATTGGGATTTATTTCAAGAACGCCTCGAGGCAGAATTGCACTTGAACCTGCGTATAAACATTTTGGTTTGACTATGCCAGTTAAGGAGTAAAATTTAATGCAAACAAAACAAGATATTTCAAAAGAAAAACAAGACACAATAAATGTTGACAGCAAACTTTTATTGAAAAGCAGTTATTATTATGATTTACCAGAAAGTCTTATTGCTCAAACTCCTGTAGAACCAAGAGACAATGCTAGGCTTTTAGTTTATGATAGAAAAAATAATACAATCGAACATAAGATTTTTAAAAACATCTTAGATTATCTCAACAAAGGAGATGTTTTAGTTGTAAATAACACAAGAGTTTTACCTGCAAGATTGTTTGGTTATAAGGAAACTGGTGCTAAAATTGAATTTCTTTTACAAAAGAGATTAAATCTCACAGAGTGGGAAATAATTGCAAAGCCTGCGAAAAGACTTAGTGAAGGCACAATTATTACCTTCAGCGAAAATTTATCAGCTCAAATTCTTGAAAAAGGTGAATATGGAAGTTTTAAAATAAAGTTTATTTTTGATGGTGTATTTGAACAACGATTAAACGAAGTTGGGCAAGTGCCACTTCCTCCTTATATTCATGAAAAACTAAAAAATACAGAGCGTTATCAAACAGTTTATTCAAAAGTGGAAGGTTCATCGGCAGCACCAACTGCAGGTCTACACTTCACATCTGATTTGTTAAATAAAATAAAAGAAAAGGGTGTGGAAATTGTAGAAGTATTGCTACATGTCGGACTTGGCACTTTTAGACCCGTCAAGGAAGATAATATACTTGATCACGAAATGCATAGCGAATTTATTGAGATGAGTGAAACAAATGCAAAAATTTTAAATCAAGCTAAAAAAGAAAAAAGAAGAATAATCGCCGTAGGCACAACTTCTATTAGAGTATTAGAATCTTGTGCAAACGAAAAAGGTGAGGTGGAAGCAAAAAGATGCGAAACTAAAATCTTTATTTATCCATCATATAAATTTAAAATAGTTGATGCTGTAATCACAAATTTTCATTTGCCTGAAAGCACTTTAATAATGTTGGTTTCAGCATTTGCTGGATATGAAAATACAATGAATATTTACAAAACTGCAGTTGATGAAAAATATAGATTTTTCTCATTTGGAGATGCAATGTTTATAAAATAAGTATTAAAAAAATTAAAGATATTACAAGATGTATACAACAACTAGTATTTTATCTTTCATAATTCATACCACATCTTGTAATAATATATAAAAAAAGGAGATTTATGCCAAATTTTAGTTTTGAATTAATTAAAGAATGCCCACATATTGGAGCAAGAGCTGGTATTTTTCATACGCCACACGGTGATATTGAAACACCTATTTTTATGCCAGTTGGCACTCAAGCTACTGTTAAGGGATTAAAACCAGAAGAACTGAAAGAAATAGGAGCTCAAATCATATTATCAAACACTTATCACTTATTTTTACGTCCTGGACACGAACTTATAAAACAGGCTGGTGGATTGCATAAATTTATGAACTGGGATAAACCAATTCTTACTGATAGTGGTGGATTTCAAGTTTTTTCTCTATCTAAACTTAGAAAAATTACTGAAGAAGGAGTTGAATTTAGATCACACATAAATGGTGAAAAACATTTTATTTCACCAGAGCGGGACATGGAAATTCAAGAAGCTTTAGGTGCTGATATTATTATGGCTTTTGACCAATGCACTCCAGCAAATTGTTCTATGCAAGAAGCTGTAGAAGCACGTAGAATAACTAAATTATGGCTTGAAAGGTGTTATAAAGCTCATCAAAATGATAATCAAATGCTTTTTCCAATCGTGCAAGGAAATATTTTCAAGCCTTTAAGAGAACAATGTGTGAATGATTGTTTGCCTTATGCTAAATGCGGTATCGCAATAGGCGGTTTATCTGTAGGTGAAGAAAAAAGTGTCATGTATGATATCCTAGATTTTTTAAATCCTCTTCTTCCAAAAGAACAACCAAGATATTTAATGGGAGTTGGTTCACCTGATTGTTTAGTTGAAGGTTATGCAAGAGGAATTGATATGATGGATTGTGTTTTACCAACGCGTATCGCTAGAAACGGGACAGCTTTTACTAAAAAAGGCAAAATGGTAGTCAAAAATGCTATTTATAAGAATGATTTCAGACCTATTGAGGATGATTGCGACTGCTATGCGTGCAAACATTTCTCTCGTGCTTATATTCGTCACTTGATAAATGCAGGAGAAATGTTAGGAGCAGAACTATTATCTATCCATAACCTAAGAAATTTAATAAGACTTGCAAAAGATTGTAGAACTGCAATAATAGGTGATTATTTTAAAGAATTTAAAGAAGAATATATGGCACAGTATGATCTTACAAAGTCAAGATTTTAAATAATGAATTATATTTAAACTAATACATGAACCAATATTAAAATATTCAAAAGCATATATAAAACTAAAAGTCAAAAATTTAATGGTTAAATTATTTGACTTTATTTTTTGTTTATATTATACTTTTTATTGAGATCGGAAGAGCGTCGTGTAGGGAAAGAGTGTAATCCGGAG
>CAMSQA010000005.1 GCA_947062475.1 uncultured Clostridia bacterium
CGGGTATAAGTAAATAAAAACAAAAAACATCAGATGAAACTGATGCTTTTGGTGGTCGTGCCTGGGACTCGTTATGAGCGTTGCTTAGGAGCAAAAGCGAATGGCCAAATTTCTGACTTAAGAAATATTGAGAAAGAAATTTCGACCGGGACATGTCACGGGTTCGGCAGACGAGAGTCTGCACATATCGGAGATATGATAGTCCCGGGTATAAGTAAATAAAAACAAAAAACATCAGATGAAACTGATGCTTTTGGTGGCTTACCCGGGACTCGAACCCGGGACCCCTTGATTAAAAGTCAAGTGCTCTACCAACTGAGCTAGTAAACCATAATTTTATATTATTTTCTTTAAATTAAAGAAAATAAATTGGCTGGGGTGGCAGGATTTGAACCTACGCATGCAAGAATCAAAATCTTGTGCCTTACCGCTTGGCGACACCCCATCGCTAGCCAATCTCTCTGCCTTTGAATGGCTGGGGTGGTAGGATTCGAACCTACGCAATGTTGGAATCAGAATCCAATGCCTTACCGCTTGGCGACACCCCAATAAAGGAATAATATGGGGTGATCTAAGGGGGTCGAACCCTTGACCTCCAGAGCCACAATCTGGCGTTCTGCCAACTGAACTAAGACCACCATATTAGAGATTGGTTGTTGGTGCTCCCGGAAGGATTCGAACCTTCGACCTCTGCCTTAGAAGGGCATTGCTCTATCCAGCTGAGCTACGGAAGCCTATGGAGCAGGTGAAGGGAATCGGACCCTCGCAACCAGCTTGGAAGGCTAGTGTTCTACCACTGAACTACACCTGCATAATGATGACTATAAAATAATAACACAGTTTAAAAATTTTGTCAAGAATTTTAAGCAAATAAATTTCAGATATTTAAATTTTTTTTTTGATTTTATGGATATTTAAAAATTTAAATTTATTTTTTAATATTTTAAATTTATCGCAAATATCAATAATTACAAAAAATATATGAAAAAATCAAAAAAAATGCTTAAAAAATAGTTATTTAAAGCATTTTTGTTGAAATTTTAAATAAATTATAGTTAAAAAAGAGGTTCATTCATAGATTCAGGTATTTTTAAATTTAATAATTTTAATATTGTTGGTGCGATTGAAGATATAGATTTTCCTTTCTTTAATTTTATTTTTTTATGATTTTCACTGACTAAATAAATAGGAACAGGATTTGTCGTGTGAGAGGTGATTTTTTTGCCATTTTCATCAAACATAAGTTCTGCATTGCCATGATCTGCAGTAATAATGCAGTCTCCTCCAGCCATGAGCGTTGCCAGAGCTAGTGCATAGGCCTGTTTTTCAACGCAAGTTATTGCCTCTTTTGTTGCTTCAAAATTTCCTGTATGTCCTACCATATCAGGATTTGAATAGTTGACTAATATGAAGTCATATTTTGCTGAAGCGATGGCTTCGAGAGTTTTTTGGGTTATTTCAATTGCTCTCATTTTTGGATAATATGAAAAATCTTGGGTATCAATGCTTTCAATAAGCTCTCTTTCTTCTCCTTTGTAGGCTTTCGCAATACCTCCATTAAAGAAGAATGTGACGTGAGCATATTTTGTGGTTTCCGATATATGATATTGTTTTAAGTTGTTTTTGCTGATAATTGCAGAAAGGTTATCTTCGATTATTGTAGGGGGATATAATACATTGAGATGAGCAAATTGTTTTGCATACAGTTGCATTGGAGAAAAGAGAAGATTTTTAAATTTTGTAGTTTCAAATTCATCATAACCTTTATTTGTGATAGCATCGGTAAGCTCTATTGCTCTGTCAGAACGATAGTTGAAATAAATTACGCTATCATTTTCTTTAATTGTGCCATTCTTTTCGATAAGGCATGGCAAAACAAATTCGTCATATATGCCTTTTGAATAGCTTTCTTTCAGCAATTGAATAGCATCTTTAGATGTATAGTTTTCACCATCAATGATTGTTCTGTAAGTTTTTTCTATTCTTTCAAATCTTTTTTCTCTATCCATTGAATAAACGCGACCAGATATTGATGCAATCTTGAAAGAAGTGCCAGCTAACTTTTGATTTAACATTTCAAGATAACCTAGTCCGCTGTCAGGTGCTGTGTCTCTACCATCCAAAAAAACATGAATAAATACTTTTTGAAGTTGCATTTGCTTTGCAATGTCTATGAGTGCGAATAAATGATTAATATGAGAATGAACGCCGCCGTCTGAAAGTAAGCCCATAATATGCAGTGCAGAATTATTTTCAAGAGCATGCATCATTGCTTTTTGTATGTTTTTATTTTTTTGAAACTCTCCATTTTTAATATCGTCGTTTATTTTCAATAGCTCTTGCAGTATTATTCTTCCTCCGCCTATTGTCAGATGCCCAACTTCACTGTTTCCCATTTGTCCTTCAGGAAGCCCGACAGATGTGCCACTTGCATGCAATGTAGTGTAGGGATACAGTTTTTTAAGTTTGTCAAGATTAGGTGTGCCTGCTGATTTGATTGCATTTCCAAATTTGTCTTTTCTAAGACCAAAACCATCTAAAATAATAAGTGTAACCATGATTTTCTCCTAAATTTTTTAAAGTGTAAAAGTGATTTTTTTATGTCTTTTTATAATTTCCTTTTTGAAAGATAAAATATAAATTTCATTAATTTTAGTAAATTTAATAAAAAAATGATGAAAAAGTCAAAAATTTCATTGTTTTTGGCTAAATTATTGATATTTTTATTCTTTATCAAGTAAATTATAACGTTCTGTATGGATGATTGCATTGAAGATTTTTTCTCTTGAATTTGGATATAATTTGTCTAGATTTTTTATAATCTCTTTTGCCTTTTGCCTTTGAGTATGTTTGTCAGCAGGGCATATATTTTCAAGCACAGGGTAATCACTGCTTACCCTTATTATGTCATTTTCATCACAATATATAAGTGGCCTAATTACATTTATATCTACTCGAGACAGATATGATTTTGGTTTAAAGGTTGAAAGTCTGCCTTCAAAGAAAAGTGAAATAAGAAAAGTTTCAATAAAATCATCTTTATGGTGTCCTAGTGCAACTTTATTGCAACCAAGTGCTTTTGCTGTGCTGTTTAACAAGCCTCTTCTCATATTTGCACAAAGAGAACATGGATTTTTTTCTTTTCTGATATCAAAAACAACTTCAAATATATTGGAAGGAACAATTGAAAGTTCAACATCTATGGATTTGCAAAAATCTTCTATATATTTATAATTGTTTTTACCTCCGCTTAAATCGACAGCTATTGCATTTAGTGTAAATTTTTCTGGTGCAAATTTTTGATATAAAGAAAGAGAATGAAGAAGGGTGAGGCTATCTTTGCCTCCTGAAATTCCAACAGCGATTTTGTCACCATTTTCAATAAGAGAATAAGTAGTCGATGCCTTTCTTAAAAGTGACAATATTTTTTGCATAATTTACCTCTTTTTAAAAATATTTTACTAAAAAAATACGCAAAAATCAACTTTTTTGCGTATTTTAATCAAATTTTGCTTAATTTAACATTAGTTTGCCAACATTGATTTATAAAAATCAATCACAAATTTAATTATTTTTTTGTTGTCATCTTCGCCAAAAGATTCAATTTTTGAAAGCAAATCTTTTTGCTCATCAGAAAGTGTGTTTAAAAAATCATCTTCAAGTTTTATAAGCTCTGCACTCTTATAAAATTCTTTATCATGTGTTGTAAGGTAAGCTTCAAATATAACATCAACAATATTCATATTCCCTCCTAATTGCATAAAACTAATTTTATTGTAAAAAATAAAATCCGATTTGTCAAGTAATTACCGTAATTATATTACCAGTAAATAAAATTATTTATTTGTTAGACTAACAAAGAGGGTGTAATATGAATTTAGCTGACGCTGTTGGAATAAGAATTAAAAAATTGTTGAAACAAAATAACATGAGTGAATATTCTTTAAGGAAAAAGACATGTCTAAGTGAAAAGACTTTGACTTTTATGTTTAAAGGAAAAACGAAAGATGTCAAGTTGTCAACAATAAGATTAGTTTCTGAAGCATTTGGTATATCAATTTTAGAATTTTTTGATGATGAAGTTTTCAATCTTGACAATCTTGATTATTAAAAATTTTAGTCTTTTATTTAGTAAATTAAAATAATCTTTGCAAGAACAACAAAATTAATTGAATTTGTCAAATTTGTCTAAAATAGCATTTTTTTAAGATAATATCTCTTAATTTATGATATTTTATTGGTTTTTTCGGCAATTTTTTATTTTTTTATAATTTTTTTTAAATACTTAATTTTTTTTGAGTATTTTTTTATTTTTAGATGGGTAGATTAAATCTGACCTATATATTATATTTAATATATATATTAAATTTGTTTGACTTATTTTTCTCAAAAAACTATAATTTTACTAAGGCAATTAATGAATCTACAAGAAGTCAATTTGATGTTTAATTTCCTGCGAAATGGAAATTTTACGAGGAGGAGATATGAAAAAATTTATTGTCAGCATTTTAGGGATTTTCCTGCTGTTTGGTGCAGGACTTCTTTCAGCATGCGGAAAGACAAATCCATCAATGACATTATCTCAAAATGAGGTTGCAATTCAACTTTATTCTGACGATGAAGACAGTGGCTATAAGATAATTTCAGCACAGCTTTCAGGAGTGAAAGATGGTTCTATCTCAGCTTCAGCGGCAAGTGGATATGAAAACATTATTGATGTTTCAACCACACGTTTGTCAGCGACTAAATTTTCCATTAGGGTTGAAGGTCTTGAAGAAGGCAATGCAGAGATAATTGTACGGGGAGCACCTGGCAATATTGTCAAAAGCATTTATGTAAATGTTTTCAGTGAAGTTTCTGCAATGACACAGAAAGAAGAACAACAGGTGAGAAAGGAAAATTTCCTTATTCGTGGCATAGAAAATGAAATTGTAGAAACAAAATTAATTTCTTTTCAGCCTTCAGACAAAAGCAGAAGAAGTATAACATGGTCTTTATCAAATGATATGCTCGATGTCAAAGGGCTTGAACTAAATAATGAAAATAATACTTTAAAAATTGAAAATGATTTTGCTGGTGACGAAGTTAAGCTTGTTGCAACCACTGAAAAAGGTATCACAACAACAATCGTTCTTCCTGTAATTGACAAAATTGAAGATAAAATTTCTCTTGCTTTCTCATATAGCCAAAACCAAAATTTTGCTGAGATTAATGAGACAAACAATCAATTTAATATTGTGCCAAATATACCTGGAGAAGGCTATCAAGGCTATATCGCAGTCGACTATAATGGTCAGCTTGATATTTCGCCATATGTTACTACCTTAGATGGCAAACCTTCAGATGATATTCAAGTTTTAAGGCATGGAACTATAGACAACAAACCTTTGTTTATAGTTTATGCAAGCAAGGATAAATCAAATATAAACAAAGATTATCTTATTGGCTTTCAAATAGGATATACAAATTACAACTATTTTGTTGATTCTATGGAGTCAAATCCAATCACTATAAAAGCTCGTGAAAAGGTCAATGGAATAATACTTTCTACAAATGAAGTTACTGATGCGGGCAATACAATTCAAACTCTTTATACAACCTATGTTGATGGCGAGGGCACTTCAATAAATGGTCAAAGATTTAATGTATTGGTGACACCAACAACAGTCATTGACGCGTCAAATAAATATTCAATCAATATTTCAAGAACATCAGCTGAAGGTGGCAATGTAGCTGACGGTTGTCCTGTTGAGGTATGGTATCGTGACGAAAAGAATGGCAATGTTTGGACACAGGCAATTCTAGAAGAAAACCCAGAGAACGGTGATTTTTTCACAAGCGATATGAATATGCTTTCTGCAAAAACTATTTTTCTTAAAGCTTCAAGTTCTTTAAAAGAACAGATAGTGACAGGTTATTCAATTACATTCACCAGCCAAGACAACAAAGATGTTTCAACATCTTTCTCGCTTCGTCTTGTCAAGAGTGCATCGCTCAACGACTTTGGTTTCAATAATGCAAATTTCAGAGTTGATAGCAGTATTAATCAGGCAATTTACTCAAGGCAATTTACTCTTAAAGGTCAGACCTCTATTGATGGGCTTTCAATTTCAAACAGTGGGAAATATGTCGATTTCAAAAAAATTACAGAAATTTCTCATGATGAAGAAAGCGTGACATTTGAAGTGTCTTTTGCTCTTTTACCTTCAAGTTATGGTGTGACAGCGGTTGATACATATAAAATTGTTCACAGCAATGGTCTTGCAAGCAACAATTATGATATTGATATTTTTCTCCCTTTAAAGGATGCATCAATGTTTGTTGATATTGTTGATGATGAGACGGGAGAATATTCTTCAAATTCGGTCATTGATAGTGATCTTTCAAATAAAGTTTTTGATGTAAATGGAAATTTGTTGGATGGAAGATTTAATTCAAGTCTTTCAAAATTGATTGTAAAAAACAATAAAACAACACCTATTTCCTATAATTTCAATTCTGTAAATGGAATTTCAGCTGTAGCTAATATTTCTGTTGGCTTCTTTGATTTTAATTCAAATCAGATGGCTCTTGATGAATTTAAGAAATTGATTGAAAGTGAAGAAGGTGTCGTCAGAGTTGTAAGAAGTGCTTTAGATAATTTAAACAGCAGCAATATCGCATTTTTCTCTGCTGATAATAAATCTATTATTACAAAAGGTGTTGGATCTACATATGCCGTTGTTGCTTTCACAGGAAAAGGTGTTGAAAATGCTGACGAAAATGGCAATGTGACATTTATTCGTGTGATTTATATCGAAAGTCTTGTGGTGCCTGAAGGACTTAATGTTTATCCAGAAGCTGATAAAAATATAACTTTATTTGCAAATGATACAGTTGCTGATGAGGACAAGGACTTGACATTAAAGACAATAAATATAACCTTTAAAACAAGTGGAATTACTCACGAAAATAAAAGCAATATTGAGTTTGTTTCAAACAAAATGGGCAGACAGATAGGGACTAGTGAAGATGGCTCTATTACATGGCAAAATGGAAGATATAGTGTTGAACAAATTTCAGTCAATAGCGAAGGAATTTCCTTTAATATTGCTTCAATTTCAACTTTTGATTCTCATATTTTTACCGATACGCTTTTTGTGCATTATGTAATCTATGATGACAATGGCGAAAAACTTTATGATATTTCAAGTTACATCAACATAACAATAAAAAATGCACAACGTATTGAAAGTTTAAAACTTAAAAATTATGATCCTGACGGTCTTTATTTTGAAATAAACGATAGTTCTTCACAATATTTATTGCTAGAAAGCAATCCAACAAATTCAAAAAATAAAAAGATAACTACAATACTTACTGATGATAAAAATGTTTTAAATACCTTTGTCAACATCAATGATTCAATCTCTGCAGATACTATTGCAGTCAATCTTGAAAGCAAGATAAAAGATGGCATGAATGGATTTATTTATCTGTTGCCTTCAGATGCTATATATGGAGAACAGGTAAAATATTACTATCGTGATGAAAATGAATCTGAACAGACTGGATATGTCGCTAAAAACAATATTCCTGCAATGTATGATTTCTTAATTGAGAAGGCTTACTTTAAGTCAAATGTTTCTCTTGATGAAACAAAAGAGGTGAGATTTGCAGATATTTTAATTAAGTTGAAGGTTACTGTTGCTGACGGAAAGAGTTTTGACTTTGCATATAGAATTTATGACAATCATTCCTTTAAAGCAATGAGAGATGATAGATATTATACTGTCATGAACAACCTTGATTTATCAGGTGAGGAAAGAAAGTCAATAGCAAACTTTAAAGGTGGACTTCAAGGTATAAATTCAAATGTGACAATTAAACTTGAAGGCAACAATTTTGCAACTGTTGTTGATACAAATGCTATAATCCAAAATATTACCTTCATAGGCAATGTATCTGGTGAGGGCTTTGTCTGCAATGAAAATAGAGGAAATATAATAGGAGTCACAGTTGATGTCAATGGAAGAAGTGCAAGCAGTCTTATTTCAAGCGGAAATGCTGGTGGCATTGCTGGGACAAATAATGGGAAAATTGCACTTTCAAATGTATTTGGTCTTTCAATAATTGGTGAAAATTATGTAGGCGGAATTGCTGGAATAAACAATGAATTGATTGAACGAACTAAAGTTGAGTTTTATAATCTGGAAACAAAAGTTGATGGCAACAATGTTGTTTATGGGGCAAATACATTTGTTGGTCAATATGTAGGTGGAATTGCTGGACAACTTGCTGGAAAATCTATAATTAAAGATAGTTATGCCTATGATTATACTATTGATAAAAAAGTTGATGGGACAAAAATCAATGTTTTACAATCAAATATAGAAAAAGCTGGTGCATTTGCTGGAAATGTTGCAATTTCAAATTATCAAATTTCAAATTCTTTCTCTGTAGTTAATGAGCCTAATATATGTCCTGGATTTATCCTAGATATTGGAAATAGTTTGAATAATGTTTATATTTCTTATTATGATGGTGAAAATTATACTTCAACAACCTTTGGCTTAAAAGATGGTTTTGTAAAAGAAGGGGAAGAAGGTTTTAAAAATTATGTTAATAAAGGTAAACCTCACCTTAAAGATTTGATGCAAGAGGAAATAGTTGGTAGTGTTGCTCATGATATTTCAACTCACAAAGAAAATGGTTTCTATAAATCACTTAGTGTTGATCAAAATAATGGTATTCTTTTCAACTATGCTGTTGAGGACGAAATTACAGAACTTTCAACTTCTGAAGAAAAAGATTTGATCGCTTTAAATACTATTTCTCTAAATCAACTTGTTGGAAAGGATGCAGATAGCTTTAATAAAAACATTATTGTAAGTTCTTCTGATACTTCCATTGTTAAGGTTATTGGAAAAGATTTAAGAATTTTAAAAACAGGTGAAGTTGTCATAACTCTTTCTTCAAAGCATGATGTTTCACTTACCAAACAAATTAATGCAAAGGTCACTTATGCGTTGTCTGACCTTGTAATAACATGGGTTGACTCAGCAAACAGGACGGAAATTGTTTCTGACAATTCAATCAGTTCGCTTCAAAAAACTCGTTCTAGAGCATATATAACAACATTTGATAAATCTCAAATTTATATTGGTTCGCTTGCAAAGGCATATCAACTTAAAGAAGAGGATAAGCTTGTTTATGATATCATAACTTCATCAAACAACACTTTGGGTGAGGGTGAAGAGCTTGTAATGGTTGAAGATAACTTAAAATCAGGCTTTAAAATTTCTGCAAGCAATAATTCTGTCTTGACAAATTTTAAAATTGCACCAAAAGTTTTTGATGAAGAACTTTATCACAATGCAATCAAACGTAGTTTTACAAGAAATTTCAGTGTTTTGCCTATTGATGGAGTGATTTCTTTTGAAATTTCAAATGATAAATTGCCAATTACCCCATCAACAAATGCATCTCAAAGGGTAAAAATAAAGACAACTGATGAGAGTGACAGTGTTTATCCAGTGATAAGCTATGACGGACAAAGATTAATTTCAAAAAATCTTGAAGATGAAACAAATATTCTTCTTTATACTATTTATGGGGAAGATAAAGCAATTCTCAAAGCAACAATAAACAAGCTTGGAATAGATGAAAATGCCATTGAAGATAATTCAAATTTAAAAACTTATATTTATGATATAATATTTGAGGTAAATGATGAATATAGAGCGTTGGTTTCTCATGAAATGGATTTTGAAGTGTTCTTTATGTCTAGAAGTGGAAATTCAAGTGAAGAGTGGAATGGTGTTTTCACTCTGTCACTGACAAGTCAAAAATTTAATAACATAGATATTTCAAATAAGAAAATTAAGGCTTCTTCCTATAAATATATTGAGGAATCTATAGTTGAAGTCCATGAAGTGGAAAATGAAACTTCAGTTCTTGCACCTGGAAACAGTTCTATTCTTCAAATAAATGTAAATCCAGAATATGCATACTATGACTATGTAGAACTTTCTTATACCGATGCGACAGTTTCTGAAGCAGTAAATATCGAAGTTATGCAAAAATTCCAAGATTCAAATATTTTATTTAAACGCAGAAGTTTTTCTGGTAATGAAATCGAAAAACTTGGGCCAATATTAAGATACTATCCAAGTGCTGAAGAAAAAGGGACTTTATATTATAAACTTTGGATAAATACTACAGTAAACAGCGACGTTACACTTAAATTTACTGCAAGATTCTTTGATAAAGATGGCAAACAAATCCATTTTGTAAATTATTTTTTGTCAATCAGTTATTTGGCAGAGCCAACAATAACTATAGATGGTTCAAATACTGCCTTTCTTGCAAAAGGTGCAACCTCTCAAGTCAAAATTGAAGTTTTTGCCGATCAGTCAATTGACAATCTTACATTAGATGGCAAAAATGTTTCAGGTGTTTCGCTTTCAGCATTAAGCAAAGGCGAACTTGATGAAGTGAGAGGAATTAAAACTTACACAGCATCGCTCTATGCTGAACCAAATGCAAAAGCCGATTCTGATGTAATATATATTAGCGCTCAAGTTTCAAGAGAACTCAATGGTTCTAAAGAAATCAAGTCAGTGGTTTCAACTGGCATTCTTGTGGATTTTAAAGTTGACGGAAATAATATAAAAATAAATGGCAGCAGTGATAATAATATTACTATTTGGCAGGGCGTGCCTAAAACGATTGATATCAATTACAACATAATTCCTGAAGAATACGGAAATGCTGCATCCCCTGAAATAGAAGAAGCTATCAGTGATTTACGTAAAAAACGAAATGAGTTTATCGCTTCTCAATACTATCCTGTAAAGAAGAATGAAAGCGGAGAGGGATTCAGTGCAATTGATGACCAATCTCTATTATCGCAACACAAATACTTTATAAATTATAAGT
This sequence comes from uncultured Clostridia bacterium, assembly GCA_947062475.1. Taxonomy (GTDB): domain Bacteria; phylum Bacillota; class Clostridia; order Christensenellales; family UBA1242; genus Caccovivens. The sequence goes on from CAMSQA010000005.1 coordinate 10,921, forward strand.
ATGATGAAAAAGGATTATTGCATGCACAAAATCTTGAAGATAGATTATTTGTGGTGATTGGTTCACAGCGTTTTTCAATCAATGATTCAAGCATTGAAATTCCATTCAAGATAAACTATGATGAATTGACAAATTCAATTTCCTTCACAGGCACAAAAATTGACACTTCTGTTGTTCTTGCACTTAAAACTTATATTTCTGCAGGTGGAGCAACTCAAGAATTTGAGACAATTTTCACTGTAAACATTGATGCTTATTCAGATCCTGACTTGCCACTTCTTATAAAGAATGCAACTGATTTTGAAAAATTAGATCCAGCGAAAGCAGGCGAAAGTGCAACTGCCCATGATTATATACTTACAAATGATATAATCCTTGAAGATTATTCACCATTTGATACATCTCTTATCGAAAGTTTTGATGGCAATGGACATACTATTTATATCAAGTCTTTTGATCTTAATTATAAAGATTCTTCTTCTCTTAATATTGCATTATTCAAAAATGTGACAGAAAACACAATCTTGAAAAACGTGAGAGTCAACCTCTATAATGGTGGTCAACTCAAAATAGACACCTCTAAATTTACAGATATAAATATTGCAGGTCTTGCAATTACAAACGATGGTATAATTACAAACTGTGAAGTAGTTGCTTTCTATACAGACAGAGAAGCTATAGGTAAAGTTGACAATCTATATTATAGCGCGACAGACAAACACAATTATAAAGAAGGTATCAATGTAAAATTTACATATGGTGCAAATGACCAAGATATCTATATGCATGACAACGATAGATGGTCATCACAAATTGCTGGTCTTGTAATTTCAAATAATGGTTCGATCACAAATTCACGTGTTGGTGGCGATTCAATTGTTATTATTGGTGATGAGAGACTTGTCTCTGGAAATCCAACAGGTGAGACTTATGCAACAAATCAAAAACTTGGCTTGTTTAATATTGTTGGACAGGGAAATATAGCTGGCTTTGCACTCAACAACACAAACGGTAATATTGCTTCAAGTTATGTAAAAAATGTTGATTTAGAAAATCAATCTGATTCAACAATGTTCTATACAAGTGGTTTTGTTGGTCTTAATACATCGACAATAAATGTAAGTTATGTTGAAGGAAAACCTTCAGATCCACAAATAAATGAATATACTCCTTTTGCCTATGAGGGCTCATCAATCAAATCAAAAAAGGGATATGTTGTTGGTTTTGTTTATAGAAATGAAGGCAGAATAAATGACAGCTATTCTAATATCTTGATTGCAAACACAAACAGCGAAACAAGTGTTTATCTTGCTTCTGGTTTTGTTTATGAAAATGTGGGGACAATTGAAAATGCTTATTCAGCTTCTCAGATAGAAAACTCAATGAACACCCAAATGAACTTCTCAGGAGTAAACGCAAAGGGTGAACTCTTAGCTGAAGGCGAGTATATCAACTGTTATTTCTTTAATAAAGAATATGAAGATACAGAAGAATCTTCTGATAATACAACAGAAACTCAAAACAACACTGGTGCTGTTTTAATTCCAACACCAGATAAAGAATCTCTTTTCTATGGGTTTGCAATTGCAAATGGAGAAAATGATGGTATCTGGAAGATTGTAAAAGATGAAGGCATATTCCTAATAAGCACAAATCTTGTTTCTGTCTCACATAGATATATTCTTTATATAGATAAAGATGAATTTGAAGGTGTGACTGGAGAGGATGAACAAGGTGCATATATCCTTCCTTATTCTACATTAAATTTCACAGATACAGGATTGAAAGTTGACACATCCTTAGGTGGTGCAAACAATCCTATCATAATCACAGATGCTGACGATTTTGTAAGCGTAAGCGGAACAAGCACTTCTTCATATATCAGTGAATATTTCAATTCTTCTGCAATGTGGGGGACTTATAGAATTGTTGACGATATCAATCTTTCTGATATTGCCAATGGTGATAATGTGACAGTGCTTCCATCGTCCTCAAAAGCTTTTGCAGGAACATTATATGGAAACGGTTTCACAATTTCAGGACTTTCTCTTGCAACCGAAGAAAGTGGTGTTGCACTTGGTCTGTTTAGATCTATTGAAAAACGTGGAAAAGAAGGTCAACCAGTTGTAAAAAATCTTAATATTTCATTGATTCAAGTTGATGGATCTGTCGTTACAATGGCAGGTGCACTAGCAGGTTATATCAAAGATTCTGTTGTTGTCAGCATTGATATAAACTTTGAAAACAATGCATTTTTGACAGGCTATAATTTTGCTGGCGGACTTGCAGGATTTGTCATTGGTGACAACACAATTAAAGGTATAAAAGTTTTCAATCCAAATGTGACTGCAAGAACTTATCTTAGCGATAATACAAAGGATGATAATTTCTTTATTTCAGATGAAGTAAACAAGGCAAGTGGATCTCTTCAAGCACTTCGTGTTGATGTTGGAAATAATTTAAATTACAACACAAGCTATTCTTCATCTTTGATATCAAACCTTAAAAATTATTCTTATGCAGGCGGAGTGATTGGCTTTGTAGATAATTATCGTGTAAATCTTCCATCATTTGATATCAATCAAGCAGAGAATTTCAATATCAAAAATGTCAGAGTAAACGGAACTGTTTATATTGAAGGTCAGGTTGTCGGTGGAGTGTTCGGTCTTGCTGGCTATCAAACAATCATCCGTGATGTTGGAATTACAATAGATGGCAAATCAAATTCTCATATTATTGCCACAAAATATTTTGCAGGCGGTGTAATTGGTCAGGCATTTGGATCTTTAAACAGAATTTTTGCCGTTCATGATCAAGAAACACAAGATAATATTGAAAATAATATTGCTAAATTCTATCAAGGTGACAACTCAGCTCCTCGTGGAATACTCGACCTTTTCAATCTGGAAGGGAAAAATTATACTCAAAGATATATTGGTGGTCTTGTGGGTGTTGCTTACAGTGGAAGTATGGTTATATCCTATTCAAAACTCAATGCAACCTCACCAACAGCAGATTATGCAGGTGGAATTGTTGGAGGACTAAAACTTCAAGACACCTCTCCATATCAAATTAACGTTTATGAAAATACAGATTATTACACAAAATATTATATGAATGAAGTCTATGCAATTGGCGATGTCAGAGCGAGAAATGTCACAGCTGATCATGAAAACGATCTCACTTATGCAGGTGGAATTGTTGGACAGATTTATGGTGAAGCTTCAAGAGTCGTTATGATGTCAGTAAATGCTTTTAATTTTATTACAACTTACAATTATCAGACAAAGACATATAATTCAGAGCCAATTAAATCAACAAATATTTCTCAGATTTATCGAATCAACTCATTAGTCGGTCATTTTGTGAAATTAAATAAAGATAATGAAAAGGTGGTTGATAATGTTGTTGAAAGAGATGCTGACGGCGAGATCAAAATTGGAAATTATAACTCATATATTATTCTTGTAAAATTTTACGATACTTCAGGTGAGCAAATAGAAGAAAAATATATACCTTCAATTGGGGTATATGACAGTTATTATCGAAATGTAAATGGAAAACCCGTTTCATTAAATTTATTTGGCAAGTCAGAGCTGTTTGATGCTAGAGAAGTTTTTGAAAAAGAAGGACTTGGTGAAGAATTCTATTTTATCGAATCACCACGTTCTTATGAGACTTCTGCCATAGGACATCAATATACAAGCACAGGTTTCTTAAATTCTGATGTTTGGAATATTGCGAATTGGGAACATGATACAAACAAACTTTTCCCTACAATCAAATATAAACGCTCAAGCGACATTCTATATCTTGATCAATATAATGTAGAAGAGATTTTTAGAAAAATGCAAGGCTCAAATGCCACCGTTTATCTTCGTGGTCGTGAATCGAAGGGAAGCGAAGTTTATGGTGATATTGATTTAAGAAAAGAGCTATATAACTTGGGTAAAGATATAAAAATAAATTCTTTCGCAGGAAAACTTGTAGGTGGAAAATATTTCAACCCAGATAAAAGCCCTGTAAAGATAATTTCAGATCGAAACTTCATTTCGTCTGTTGCAACAGGTTTCAAAGTCGAAGATGTGGAAATAATATATGACGCTGGTCAATCGAAAACAGAAATTGAAGTTTCGACAGAAAGTAATGCTGGTATGGGATTGTTTATTTCAGGTCAAATGGAAGGTGCTGAAATTGATAAACTGACTTTAACTATCAATTCTCCTGTTGTTTTCAAAGTTTCTCCAGCGAAAAACAAGGTTGACAATATCGGTCTTGTTGCAGCAAATATTTTGGATTCAGAAATTTCTAAGTTGAAAATACAGTCTGGCATTACTAATCCGACATCTGCACTTATGCAAATAAACTCGACAGATAATGAAAAAAACAACGACACTTTGTATGCTGGATTAATTGCAGGAAAGGTTGAACTTTCGGACACAGCTTTATCAAGCAGAAACATCAAAATAGAAGATATAGAATTTTCTTGCGATATTATGTCAGTAAATATGACTTATGAAAATTATTGCGTGGGCACTTACTTTGGTATAGCTCAAAGAAGAATACCATCATTAAATTTAAATATTTACTTAGGCTCTATTAAAAAAGCAAATATAATTAGTGGTGCAGAAAAATTATCAAATCCTCAAATTTATATTAAAGGTAATCAAGAAGCCAAAATAATTAGTGTTGGGGGATATATTGGTAGAATTGCTACTGAGAGTTCAAATGATAATCCAAGCATTCTCCCTATCAGCAGTATTTTAGTCAATGGTGAAGAACCTATCAGCACTGCGATAAACATAAAGATAGGAGACTCCACAAATCCTTCAATTGAAACTTTAAATATTGGTGGAATTTTTGGTGAAAATTATGGAAGCAACGATTTATCTTTCAATGCATCAAATTGCACAATGGATGTTTCATTATTTGCAAATGCAAAGTTCAAAACTATCAGTGCTGGCGGACTTGTAGGATTTCAAAAAGGAAAACTGAGTGTAACTGGGTATAGTCAAATTGATTTTGGTGCTATTTGCCAAAACGACAATGAGGCAAATACAAAATTTAAAACAAATAAAGATAGTTTTGACAGCGGAAAATATTTAAAAAATAATGAAAAAGAGATAAAGTCAATTGTTGCAACAAATGCTTATATTGGAGGTGTAGTAGGTTATTCAAACGCACAGCTTAATATAGAAAGCAATAATTTGATAATAAATCCAATTGATAATGATAGTAAGGTAAATAGAATAAGTGTAAATGCTTCTGAAAAATCATACTTAGGCTCAGTTGTTGGTTATTCTGAAAATTCAAATCTTACCATAAAAGCACGTATAAAAACAAATACCGAATTTGTTGCTGATAATTCAAGTTCTGAAGTTCAATCAAATTCCAAAAACAGTGAGTCATCGTATATCATTGGTGGAATTGTAGGTTTTATTGCAAATGGAAAAGATAATAATCAAAGCAACCAAATTACTCAACAAATAGGTGCAGAAGGCAATAATCTAATCAGATTTGATGGAGCGGTTTATTCAAAAGTGAATAATTTGTTGTTTGGTGGAATTGTAGGAAAAGTTTCTTTTGCTAATGAAAATGATAAATTAGAAATCCAAAATTCTTCTTTTGGAGGCGTTGCCAAGATATTTGATATTAATAAGAACATGAAAGTGACAACAGGTGGTTCAATCGGTTCAATCGATTCAATCGGTTCAATCGGTTCAGTAGGTGGCAGATTAGTAAATCTTACACTTACAAACAGTTACAACTATGGTGATATTTTTGTTGAATATAAAGATGAAAACAAATTAAATGCTTACACCTTTGGAGGTCTGCTTGGTGAAATTGCAACTAATGTTGGATATAACATTAATTCAAACTATTCAATTGCAACATCTCATAATGCAAAAAATTCAACAACAACATATAATGTAAATGCTTTATTTGGGCAAGGAATAGTTAAAGAAGAAACAAAAGGAATAGTTAAAGAAGAAACAAGTAATTATTACAATCATGCTGTTGCTCTTGCAAACGATCAATTTGGCATAGATATGGCATACAAATCACAAAGTGGCTTTGCTGGATATGAAAATTCCACAAAGGAAGATAATATTCTCAATGTAATTGCTAAGAAAATTAATGATCAATCTATCAGCAAGCTTTATCCTGGCACAGTAAACGAGGACGGAAGTTTAAAAATTTATTCTTATAATATAAACGGAACTTCATATGACTCGAAACCACTTAATGGTATGAGATACTTTGCTTTGGGCAGCAATTATAGCGTTCAAATAAAAGATGGTGAAAAAACTGATCTAAAAAATGTGGCAATTATTGGTGATGCTCAAAACATAAAATATAGCAACAGCAATAGTCAGTATTCAGCAATGTTTAAGTCAATTTCAGGCTATTCTTATATTTCAGGTATAGCGCTTGAAGTTGATGTGGCTTATGAAGATAATAATAATCTTTTAAACGTAGCTCCACTTGTTGAAGAAATGTATGAAAACAGCATTGTCTATGCAGTCAATGTGAGAGGAACATTTGATGTAGGTGGAAATATTGCTCGTAATGTTTCAGGTATTGTAGGCACTCTATATTCAGGAAAGATTTTTGACTCTTCAACCGATCTTGACATTACTTATAGGGCAGGCATAAAAAAGAATGAAAATAATAATGTAACTTATGGAAATGTTTACGGTTTTGCTAATGCTAAGGATGGAAGCAGTCAAGCAATTGGAAAACTCATTGAAAACACATTTACTTCAGGAAGCATAAAAACCTTGATATCGGCAAATGTTTATGCGTTTACCAATGCAATAGACAAAACCGAAATAAACAATAGTTATACAATCACAAAACTTGATTTGCATGACTATACAAGATCTGATGATATAAATCAAGGCATAAAAGGCATATTTGGAGCAAATGGAACGACTAAAAATTGTTATGCTGACTATGATGCATTAAACTTTACCAACAGCATAATTGGAAATGATAAAGCAACAGCAATAAATCATTCTACTTTTAAAGATAAATTTACAGATATTTGGACTTCAGACTATAATTTCAACTATGGCTATCCAACCCTTAAATATCAATACTTGAAAAATTCATCATATGCTATCCTCTCTGCTTCTCAAAGCAAACTTCAAAGATTGCAAGAGGAAAAGAGAGCATACAACAAAAAGGATGAAAACAAATATAGTGGCAACGATAGTATTCTTTATGACAATTATGTAATAGAAAATGAGTATACACGCTTGGCAAATGGTGTCACACCTGAAGACGATAAGCAGGCTCAAGAGAAAATTTCTATTAATAATAAAGAAGTGGTTAAGTCATATTACTTCATGATTCCAAATCTTGGCGTACTTGCAAATATCAATAATATAATTTGTGAGACGGATACAAATGGAAATTCAATCGGAAATGGTTTGACTAAGAATTTTATCCTTCGATATGATATTGATGTAAACAATATAGTAAAAGAACATACAGAATATCCTATAACAACAAATGAATATCCTATAACAACAAATAATTTATTGTCTGCTTTTACAGGCGTATTTGATGGTCAGGGCAAAACTATCAAAGGTTTGACAATGCCTTTGTTTGAAAGCATTGTAGGTGATAGAGATGTCAATTCTATAACAAAAGGTATTGTACGAAATCTTCGTTTGACTGAGGCAAATTTAGGAAATTCCTTGCTTGCAAATTCAATAACCAACGCTTTGATTTCAAGCATGACTATTTCAGGTGATTTGAAACTTGAAAACAGAGGTCAATTTATCGGTGGACTTGCAAACACAGTTGAAGGCTCTGAAATCAATACTTTGACAAATATGCTTAATATAGATATTTCAGCAGGAAAGGATACTGTAGCAGGCGGACTTGTTGGGCAGTTGACAAATTCAAACATTTTGTTTAGCTCAAATTATGGCCCTATCAATGCAAGAGTCACAGATGGCAAAACCCTGACTTTAGGTGGTCTTGTAGGTGAAGTTTCTGGCAAGTCACAAATAAATTACAGCTACAATGCGACTTCTGTGCTTGGAAACTATGCAACAAATTCACAAGTTCAGACAACAAAAGGAACTTTCATCACTGGTGGCCTTGTAGGAAAGCTTAATGAAGGTGAAGGGGACAACGTTGGCATTATTTCAAACAGCTACAACTCTGGTATGGTAAAATCAGGCAATAAATCAAACGACAATAAATCATATGCAGGCGGAATAGTTGGATATATTAAAGGTGGCAGCGTAACCAATTGCTATAATGAAGGCACTGTTGAGGCACTAGCAACAAATCCAAAAACAGAATGGCGAGGTATTCCAAGTAGTTATAACTTTGGAACGACATCAGGTGGCAAAATCACTATAGGCGGACAGGAAGTTTTGAAGCTTGTCCAGACTTCAGCAAGAAATGTTTATGCTTATGGTATTGGCTATAATGGAGCAACTGAAGTTGCTATTCAAAATAGCACATTAAGATTGGTTAATAATAAAGACGAAACAACAATCATCAGCAATGGTTCAGCTTTGGATAGCGGAACAGAAATCTATAAAATTTCTTGGAATGATATTTTTACAAGTGAGCAATTAAAAAATCATTATTATGATTGGGAAAAAGGTCTCTATACAAATCATACTTATACTGGTTATGCAGGTTCTATCGTTATGATAGAAAAATTTGATTTCTACAAAACATTGACTGGCATTTCAATCAATGCAACTTCCTTAGATTGGTTGGGAGTGCCTCGATCTTATGTAATCACGTTTGAATCAGACTATAGGTCAGATGTATTTAGATCTTATCCAGACTTATGGAGAAACAAAGGAACTCTTGCTTCGTTAGCGACGAGAGTGCAAGCTTATATTGACAAGAATATGATAGAATATGGTAATGGCGTGTCACATACATATGTCAACAGTGTTAATACAAAAGGGGAAGTGTCTTGGAAAAAACCGGAAAACTATCGAACAAATGCAACTGATAGTTATAACGGGGACAAAGACTACGGATTAAACACATGGGCTTCAATACCAAGCCAACGTCTGACTTATGCAGGTTTAACTAGTAAAGATGTAGGTAATGATAAACTGGATACTTTCTTTGGGGGGCATATTCAGACTTCTTATGACAAACAAATTTATGAAAGCGATGCCGATAAAATCTCAAATAAATATGATAAAGAAGCTTGTTCTGTTTTATATAAAAATGAAGAAGCTATAAAGAAAGCTTGCAGAAGTCAAGAGGTGGATGCAACAAATCTTGATGATATGGTGAAGATAAATGGTGTGATTTACCGTTATGCAAGTTCAAACAATATGAAATCGATTTTTGAACAAGGAATTGTCAAAGAATCAACAACTATTGAAACTGAATTGCCATATAATTCAAATTTAGGCTGTTATCAAATTGAGACAACTAATCCAAACATTGGTGCGATAATCACAGATGTAGAGAATAATAATGGAAATGCAATACTTACCATTGAGTATTATACAACAAGCGAAAATGTAAAAAATGGTGATATTTCAACTTATTTTAATATTACTTTTAATTATTATCAAGAAATAACGTTAGACTTGTCTAATATCAAATATTTCTACAAAGATGACTATTCTGTAGGTATCGAAATAGCAAGATTAAATTATGATATTATGCAAGGATACAGCCTCACTTATGGAGAAAATAATGTAGTAGGAAATGTCATCAGAATTTCAAAAACAAAATATGACACATTTGACGAACCTTTAAAAAATGATCATGAAAATTTCTTATATCTCTTCTGTGACACAGATGAAAATGGTAGAATTATTAAGGACAGATATGTATTTGCCCCTAATGCAAAATTGAAAACACCACTTTCACCAGATAATCTTGCTTTAGAAGTGAATAAGAGTGAAACAAATTTGACTGGTGGAGAAAACTTTGCGGATGATGTAAAAAATGTTATAGGTGAAATTAGTCAAAACACTTATTATTCAAGATTTATCAAATCAAATGAATATTATCAATGCTTTGAAAAAGGATTTAATAGTGATGGCGATTATGAAAATTTTGATATTTCAATAAATGCCGATTCATCAGGACAAATTTATGAAGAAAAAGAGAATATCATTGTTAGTGGAACAGGGGCAAATATTAGTCTAATTATAAATGGAAGAAGTGGCAAATATGTAAAAATTACATATAAAAATACAGATGGTCAATCAGTAGAAAAGTCATTTTTGGTCACTGGGACAACGATGACTAATATTGATAATTTAACTTTGAATAATCCTTCATTACATTTTGAATTTTTTGCAACATACAAATCTCAATCGATAAGCATTAATGAATCTTTTGATTATAATTTAGTATTACAAGATGAGGACGGCGTAATATATTATATAAATGCTGTTGTAAATCCAACTGGTGAATTTAATGAGGATAAAACTATATCTTCAACAACTGATATAAATTTTGTTTATAGAAAATTTGGAAATGGTGAAAATGCTAAATGGATTTCTGTCGAATGCTCAGAGGAAGACTTTGAGGAGGGTGCAGAAGAAAATAGAAAAGAGGGTATATACAAAAATTACGACTATTTTGTCGATGATAACTTCTCGGTTTTAAGAAAAAGAGAAAAATATTATTACCAAGATGGTGCTTTAGAATATGATTCAAGCCAGTATATCGTTTATTATGATGAAAAAGGGTTGATGATAGAATCTAATGAAGAAGATGGTGAAGGTAAAATCCTTGATTATACTGGAAAAGAGATCGGTGACGAAGTCTTAAATGAAGTTTATTTCCCTGTATATGGTATTTTAGGTCAAATAATAAAAGGTTCAGCATTAATAGAAATAGTTAAAGATGTAAAAAATCTCCCTAATTTAGAAAAATTTAAGGATATGTTTACTATCTACAATTATGATGTAAATGGACAAGAATATCAGCATTATCTCTTTATCAATAAACCTTATTCTGTTTTGAACAATGATACTTTTATATTGGACGAAGGAACGGATGATGAGAGTATTTTGTGGGATTATAAAACTATGGTAAATGTTGATACAATTGAATTTTCTGAGTTTAAAATGCCAGAATATCAGACAACAAGTTTTGAATTGGTATATCCTAACATGACATTCCCAGTTGATTCAGAAATTCAAGGAGAAGATTTCTTAAATGATTTATGTAAGTTTACAATTTCTGATAATAAGAATTATGAAATCTATCTAAAAAATAATTTGGATGGAAGGGAAGGTTTTGTGGCTCAATATAACACAACATATACATCAGATGCTTTTACAATAGAGCAAACAGAGTCAGAAACAATGTCGCATGTAATCTTAAATCGCGATATCTCAATGTTGAGTTCAGGTTTAATTAAACATGGAGATTTAAATATAATAGGAAATGGATATTATCTTTCATATTTTGATTCAGGTTTATTTAAAATTCAAAACGGAGAAAAAGGAGCATATGTAAACAATATAAATTTCTTAGGAGAAGTTTATGGAACATCAATTTTACTTGCTTCCCTCAAAAACGATACAATATCACAAACTTTTGAAAATGTTTCGGTATATGGTTCGGTGGTAAATAGTTATAGTTTTAATAATACTTTACAATATATTATTATCAGTAATGAAGTGACTTTAACAAACTTTAACATTTATGCATCTGTAAATTCAATATCAAATAGAATGAGCTATAAATCATCTCTTGAACAAACAATTTCATTGTTAGCAGGCAATTATGATCAAGCTTGCTTTAAAGGTGTGATTGTTTTAGCAAATGGTATAGATGCTACTACTAACAACAACAAAGATATAAAAAGCGGTCAAGGCGGTCATGGAATAAGCATAAAAGTATCTTCTAAAAAAGATGCTGCTGGCAGAGAAGATTTCAATCAAGGAATTTTAATTGCAAGTAAAGGTGGAAATGCTTTGGCACAATCTTATACTGGAATATTCAAAGGTTATAAAAAAGATGAACCTAAACTAGTAAGTAAAGGGGAAAATGGTGAAGTAATAGGTATGAAGGGAATTATTATAGGCAATTCATATGATGCTGGAAAAGATTTCAATCAAATTCCTTCACTTCTTTCGATCGTTTCAGAAAAAAGCGAGGGCTATGGAGGAAATGCTATTTATGTTAAAGATAATCTAAACTCAAAAAACGGCAAAAAAATGCTTACAATTGGTGGTGAAGATTTTTATTATATCTATGGATATGGTGATAAATCTATATTTAATTATAGATATAATGGGGCAGGTGTAGCTTATTCTCATTATGGATTTAGGATTGATCAACCTGACGGTAAAGGTGCAAATATAAGAGCTGTTTTAGGAGTTTATTATAAAAATTTAGGATCTCCTATTCGTCCTACCTTTATTTAAATCATAGTTTCAAAAGATAGGCAATAAGCAGAGATAGAAGGGATGCGGCAAAGGCAGTGAGAAAACTGGTGAGTGCATACTTCCAAAGGAGAGAGGGATTTCTTCCCTCTCTTTTTTGCGTCTGTTCGGTCTCTAGTATTTCATTCCCATAAGGCAGGACGCATAGGCAATAAACTCCATCATCGTCATATTTGATGGAGATATATTCCTGTCTTTCTAGATAAATCAAGATATTGTCAAGTCCATCTATATCAACACGATATTTGCTTGGCATGGCGGAGATTATGTCTTTTGATTCCACTATTTTAAACGAACCATTTGGACATTCTTTTGACAATATTTTAAGCACCAATTTACTTTTTATATCAAGCATAATTATTTTATTGACAAAGGAGGTAGGGTTTAGACAATTTAGGTATGAAAAGCTTTAAAAAAGTCAATATTATATTAAAATTATGCAAGAACGAAAGGAAAAATTGGTTTTAAGATATCTTTGCAAGGTATGTTCGGGGAAGAAAACATATCTTATTTCGCCACACGATATTGCAAAAGAGGTTTGCAATAAGATGATTTTATCAGTCAGTGAGATTGATGAGATTATGACTGGTTTATCACTTCAAAATTATATTGACTTTGTGGTTTCTGACAGCAAGAATGGCTATTATTATTGTGTTAAACTCAAAAAAAAAGGTCAGACCTATCTTGTCGATTCTCGTAAGCAAAAGAAGGCACTTATGATGTTGGTGCTTCGAAGTATGTTTTTAGCCACTGTGAGTTTTGTGTTTGGATTGATTCTTAAAGCTATTTTTAAGTAAAAAAGGTTGCTAAAATTTTGTTGATATAGTAAAATAGTCAAAAAGAAGCAGTCGATGCAATATTGCATTTTATGATATTTTCAACAAAGGATTTTTATGGAGTTTGATTTAGTTTCTAATTATTCACCAAGTGGCGACCAGCCACAGGCGATTGATAAATTGGTTGAAGGTTTTGAAGATGGTCTCAAAGAGCAGGTGCTTTTGGGTGTGACTGGCAGTGGAAAGACTTTTACTATGGCAAACATCATAGCAAAGATGAAAAAACCTACACTTGTTATTGCACACAATAAGACACTTGCGGCACAGCTTTGTAATGAGTTTCGTGAGTTTTTTCCGCATAATAGAGTTGAGTATTTTGTTTCCTATTATGATTATTATCAGCCAGAGGCATACATTGTTTCATCAGATACCTATATTGAAAAGGATATGGCAATAAATGATGAGATTGACAAGTTGAGAGCAAGTGCCACTTCTTCCATTCTTGAAAGAGATGATGTTATCATTGTTGCATCGGTTTCTTGTATATATGGTTTGGGCAATCCTGAAGAGTATTATAATCTTCACATTTCTCTTCGGGAAGGTGATTTAATTGACCGTGATGAGGTTATCTCAAGGCTTATTGATATCCAATATATGAGAAATGATATTGATTTCAAAAGGTCGACCTTTAGGGTAAAGGGTGACACTTTGGATATTTTTCCTGCCAATCAGTCAGAACTTGCAATAAAAATTCAGTTTTTTGGTGATGAAATAGAAAAAATCTATAATTTTGACCCTATTTCTGGCAATCTGATAAATCAGCTTAAATATGTTGCAATTTATCCAGCGACGCACTATGCTGTAGGCAGAGAACGTATGGAAAATGCCTTAGCTCAAATTGAAAATGATCGTGAAAAGGCAATAAAGGATTTTCAAAACGAGGGCAAACTTATTGAGGCTGAAAGGATCGGTCAAAGGGTTTCTTATGACATGGAAATGATGAGAGAAGTTGGATATTGCAGTGGCATTGAAAACTATTCGCGATATTTTGACGGAAGAGCACCAGGTGAAGCTCCTTACACTTTGATCGACTATTTCCAAAAAGGTTTCTTGACTATCATAGATGAAAGTCATATGACATTGCCTCAGATCAGAGCAATGTATAATGGAGATAAGGCAAGAAAACAATCACTTGTAGAGTATGGTTTCCGATTGGAAGCAGCACGTGATAATCGTCCCTTGACTTTTGATGAGTTTGAAAATAAACTGGGTCAGGTGTTGTATGTATCAGCAACTCCAGCAAAATATGAACTTGAACATGCAGGACAGGTGACTGAGCAGGTGATTAGACCAACAGGACTTCTTGATCCTCTGATTGAAGTAAGACCTATAAAAAATCAAATCGAACAACTTATGCTTGAAATTGAAAAGACTATTAAAAATAAGGCCAGAGTGCTTGTCACAACGTTGACAAAAAAAATGGCTGAAAGTTTGACAACTTATCTTCAAGAACACAACTTTAAAACCAAATATATGCACTCAGAAATTGATACAATGGAAAGAGTGGAAATTGTCAATGGATTGAGGGCGGGTGAGTTTGACGTGCTTGTGGGAATAAATCTTTTGAGAGAGGGACTTGATATGCCTGAGGTTGAACTTGTTTGTATATTGGATGCAGATAAAGAAGGATTTTTGCGTAGTGAAGGGGCTCTCATTCAAACTATTGGTAGAGCTGCGAGAAATGCAAATGGTCATGTGATCATGTTTGCAGACGTAATTACAGATTCAATGAAACGGGCAATAGATAAAACTGCAGAGAGAAGAAAAATCCAAGAGCAGTTTAATATAAAAAACGGAATTGTGCCTAAGACGATTATCAAAAAGATCAATAATACTCTTGAGATAACCAAAAAGGTGAGTGACAACAAACTCAGCAAACAAGAGATTCCTGCAGAGATTGAAAAATTGACTGCCATGATGAAAGTTGCATCTTCTGCTCTTGATTTTGAACGAGCAATCGAACTAAGAAATCAAATACAAAAATTAAGAAAAAGATTAAACGGAAGATAATTATTCGATAAAAAATAAAAAATTATTAAAAAAATAATTATAATAAATTTAATTAAAAAATATATAAAAAATTAAAATAATAGTGAAAAAATAATTAAATAACAAAAAAAATAAAAAAAATTAAAAAAAATATTAAAATAAATCAGTTTTAATTATTAATTATTTAAAAAAATGATAAAAATGATTAAATAAAATGAAAAATTTTTATTAAATAAAAATTAATAAAGTAGATGGTAAAAGATATGAACGATAAAATAATAATAAAAGGTGCAAGAGAAAACAACTTGCAAAATGTAGATTTACAGTTGCCAAAAAACAAATTAGTAGTATTCACTGGTGTAAGTGGCTCAGGTAAGTCAAGTCTTGCTTTTGGGACGATTTTTGCAGAGGGACAAAGACGTTATGTTGAAAGTCTTTCTTCTTATGCCCGTCAATTTTTAGGACAAGCTCAAAAACCTGATGTTGAACAGATTGATGGGTTAAGCCCAGCAATCTCAATTGATCAAAAGACTACGAATCACAATCCACGTTCTACAGTCGGGACGGTCACTGAAATTTATGATTATTTGAGACTTCTCTATGCAAGGGTTGGTGTGCCATATTGTCCTCATTGTAACAAGCCAATTGAGCAGCAAACAATTGACCAAATAGTTGATGTAGTTGAAAGTTTTGAAAAGGGGACAAAACTTACAATATTAGCACCAACAGTTCGCGGTCAAAAAGGTGCATTTGCTAAAGCTTTTGAGAGTTATCGTAAATCTGGCTATGTTCGTGTTCAGGTTGATGGAAGCATCTATTCACTAG
Organism: uncultured Clostridia bacterium; assembly: GCA_947062475.1. GTDB lineage: Bacteria > Bacillota > Clostridia > Christensenellales > UBA1242 > Caccovivens. The sequence goes on from CAMSQA010000005.1 coordinate 26,984, forward strand.
ACGAGGAGATAAATTTAGATAAAAATATCAAGCATAATATCAGTGTTGTTATTGATAGAATTGTTTTAAAGGAAGGTGTTACGGCAAGACTTACTGATTCGATAGAGACCGCGATCAAGCTTACAGAAGGACTTGTGATAATCGATAAAGAAGGTGAAGAAATCTTGTTTAGCACAAATTATGCCTGCCCACATTGTGGATGGACACTTGAGGAAGTCACTCCAAGACTATTTTCCTTTAATGCTCCTTTTGGGGCGTGTCCAACTTGTGGTGGACTTGGCACATATTCGGATATAGATGAGGAAATTGTGCTTAGGGATAGCCATCTTTCATTGAGAGAAGGGGCACTAAATTTGTCTGGCTGGAGAATGGATAATGGTGGACTTGCAGCGAGATATTTTAATGCTTTGTCAAAAAAATATGGGATTGACCTTGATAAACCTCTTAAAAATTTGCCAAGAAAGCATATCGATATTTTACTTTACGGAAACAATGGAGAAAAACTGGATATTTATGAAAATGAAAAACAAAACAAGACTTTTGAACATTTCAATGGCAAGAAGGCACTCTCCTTTGAAGGAATTGTCAATAATTTAAAAAGGAGACTTGCTGAGACCAAAAGCGATTTTATCAGATTTGAAATAGGCAAATTTGTGCATGAAACAAACTGTCCAACATGCAAAGGAAAAAGACTTAACGAAAGTGCACTTTCGATAAAAATTAATAATAAGGATATATCAGAAGTTTGTGATATGTCTGTAAGCAACCTTTTGCCTTTCTTTGAAACACTCAAATTGTCAAAAGAAAAAATGGAGATTGCCAAAAGTATATTAAAAGAAATAAAAGCCCGCTTAAATTTCCTGTCCGATGTGGGTCTTGATTATCTTACTCTTGCTCGCTCAGCTGAGACTTTATCTGGTGGAGAAGCACAAAGAATTAGGCTTGCTACTCAAATTGGAAGTGGTTTGTCGGGTGTTATGTATATTTTAGACGAGCCTTCAATAGGACTTCATCAACGCGACAATGACAGACTTATTCATACTTTGCAGCATTTGCGTGATCTAGGTAATACATTGATTGTTGTTGAGCACGATGAAGATACCATTAAAAGTGCCGATTGGATTGTTGATGTAGGCCCATATGCGGGAGTGCATGGAGGGAAAATTGTTGGCAACGGCACACTTGAGGATATTTTAAAATCATCAAATTCAATTACTGCAAAATTTTTGCGTGGAGAAGAGAAAATTGAGGTGCCAACTGAGAGAAAAAAGAGTGACAAATACCTTCTCATCAAAGGGGCTAAAGAGAATAATCTTAAAAACATTGATGTAAAAATCCCTGTTGGAGTGTTTACCTGTATAACGGGTGTGTCTGGAAGCGGAAAATCATCACTTCTTAGCGATATAATTTATCCTTACCTTTCCAATAATTTAAACAACAGTAGATTAGAACTTGGTCATTTTGACAAAATTGAAAATCTAGATTATTTTGATAAAGTCATAAATATTGACCAATCTCCAATTGGAAGAACACCTCGTTCAAATCCTGCAACATATGTGGGCATGTTTTCATTTATTCGAGAACTTTTTGCTTCAACTGCCGAAGCAAAAGCTATGGGCTATGGTCCAGGTAGATTTTCATTTAATGTAAAAGGCGGGCGATGTGATGCTTGCGAGGGAGCTGGTGTCAAGGAAATTGAAATGTATTTTCTGCCAGATATTGTTGTGCCATGTGAAGCTTGCAAGGGTAAAAGATACAATAGAGAAACGCTTGAAGTGCGTTTCAAAGGAAAGAGCATTTCTGATGTGCTTGAAATGACAGTAGAAGAGGCACTCAAGTTTTTTGAAAATATCCCTTCAATAAAAAATAAAGTGCAAGCACTTCACGATGTTGGTCTTGATTATATAAAGCTTGGTCAGCCAGCAACAACTCTTTCTGGTGGTGAGGCACAAAGAGTAAAACTTGCAACCGAACTATCGAAGAGGTCAACTGGAAAGACAATTTATCTTCTTGATGAACCTACAACTGGACTTCACATGTATGATGTAAAGAAATTAATATCAATTTTAAACAGACTGGTTGAAAACGGGAATACTGTGGTTGTCATAGAACATAACCTTGATGTCATCAAATGTGCTGACCATATCATAGATCTAGGACCTGAAGGTGGAAGTGGTGGCGGAGAAATTGTTGCGCAGGGTTCTCCAGAAGAAGTGGCAAAGAGCGATAAATCCTATACAGCAAAATATCTTAGAAAGATGCTTGAGAATAAATAGATGATTTATAATCATAGTCAATACAACAAAAAAGATTGCAAATTACTTGCAATCTTTTTTTTGTTATAATAATTTATTTAATAAATCTTTATCTTCTTCATTCACTTCGGCATTATTCAATACATCAATTTTATCCTCTTTAGTTGTCTTTTTGTCAAGCAAAGTTTTATATAAATTTTCATAATCCTTATTTACAGAACCATCATTATTCACATAATATTCTTCTGCAATTTGTTTGATCACTTCGTTTGGTTTGAGTGAGAAATGCTTGAATAGATCATTGATAATTGGCAATGTTTCCTTTTTTGCTTCCGCGTTTTTCTTAAACTTAGAAAGAATTGTCTTTGGAGATGCAATATAAAAAGTTTTATTTTTGTCGCCCTTAATAGCATAGTTTGCATCAAGTTCAACCAATTTGTAAATTTCTTTAATCAGATTTTCATGATACTCTGTTTTAAGTGCAACATTTTTGCCTAGCAAACGTTTATCAAATTTAACATCTTGAATTTTAAGATTAGTTTTTTGCTTTGTCTTAACCTTTTTATAGATATCTTCAAATCTTGAAAGCTGTTTATGTTTTTCATCACAAGCGTTTTCAAGAGTATTAAGATTTTCCATAAGTGTGCCAAGAGGGGTGAGGATGTTTGAATCTGACATGAGATTTACATCAAGTTCTTTTGCAAGGAAGTTGATAGTTTCTTCTGTGCGTTCACTCTTGCGGTAATTTGATTTTGCTTGATATTTTTTCTTAATATTCTTGATAGTATTTAAAAGATCCAATGAATAATCAAGATTTGTCTTTATAAGTTTTCCAAAAGCATTGAGATTGTTTTTGATATAATCTTCTGCATTTCCAGTTTTAAACATTTCTTTTGGAAGGTTGAAGATTCTATCTTGCTTTTTCCCAATTTCAAGTTCTCTGCCAAGAATTTGTGTTGCAATTCTTCCTGCAGCAAATTCAAGACCATTGATTTTGTTTGAGATTTCTGCAAAGATATGTTCATTTTTGATGTTGTCACGAAGTTTGTAAATATTTGCAATCATGTTGAAACCAATGTTGTTGTCTTTATCAAATTCAGCATTGTGTTTGTAAACTTCGCTTGCAAGTGCTATTGTAATAATTAAAGCTTTATAAGTCCTGTCATTATCATTTTCACAATATCCATCAAGAGAAGGGTCTTTTTCGCTAAGATATTCTTTTTTAATATAGTTTACACAAGCATCATAATTGTCTAAAGTAGCAAGAGCTTCAAACAAATCTTCTTTTGATTTAATTTCAATTTCAGTATCATTTTGAATTTCTTTAAAAGTGTTGAAATCATAATATATATCAGATTTTTGAACTTTTGGATTTTCTACAAGAGAAGTTACAAGGCTTGATTTTGTTATTCTTGCAAGTTTTTCATCGCCTGAAACAAGAGAAGTAAGCTCTTCGCGGAGATCGCTTATATTTTTCTGAGAATTTACTAGTGTAGCTGCTACTGCAAAAAATACCTTGTTGATTGCTTCTTGGTCAACATTCAATTCTTCAAGGTTGTTTAAAATAGAGGCAGCCCAAATGATTGATGTCGCAGATTTTTCATTGCAGTCAACACGATTTTTAAGTTCTTCTAGCAATATAGAAATTTCTTCTGTTTCAGGAAGATTTTTAGTTGCATCAATAAGCTCATCAACGCTTGAGTTGTCATTTATTTGACCACCCAACATATCAGCATTATAGCTGGCTCTTTTCATAATAGAAAGAAGATAAAGCTTAGTGTTGAAGTTTTTCACAATATATCGAGAAAGCCCATCAGGATCTTTTACAATTTTTCTAAGCCACTGTGAATCTTCGTTTGTAATCAATTTAGGTAATATGTGTATAATCTTTTCCATAATTCCCTCCGAATTTATATATTTATTTTAGCATATTTTTTATCAAATATCAATACCTCTTTTTAAAAAATTGAAGATTTTTGATAAGTTTGATATTATTTTGAGCCTTTTTTGCTATTTTAATTTAAACATTGTGCTTATATTTGGACCTGCAACATCAATCATGATGTCTTTCCCTTCAGTTATTCCATGCTTTTTGATGTTTGCACATATTGAGTTATATGCTAGGTGAGGCGAATTGTTTTCACGACTGAGATGAGAAAGCATGATTTGTTTTGTCCCGTTATTTGCCAAAAACTCCACCACTTGACTGCTTGCATTGTTTGATAAATGACCATTAGGTCCATCAATTCTAATTTTAAGGGAGAGGGGATATTTGAGAGATTTCATGAGGAGCTGTTTGTCATAATTTGCTTCAAGATAAACAAGACCGCTTCCTTTAATAGAATATAAAATTTGGTCATTAATGTGACCCAAATCTGTCAAAACACTGATCTTTCTATTTTCGTTTTGAAAACTATAGCCAAAACATTTGACATCGTGAGGCACTTCAATTGGATGAATTTCAAGATCATCAAAGGAAAAATCTTTATCAAAACTCTTTCGATTTTTACTGTCAACTTTTTTAAGTTTGCCATCAAGACCAAGCCAAACGCTCTGGTGAGCATAAACGGGTGTGTCAAATTTGTTTGAAAAAACATCCACACCTTTTATGTGGTCAGAATGTTCATGACTTATTATGATGGCGTCAATTTCTTTTGGGTTTATACTTATTGCTTCAAGTCGTCTTATGGTTTCACTGCAACTAAGCCCATCGTCCAGCAAAAGTTTTGTGTTGCCATTTTCTATATATGTGACATTGCCATCGCTTCCTGAAGCTAAATTAATAATACGCATATGCAAATTATATCATAATTCAACAATTTTTGCAATAACAAATTTATTTTAATATTTAAAATTATACTTATTAAAATCATACGTTGAATGTGTTTCACAACAAATGACAGCATTGTCATTTTTGCTGTTATTATTATATTTTATTCCAAGCATGGTGGTTGCCCAAATTAAAAAGATTATAAGAGCGACACCAAGCAAAAATATCAGACGATTTTTCACAAAAATAGTGTATCATGCTTAATTGTAATTTACAAAAATAAGATTTTAAGAAAAGGTCAAATTTTGACGAATTTGCGTAAATTTTGTTGAGCTTATACTGATTGTAAATAGATATATTTTACTTGACAATTTCTTTAAATAATGATATTATTCTATTATTAATTAATATGCTTTTTGGAGGACTTAATGAAAGAAAAATTTTATATTACTACACCTATTTATTATCCTAGCAATAAACTGACACTTGGAAATTCATACACAACAATTGTTTGTGACGCTATTGCAAGATTTAATAAAAAACTTGGTAAAGATGTTTTTTATCTTACTGGTACAGATGAACATGGTCAAAAAATCACTCAATCGGCAGCAAAAGTTGGGAAAAGTGAAAAAGAATATCTTGATGAAATTGTATCTGATACAAAAGCTCTTTGGAAACTTCTTGACATAGAATATGACAAGTTTATAAGGACAACAGATGATTATCATGAAAAAGCTGTTCAAAAGATTTTTACCAAACTTTATCAAAATGGCTATATTTATAAAGGCTCTTATAAGGGCTGGTATTGCACACCATGTGAATCTTTCTGGACAGAAAGCCAACTTGTAAATGGCAAATGCCCAGACTGTGGAAGAGAGGTGAAATTTCAAGAGGAAGAGGCTTACTTTTTCAAATTGTCTGAGTTTGGGGACAAGCTTATTGACCTTTATAAGTCAAATCCTCAGTTTCTTCAACCTGCAAGCAGAGTAAATGAAATGATAAACAACTTTATAAAACCAGGACTTAATGACCTTTGCGTTTCAAGAACCTCTGTTAAATGGGGCGTTCCTGTTGAATTTGATAACGAGCATACAATATATGTATGGATTGACGCACTTTCAAATTATATCACTGCACTTGGCTATTTAAGTGAAAATGATGAGAATTACAAGAAATTTTGGCCAGCAGATGTTCATGTAATAGGAAAGGAGATTGTTAGGTTTCATTCAATCATATGGCCTGCAATTTTGATGGCACTTGAGCTTCCAATTCCAAAACGTATCTTTGCACATGGCTGGATTCTTTTTGGTGGAGATAAACTTTCAAAAAGTAAGGATGCAGGTGTGAAAGAATGCACCGATCCTCGTGTTTTAGTCCCAATGTATAGTGCTGATGCTGTTAGATATTTCCTTTATCGAGAAATTCCTTTTGGCAGTGATGGCAATTATTCAACAGAGGCATTTCTTACAAGGATTAATGCAGACCTTTCAAACAATTTCGGAAATCTTGTATCAAGAACTTTTAGTATGGTTAAAAAATATTTTAGCTCTGTCATTACTGAAGCAGAAAAATCAACTGAAGATGACCAAGAATTTAAACAAAATGTATTAAATGAAGTGAAAACAGTTTTAAAATATATGGAAGAACTTGATATAACTCGTGCAATCACCTCAATTATGAATATATTCACATTTGCAAACACTTACATTCAAAAAGTTCAACCTTGGGTGATTGCAAAAGAAGAGGGTGGAGAGGCAAGACTTAAAACGATTATGAGATATCTTCTTGAATCAATCAGAATTGGCAGCAATCTTATTTTTGCTTTTATGCCAAACAGCAGTGCGAAAGTTTTGAAGGCATTTGGCATTGAACCAACATCAGAGTTTGCAAATCTTGACAATTTTGATGGTTTAGAAACAGGTAAACTATTGGGAGAACTTGAAATATTATTCCCTCGTCTTGATGTCGCAGCCGAAAGTGAAAAACTTTTTAAAATAGCAAATGAATAAAAGAAATAAAGATAATATAAAAGAAAAATAAAAAATATAAGGAAATTTCTGTAAAATCCTTATATTTTTTTATTAAATAAATGTGTTTAAACCCATTTAGGGTCAGTCATTATGATTGGCTTTCCTTCGCGAATTGATGCTTGCACATCTATTGTTCGCTGATTGGAAGAACCTTTAAATTTTAAATCGAGACTTTTTTGTTTTAAAATAAATCTTCCATCAATAAGCACGTCTATATAAGAAAGCAACTCTTTTGCAAATGGGATATGATCGCTATATAGTGCCTCAAAGGTGTATCCTGTATAACAGGCAAGCTCAAGGCCTCTTTCTTTAATAAATTTTGCCACAGGAACAAGTTTTTCTGCCTGAACAAAGGGGTCACCGCCAGAAAAAGTTACACCTTGAAGTAGGGGATTTGAAAGAATATCTTTTTTGATTTTTCTTAAAGATATCTTTTTGCCACCCTTAAATGAATGTGTTTGAGGATTGTGACAACCTTCACAGTGATGAGGACAACCTTGTGTAAAAATGGTATATCGCAGTCCTGGCCCGTCAACAATGCTGTCATTTACTATACCAGAAATTCTTATTCTTGCCATATTTTTCTCCTTTGATAAAATTAAAAAGTTGAGTAATTCAGCGAAAATTATTAAAAAACCATTAAAAATGCTGTTTTTTCATAAAATTTAATGAAATTTTTGAAAAATTATGTTATTATCTGTGATATTGTGCTTAAAAATGAGCAATTAAAACGAGCTTATTATAAGCCCGCTTTAATTGATATGAATTTAGTGTGTTATTTAAATTAAACACCATGTTTCACTCTATCATGTTCTTCAGCACGTTTGCCGTTATTGAATCTGTCAAGAGTGCCAACAAGATAACCTGTTATTCTTCTGATACGCTCAAAGTTGCCTTGACCATCTTTTTCACTTCTTCCACAGTGAGGGCAGGTATCTCCAATAATTCCATTATATCCACAAGCTGGATCTCTATCGATTGGATGATTAATTGCACCATATCCAATTCCTTTTTCTTTCATATGTCTAATGATTCTTTCAAAAGCATCAAGGTTTGCTGTTGCATCACCATCAAGTTCTATATAAGAGATATGACCACCATTGCAAAGAGCATGGAAAGGTGCTTCAAGATCAATTTTCTTTTCTGCAGTTGTATTAAAATATACTGGAATATGGAAACTGTTTGTATAATATTCTCTGTCGGTCACACCTTCAATCTTGCCATATTTTTCTTTATCTATTCTGATAAATCTTCCGCTTAAACCTTCGGCAGGAGTGGCAATAACTGAGAAATTGAGCTTATATTTTTCAGCTTTTGCGTCTGCAAACTCACGCATGTGTTTGATGATGTCATATCCTATTTGCCATGATTTTTCACTTTCACCATGATGCTTGCCAGTGAGTGCAACAAGTGCCTCAGCAAGTCCAATGAAACCATAAGTGAGTGTGCCATGTTTCAAAATTTCAGCTATGCTGTCATCTCTATTAAGTTTTTCAGAATCAATCCAAACACCTTGTCCCATGAGGAATGGGTAGTTGTAAACATGTTTTGATTGTTGAATTTTAAATCTGTCAAGAAGTTGATCGGTGACAAGTTCCATAAGTTCATCAAGACGAGCATAAAATTTCTTTAAATCTCCCTTAGCTTCAATTGCAATTCTTGGAAGGTTTATAGAAGTGAAGGAAAGATTTCCTCTTCCAAAGGTGATTTCGCGAGTTGGGTCATATACATTTGCCATTGCTCTTGTTCTGCAACCCATGTAAGCAACCTCAGTTTCAGGATGTCCTTCTTTATAATATTGAAGATTGTATGGGGCATCGATGAAAGAGAAATTTGGAAACATTCTCTTTGCAGAACATCTGATTGCAAGTTTGAAAATGTCATAGTTTGGATCGCCAGGATTGTAGTTTACGCCTTCCTTAACTTTAAAGATTGAGATAGGGAAGATTGGAGTTTCGCCATTTCCAAGTCCTTCTTCTGTTGCTCTTAGGAAGTTTATCATAACCATTCGTCCTTCAGGAGAAGTATCTGTCCCAAAATTCAATGATGAGAATGGGACTTGAGCACCAGCACGTGAATGCATGGTGTTGAGGTTGTGAACAAGAGCTTCCATAGCCTGATGAGTTGCATCATTTGTCTCTTCATAACCCTTTTCGGTGGCATATTGTTTTATCTTATTGAATAATTCATCCTTCAAATCAGCAAATGCTGCTCTTTCAGCTTTATCATAGCCTTTGTCGCCAGCAAGAGTTGGATATAAGGCTTTTTCATTTTCGATGCTTTTAAGTGTTTGCAAAACTTCTTCTTCGTTTAATTTACCTGCTTCTTTTAAAACATAGGCTTTTGCGAAATTTGTTCTGTAAAGTTTTTTATAGGTCTTGGCAACACCAGGTGCACATCCATAATCGAAGTTTGGCACACTTTGTCCGCCATGCTGATCATTTTGATTTGATTGAATTGCAATACAAACGAGTGCTGAATAAGTCCTTATATCATTAGGTTCTCTTACAAATCCATGACCTGTATGGAAACCGCCTTTAAATAGTTTTTCAACATCAATCTGACAGCATGTTTCTGTTAGAGTGTAGAAATCAAAATCATGGATATGAATGTCGCCTTCTTGATGAGCTTTGGCTTGTTTTGGGTCTATAATTGCCTTTGTGAAATAGTTTTTTGCAGATTCAGAACCAAATTTAAGCATGACACCCATAGGTGTATCACCATCAATATTTGCATTTTCTCTCTTTAAATCACTATCTTTGGCATCGCTGTTGTTGATTTTGTCAAAGGTTTTCATAAGTGAAGAGTTTAGCTCTCGCACTTGACTGCGTTTTTGACGATAAATAATGTAGGCTTTTGCCACATCGTCATGACCCTTTTTCATCAAAACTTTTTCGACAATATCTTGCACCTGTTCAACTGAAGGGATGTTGCCATCTTCAAATTGATTGTCAATCTCTTCCTCTACAAGTTTAGCAAGTTTTGAAGCTATTTTAAATTCTCTGTCGCCAACAGCATTCATTGCTTTTGAAATGGCATTTTCAATCTTTGAAATGTCAAACTCTTTGACTCTGCCATCTCTTTTCATGATGTTTTTTACCATAAGATCTCCTTTTCTCAAACACAATATATAGTATGTTGTATAATTCCTTTTAGCACATTTTGTGTTGTTCTGTGTATATATTAAAACTTTTAAAAATGAAAGTCAACAATTTTTGACAATAAATTTTTGAAAAATAAGACCTTCGTTATTTATTTATAACCTATCCATGAACATTGCGATAGAAAAGGTATAAAAATTTTTTGTTAATTTTATTTTGTAAAAAATACAATAGTTATTTTTATTAAAATTTTGATTAAAAAGAGCAAAAAAAGTCAAAAAATAAATACAAGAAATTTTCACAAAAAGATTGATTGCTATGTCAAAATATGTTAAAATAGTTTTAAGAAAAAGGAGTAAGTTATGAATTCTACAATAATTGCCTTGATTGTTTCTGCTTTTTTTGCAGTTATATTATTAGGTGGATTCCTTGTTGGTTTCTGGAGAGGATTTAAGCGTTCAACCGCAAATTTGATTTTTTCAGTTGTTGGTGTAATAGTTGCTTTCTTTGTCACTCCACTGATCACAAATGCTATACTAGGCATAAAAGTTGAATATGAAGGCAATCTTGTCACTCTGCAAAATGTTTTAGTAGAAATGTTTCTTGCTGTTGGTGACATGAGACAGATGATAAGCGCAAATAAAAATCTTGAAACACTCATTATAAGCTTGCCTGGTGCAATTTGCAATGTGGTTATGTTTATTCTTGTTACAATAGCAATTGAAATTGTGATGTATATTATCTATAAGATTTGCAATTTCACATTCTTAAAAGGGCCAAAGAGAGGAAGATTATTTGGAGGACTTGTTGGTCTTGTAAAAGCTTTCATTGTTACAATAATTGCCTTTATGCCTCTTGCTGGGCTGATAGGATTTGCAAATAAAATGACTACTGCAAACCAATATAATTTAGTTGAAATTGAACAAACTGCAACAGCTAGCGAAGAAAATAGCGAAGAGACTAATAAAAATCACTCACTTATTCTTGACAATATCCCTGAGCAGGCTGTGATTGTTGTGAGAGGACTTGAAAATAATTTTCTTACAAAATGCAGCAGTTTGTTTGGACTTGATAATGCTATGTTTGATTATTATGCAAGTGCAAAAGTTGATGGCGGTAGGGTGAAAATAAGAAAGGAAATTGAGGACACCTATCAAATTGCCGATTTTGCATATCAGCTTAGTTATCAAAATTTTGAAAAACTTGATTATACAAAGATTGATTATGACAAAATGACTGGTGCTGTTGACAGACTTACTTCTTCAAATCTTTTCAAATATGTCCTTTCACCAACCTTGTCAGATTTAATCGTAAATTATGAAAAATATTCATTTTTAGGCTCAGAATTTGAGCTCAAAGATATATTTAAAGAAATTGGGCAACATTTGCCAGAAGCAGACCAAATTGGCTTATATTTTAGAAATGATCTTTTAAATATTTCTAATTTAATTAAAAACATTGGAAAAAGCGGAATTATAAATGATGTAATCACACTTGAAGAAAAAAATGAACGTGAAATTGTAAATGCTTTGACAACTGAAAAGAACATGACTACAATTGAAAGCGGAATAAATAGCGTTTTCAAATTAAATGTAATCCAAGACAGCATTTCAAGCGTTATGCAAAAGATTGTTGACAAGATATCAACAGAACTTGATAAAATTGATGTAGATAGTGATGATATAAGCGAAAATGGTTGGAAAGAAGTTGCAAGTTCATTCACCCAAATAGTAAAAGATCTTGGTGATATAATGAAAGAGGTTGACTTAACAAAAGTGAAGGATGATCCTACAATACTTCTTGATTCTAAAGAAAAATATGACTTAAATTTGATTGTTTCAAAATTTGGCGATATGGTTGACCAATTAAGGGCAAATAAAATCCTTCAAACGAGTGAAGGAAAACCTATCATCGATAAACTTCTTGCAAAACATGATTTAGCTTTGCCAAGCAAGCAATTGATTGACAATAATGGCAAGAAGGTAGAAATCAAAACATATAAACAATTGCTTGAATTTGTTGTGCAATCAGTCATCACTGTCAGAGATGAAGGTGTTTATGATATAATAAATGACAATAGCATTTCAGATTCAGAAAAAATAAATGCAATAGCAGAGATTCTTTCACAAGAAAACAAAAAAGATACCTTAAACAAAATTATTCTCCCTCTTTATCAAGTTGAATTTACTAATAAAAATTTAGTTCAAAAATTTGTTGAAAATTTAAATCCTGAAATTTTAGATTTAAAACTTTTGAATAATTATGACGAATGGAAGAGTGATTTAAAAAATATTTCAGATATATTTGTAGCTTTAAACAGTCATAAAGTCGATGATACAACTTACTTGATGCTTATTGTTGATGGCGAAATGGAAAGACTCATAAATAATATCAAAGAAAATGAAATTGATGAAATCTTCAATCCACTCTTGTCTGCAAAATCAACTAAGGCAATCAAAGATAATATTTTTGAAATATTAGGCAGCAGTCTCAGCACTTTGACAGGCAAAGAAATAACAATGTCAACAGAGGGGGTAAGTTTTGCAGGCGAAGAAAGCCAAACTGAGGAAATATGCAATATTCTCAAAAAGTTTGTCGCAATCAGTAATAATGTTGGTGATGGAATTGCAAACATTGATCGCCAATCACTTGCAGAACTTCTTGAAGCAATGAAGGTGAACGCTTATAGGACTTCAAACGGTAAGAGTGAGGAAGGAATATTCAAAAATTGCTATGAGGTAATTGTTGAAAGCTTTAATGAAGTATACAATGAGGTAATTACAGTAATTGCAAATGACAATGCTCTTCTTAATGAATTGGGCGTTGAAGAACTTACTCTTGAAACATTATTGACAATTGATTTCAATAAACTTATAGAAATGATTGAAAATAAATTAGCATAATTTTAAAGGAAAAAAATGGAGTTTAAACATATTCCAGTCCTTCTTGGCGAAGTTATTGAAGGGCTTAACATAAAAGAAAACGGCATCTATGTGGATTGCACAATGGGAGGAGGAGGTCACTCAAGCGTGATTGCCTCCTGCCTTTCTAATAAAGGGAGATTAATCGGTTTTGATAGGGATATCGAAGCTGTCAAGGTTTGCAGAACTCGTTTCGATAAATTGACAAATGTTCAAGTGTTGCATGCAAACTTTAAACAAGCTCCTGAAATTTTACAAGAAATGAATTTATCGGGTAAAATTGATGGCGTGCTTGTTGATTTGGGCGTAAGTTCTTATCAACTTGACAATGGCGAAAGAGGATTTAGTTTTCTCCGCGAGGGTCGTCTTGATATGCGAATGGATAAAACGCAGGAAATGGATGCATATTACGTTGTAAACAATTATTCAAAAGAAAAATTAATTGATATTCTATATCGTTATGGTGAAGAAAACAATGCAAAAAGAATAGTTCAAAATATCTGTGAAAGCAGAGCGAAAAAGCCAATTGAAACTACAACACAGCTTAAAGAAATAATCGAAAGTGCATTTCCTAAAAAAGTGATTTTTGGCAAAGGCGGAGTTTCAAAAAAAACCTTTCAAGCTATTAGAATAGAGGTGAATGGCGAGCTTGAAAACTTAGATAAATTTTTGCGAGAGATGATAGGTTTGCTGAAAAAGGGTGGCAGGCTTGCAGTAATATCCTTTCACAGCCTTGAAGATCGAATAGTCAAAACAGTTTTTAAAAATTATGCTACAGCTTGCATATGTCCACCAAAAACTCCAGTTTGCATTTGCAATCATAAAGCTGAAGTTAAACTAATCAACAATAAGCCTATCACCGCGAGTAAAAACGAACTTGAATTAAATTCACGCAGCAGCAGTGCAAAGCTAAGAATTATCGAAAAAATATGATAATTTAATAAAAAATTATTAATAATTGAGAAAAAATCATAAAATTTTTGTTTTTAAGTTTAAAAAATAAAGAATAGTATAACATTTTTAAGAACTTATTAACAAGTAATACATAAGAGGGGAGGTGAATATATTATGAGTGATAGAACTTTGCTTAAAGAAGTTTTGACCGAAGAAAAGGTTGAAATAGAAAGTGAAAAAAAGGCAAAACAAAAAGAAGTTTCTACTGAAAAAACTTTGCCTGAAAAAAGCACTTCAAAGGAAGAATCAATCAATATTTTCTCTTCTGCAAGTTTCCCTCTTTCTCAAGTTGAGAGGCTAAAACAAAAATATATTCAAGAAGAGAAGGAAATTAATCGTATTGAAAGCAAGGTTTCTGAGGTAATAGAAAAGCCAAACTATGATACAATGGACACGCTTACTGAAGCCGAACGAAAAAAAATTTTTGTTTTTAAGAATGTTGAAAACAGTAAAAAGGCAAATCCAAGTAAATTTAAAGTCATTTTGATTTCAATTATATTTGCTCTTTTTACCATTTGGGGGACAGTCAATGTTGCAACAATTGACAATGTTTCAAGTCAAATCACTCAAGTTTCATCCCAATATGAAATTAATCTAGTAAATTATCTTAAAAATCTTTACATGCTTGATGTGACAAATTCTGAAAACATGAAAAATCTTTTTGAAGTTATTCCAGAGGAAAGCGTTCCGCCAACTCAAATCAATGAAAAATCCAATTGGTTTGATAGATTCTGCAATTTCATAGGAGGCTTATTTGGAGGTTGAGCTTTGAATAAAGCCTTTACATTGTTTTCATTAAAGAGAAGGATATTGGCCATTTTATTGGTCATATCCTTTATTTTTTGTTCTTTAGTTGTAAGACTCTTTGTCTTGCAGATTATAAATGGAAAAGAATTGCAATCAAAAGCAACCGATCAGTGGACAAGAGACCTTGCGATAGTAGCTCCACGTGGCACTATATATGACAGAACAGGTTCTGCTCTTGCAGTGAGCTATACCACTTATAATGTTTATGTCAGAGCGAGAGAAGTCAAAGATAAGTCAGAAGTAGCCATACATCTTTCTGAAATCTTGCAGCTTTCTTTTGAGAATGTCTATTCAAAAATATCCAAAAATAATGCAAGTGAAGTGCTTATTAAAATGCAAATTGAAGGTGAAGAGGCAGAAGAGATATATAAATTAAATTTGTCTGGTGTTTATCTTGCCGAAAATTCAAATCGATATTACACCTATGGCAACCTTCTTACTCAAGTATTAGGGTTTATCAGTGTAGATAATGTTGGGCAAACAGGTGTTGAAGCCTTTTATAATCAACTTTTGAAGGGAAAAGATGGTTTTAGTTATGTGCAAAGCGACTTGCAAGGGAAGGAGATTGGAGGTTCACTGAGATATTATGTTGGTGCAACTGCTGGAGAGGATTTGCATTTGACAATCGACAGCAAAATGCAACTTATTGTTGAAAAAACACTTGAAAAAATCATGCTAGAACAGAAAGCCAAAAGTGTCACTGGAATGATTTTGAATGCAAAGAATGGTGAAGTTTTGTCTATGTCGTCAAAACCTAGTTTTGACCTAAATGAAGTACCTCGTGATGACCTTGAAAGTCTGTTTGCTTACAGCAAAATTAAACCTGCAACTGACATATATGAGCCTGGTTCAACTTTCAAAATATTGACAGTTGCTGCAGCTCTTGAAGAAGGTTTAACATCGCTTGAAGATAGATTTTATTGTCCTGGATTTCGTGTTATTGATGGAATAAGAATTAAGTGTTGGCGAACTATTGGACATGGCAGCCAAACTTTGACAGAGGCCTTTGCAAACTCTTGCAACTGCTGCTTTATGGATTTAGCTTTGCGACTTGGAGTGGATAAATTTTATAGTTATATGACCAAATTTGGTCTGGGTCAAAAGACAGGGCTTGACATTACTGGTGAAGCTGGTGGAATTTTAATGGCTAAAAAACTTGTCAAAAATGTTGACCTTGCACGTATGGGCTTTGGTCATGCTATTGCACTTACTCCAATGCAACTTTTAAGTGCAGTCAGTTCAATAACAAATGGAGGGACATTTAATAGTCCGCACTTGGTTGTAGGTGGTTCTCCGATTGTTAAAGGCAGGGTGATTAATAATATCATTAGCCCTCAAACCTCTGCTCTTGTCAATGGTTTACTTGAATTTGCAGAAAATAAAACAGGTAAATACACCTTTGTTGAAGGATATAATATTGGGGGAAAAACAGGAACTGCACAAAAATATAAAGAAACTGGTGGAATTGATACAGGAAAATATATTTCAAGTTTTATTGGCACTTATCCTGCAGATAATCCAGAGTATATCGTATTTATTATGGTTGATGAGCCAAGCAACGGTGCATATTATGGAAGTATAGTTGCAGCACCTTATGGTAAAGAAATTTTCATAAATCTATTTGACTATTTAGGTGAAGAAAAACAAGATGAAAGCATTGTTGTTGAATATGTTGAAATGCCAGATGTTATTGGAAAAAGTTTGACAGATTGTGCAGTAATGCTGAAGGAAATCGGACTTGAATTTGAGCTTGATGGAGAAGGTGAATTTATTGAGAAGCAGTTGCCACCAGTTGGGACAACACTAATTAAAGGCTCGACCATACTATTGATTACAAATTAGATTAAAAAATAAAATAGTATGATTTTATTTGCTTTAAAAGGTAAAATGATATAAACTATATTTATGAGCACATGGTTTATAATTATTGGAGTAATTGCTGCATTATTGCTTTTATGTTTTTTGCTTGCTGTGGCAAACTACTCAGGCGAAAGATTTATGCAAAAGTATGAAGAAATGAATAATATCGAGGCAAAGACAAAACTTACATCAATTGACTTTGTAGATTTTGTGGTGAGAAGATTTATCAAAACTCCGATTGAAATTGTTCAAATTTCAGCGGTGGCGGGTGACGCATACAGCAAAAGAAAACTCTTTTTATCGACTGATACCATTTATAAACCAAGTTTAGCATCATTTACTATTATTGCTCACGAACTTGGTCATGCTCTTCAAGACGTGAGTGGAAACAAATTAAAAAAACTCAACAGATTAAGACGACTTGGCAAATTTTTAGGTTGCCTTATGATGCCAAGTCTGCTCTCGGGACTTATATTATTGTTTTTTGGGGGCACATTATTTATAGTTGGCTGTTCTTTGCTGGCTTTTGGCGTTTTTATTTTCATTCTTGCTCTTATAGTGAAAATGATGACAATTTCAATAGAAAAAGATGCATCAAAAAATGCTATGACATTTTTGAAAGAAGTTTTTGAGGAAGAAGATCTTAAAAGATGTAAAAGATTTTTAAATGATGCGAGACTTACTTATTGGGCAGAATTTTTGAAAATAATTCTTTTTTGGACGGGTGTTTCAAAAAGAGGAAAGCTTTTTAATTAGGAGATCATATGGGGTTATATATCGGATATTTTGTATGCGGAATTGCCATAGTGGTGGCGATCATTATTGCACTAGTTGCACAAGGGAAAGTTTCAAGTGCTTTTAATCAATATAAAAAAGTAGATTCATCATTGGATATGACTGCTGCTCAACTTGCTGAAAGACTAGCGCAAGAACACGGAGTAAATATACAAATTGGCTCTTGTCAAGGCACTCTTAGTGACCATTACAACCCAAGAACAAAAACTTTGAATATTTCACAAGGTAACTTTAATTCAAAGTCGCTTGCCGCACATGCCATTGTCGCACATGAATTTGGACATGCCCTTCAAGATAAAGAAGGTTATCAAGCACTAAAAATAAGACAGGTTGTTGTCACTGCGACCAATTTTGTATCTTCATTATTGATCCCAATTATAATTGCTGGTCTTATAATGAATTTATTGTTTTTCATGAGTGCAGGCAGCATATTAATTTATGTATATGTGGGCATATATGCTCTTTCTGTTATTGCAAGCCTTGTGACTTTGCCTGTTGAATACAATGCTTCAGCTAGGGCGAAAAAGATTTTATACGAAATGGGCTGCACATCTTCTGAAGAAGTGGAAGGGACTGACAAACTTCTGAATGCAGCTGCAATGACATACGTAGCTTCACTAATCGTTTCACTTGCATATTTTTTAAGAATGCTATTCTTGCTTTTAGCAATTACACGAGACAGATAAAAAATCGCTCTTTGAAAAGAGCGATTTTTTTAACTAAAAAGGTTATTACACTTAATTAAATGATTTTTTATTAAATATAAATGATTTTTTAAAAATAAATGTTTTTTAGTTGAATTTTATTCTTTTTGCGATATAATCAACAAGTTCATCAGTTTTTATCCTTATCTGTTGCATGCTGTCGCGATCACGAATTGTGACAGTGTCATCTTCAAGAGTGTCAAAATCAATTGTTACACAGAAAGGTGTCCCGATTTCATCCTGTCTGCGATAACGTTTTCCAATAGAACCTGCGTCATCATAATCGCACATAAATTCTTTGCTGAGCATTGAATAGATTTCTTTAGCCTTTTCACCAAGATTTTTTTGAAGAGGAAGGATTGCAACTTTATATGGTGCAATTGCAGGGTGGAAGTGCATTACAACTCTTGTTTCACCATTTTCAAGAGTCTCTTCTTCGTAAGCTTCACACATAAGAGCAAGAGTAAGCCTATCAGCACCAATAGAATATTCAACAACTGTTGGAAGATATTTTTCATTAGTGACAGGATCAAGATAGCTCATATTTTTGCCGCTAAATTCTTGATGTCTACTTAAATCCCAAGTGCCACGATGATGAATACCATTAAGTTCTTGCCAGCCCATTGGGAATAGATATTGAATATCACATGCCGCCTTTGCATAGTGTGCAAGCTTATCGTGGTCATGATATCTTAAATGATCTTCTTTTAAACCTAAATCGTTGACGAAAATCCATGCTCGTTTTTTATAATCATCATAGATATTCATACTGTCATCATCTTTACAAAATTTTTGAAGTTCCATCTGTTCAAACTCGATAGTTCTGAAAAGAAAGTTGCCAGGTGTAATTTCATTCCTGAAAGATTTTCCAATTTGTGCAATAGCAAAAGGCACTTTTGCACGGGCTGAACGCTGAATATTGAGAAAATTTATATATTCTCCTTGACAAGTTTCTGGTCTTAAATAAACAATGTCACTATTGTCACCAGTCATCGCTCTTGAAGTTGTAAACATAGGGTTGAATTTTCGAATTTGAGTGAAATCCCTTTTGCCACAGTTTGGACATTTTACATCATGTTCTTCAATATATGCTTCCATTTCTTCATTTGTCATGCCTTCAGCTGATATTTTCCCCTTGCTGTGGTTTTCAATCAAGGTATCAGCACGATGCCTAGTTTTGCAATTTTTGCAATCCATTTTTGGATCGCCAAAACTTTCAACATGCCCTGAAGCATGCCAAACTGTTGGATTCATAAGGATAGCAGCATCAACGCCATAAGTTGATGGATCTTCTTGAACAAATCTTTTCCACCATGCGCGTTTAATATTGTTTTTCAGTTCTACACCAATAGGACCAAAATCCCATGTGTTTGCAAAACCACCATAGATTTCACTTCCTTGAAAGATAAAACCACGTGATTTTGAAAGGTTTACTATTTTTTCCATTGTCAATTTTGTTTGCATAAATAAACTCCTTTTTAAGTAATTTTTTCTATTTTGAGGTCACTATTTTAATAAAATATCATTTATATATTATTAAAATTGTAAAGTGCGGAAACTTTTTTACAACTATAAAAATAGTAGTTATGTGCTTGCTTTATAAATAAAAAAGCCCCACTGCCATAAAGCAATAGGGGCGTGTTTTATTACGCTGTTCCACCCTAATTCACGATTAAAAATCGCCTTCATTATTGTCTTTTCGCAGACATTGCGTTAAACTCCAGAGTTGCCAATTCTATCATAGTTTAAATTTTTTTGACTACCAAAGTTTACAATTGGCAGCAAGTTTAAAGGTCATTTTCCAACCTTTATACATAAAACATTATAAACAATGTAATTTGATTTGTCAACTTTTTAATCATATATTTTATTTTAAACTTTACTTTTTAATTTTGTTGTGTTAATATATCAATTGATATACATATTAGGAGTAAACATGATAAAAACCTTTTATTCTTTAGATGGCTCATGTCAGCTTGAACTTGAGTTTGAAAAAGTTGACCTTATAAATTCTAAAGATATTGTTTCGCTGATAAAAGATTTCACCAATGGAAATGTTGTAGTTGCCACGCGCGATAAAAGCGTTTTTGCAACAAAAGCACAAGAGGGGAGAGAAATTGACAATCGGATGCGTTATCAAATTGGTGGAAGATCTTATGTTTTGAAAAATGAACTTAAAAAGGTCAATAAACGAGATGTAGAATTGGATTCTATGCTTGCGTGTTTTAATAATGGTTTCACTTTAATTATTAAAGGTGAAAAATTTAAGGAAAGTTTTAAGCAAACAGATGAAGTTTGGGAAATGTATGCACCTATTGACGAAAATAAGAAATATATTAAAATAAACAAAAATATATATTTTATGACGCTTTGGGGAGAAATTGTAATTGCACCAAAAGGTTCATTTTTATGTATTGAAAACTTGAAAATGAGAGAGTTTTATATCGTGCCAAATTCATATTTTAAACAGGCATATACAATTAAGGAAGAGTTGGGGAAAATTGATAATTTATCAAAATAAATATAAAAAATAAAAAAAAGAGGAGTTTTTGCCTCTTTTTTTTGCTAAATTTTTATTATTTTGAATATTTTTCAAGATATTCTTGATAAGTCCCAGTGAAGTCAATATACTTATTTTCATCGACAATATCAATAATTCTGTTGGCAACTGTTTCAATGATTTCTTGATCATGTGTGGCAAACAGCATATTGCCTCTAAAATTTACCATTCCTTTGTTGAGGGCTGTGATTGACTCAAGGTCAAGATGGTTTGTTGGCTCATCTAAAATTACAAGATTGCCTTGTTCAAGCATCATCTTTGCAAGCATACATCTGACGCGTTCACCACCAGAAAGCACATTTGCTGGTTTTAAATTTTCTTCGCCAGTGAAAAGCATTCTGCCAAGCCAACTTCTAATATATGTTTCATTTTGGTCTTGTGAATATTGTCTTAGCCAATCAACAATAGAGGAGGTATTGCCTTCAAAAAATTCGTTGTTGTTTTGTGGGAGATTTGTCATTTTTATCGTTTTTCCAATAAACACTTGCCCATGATCAGGCTTTTCATTTCCAAGAATAATATTGAATAAAGTGGTTAAAATTTGGCTATTTTTTGCAAAAAATACCACTTTTTGTCCTTTTTCAATGTTGAAAGATAAATTTTTAAACATTCCAGTCTTTGTCAAATGGTCTACTTTTAATATTTCTTTGCCTATTTCTTGACTATATTCAAAGTTGATGTATGGATACTTTCTTGAAGAAGGTTTGATGTCCTCAATAGTAAGTCTTTCAAGCTCTCTCTTTCTGCTTGTTGCTTGCTTTGATTTTGAAGCATTGGCTGAGAAACGGGCGATAAATTCTTTAAGTTCTTTCGCACGTTGTTCTGACTTCTTATTTTGGTCTTTCATCTGTCTCAAAATGAGCTGACTTGATTCATACCAGAAATCATAATTTCCGATAAACATATTTATTTTTCCATAGTCAACGTCACAAATATGAGTGCAGACTTTATTTAAAAAGTGTCGGTTGTGCGATACGATGATGACAATGTTTTCAAAATCCAAAAGATATTCTTCAAGCCAGCGAGAAGTTTTGAAATCAAGGTTGTTTGTAGGCTCGTCTAAAATTAGAATATCAGGATTTCCAAAAAGTGCTTGAGCAAGAAGTATTTTTACCTTTATTTTTGCGTCCAAACTGCCCATAAGGCTGTCAAACATGCTTTCTTCAATTCCCATATTTTGAAGCAAACTTTTGGCTTCGCTTTCTGCCTCCCATCCACCAAGTTCAGCAAATTCAGTTTCAAGTTCTCCCGCTCTCAATCCATCTTCTTCAGAAAAGTCTGCTTTCATATAAAGTTCATCTTTTTCTTTTTGAATTTCCATCAGTCTTTTGTGACCAAGAAGCACAGTGTTTAAAACTGTTTCATTATCATATGCATTTTGGTTTTGTGCCAAAACTGACATTCTTTCGCCAGGTGTAATTGAAATTTCGCCAGTATTTGGCTCTATTTCTCCAGTTATGATTTTTAAAAATGTGGATTTACCCGCACCGTTTGCACCTATAATGCCATAACAATTTCCTTTTGTAAATTTTAAATTGACATCTTTATAAAGCACTCGTCCGCCAAATGCGAGTGAAATATTTGTAACTTGTAACATTTTTTCTCCTTTCATGCAAGTATAACTTAAAAACAAATAATTGTCAATTAAAATTGACTTTAAAGATATTAAAAAAGAAAAGAGAAAACTAAATATTTTCAGCAATTATATTTATAATATATATATTACTAAAATTATTTATTAAAAGGGTCAAATTTATTTGCCTTTTTCATGGCAAAAATTTATACTTGTAATGAAGGATTTAATAAATATTAAATCAACTTACTACATTTTGATTTAGCCATATTTTTAGAGGGGTCATAAATGAAAAAGAAAAATAAGAAGATTAAAGAAGAAAAGAAAAAAGAAGGAAAGTTTAAGTCTAAATGGAAAACGTGGATGACGGTTGTTGTGACAATAGCAAGCGTTTTTGCTATTTCTGGTGCAACCGTGCTTGGCGTTTATCTTGCAGGTGGCTTCGATGAAAAAAATATCATGCCTGAAAGTATAGATTTTAATTATAATGACGGTTTGTTTAATGCTCAAAGAGGACAACTTGAAGTTGGTGAAGATTTTCAGCTTACTATCACAACTCCAACTCAAGAGGTGACTCGTAGAAAAGTTGAACTTTCTTTTGGGGGCGATGTAGTCATTGGATATGACCCAGAAAATAAACTTATTTCAAATGGTTCTATTCAAGTCCCTCAATATGTGTCAATAGGACGTCCTTTCAATGTTCATCTTTTAAATGACCACCTTAAAGATGAAAATGGAAATGCGATAAAAGATACAAATGAAAATTATATAGACTGGATTGTCGGGGGAATCTCAACTCTTATTGCACGTTCTGAAAATATACATATTGGTTCAGCAAGCATAAAAATCGCAGTTGATGTGCCTGTTTATTCGACTGAAACGCTTGTTTATAACTCTAAAGGAGAACTCACAACACAGGTTGTGAGAAATGAAAGATTTACAGTTGAAACAAAATATATTCCTGCAGACAGTAAATACATGTTTTCTGATAATAAAAGCACAATTGATTCATCTTTATGGAGAGAAAAACATTCTTACTATGAAGCAGAAAGCGAAGAAAACACAGTTGAGGCAGTTTATGACGGAAAGCATCAAGTGCATTTTGTTGCTTCAAATCAGGCAGCTGATAATATAAAAATAAATGGCTATACATTTGAAACTGCAAAAGCTCAATTAGATTATGATGCTCTTGTTGGAGATATTGATGGTGAATATTATTATACAGGCGTGCTTGGATATTTAAGAGACAACACTGACGACAGTGAGGACAACAAAATTGTCGAAAGTTCTTTTAAAACAATTTCAATTGGCGAAGAAAATATTGGCAGATTTAATGTTTCATCACAAACAATAAAAATGAATGTTGAAACATCACTTAACTTGTATTTAAACAATTATCCATATCAAAGCAATAGCGATTATTTAGGTGTAAAAGTTTATTCATCCTCTGGTCTATTACTTGACAATCTCTTAAAAAATATTGTCATTTCATTTGATAATAATGGTGTTGACCCAACTCAAGGTGAAAATAAGATTTTAAGCATTATTGGAGATAGTGAAATTCCTTATGTGGATATAGATGGAAAGCGTTTTTACAAATCTAATTCTGAGGTAAATGACATACGTTTTTCAAATTGGAAATTAACCGCCACCCAAGCGATGGATTTAAAAATTAATGTTGCACTCCTTGTAAATGATGGGACAGAATTATTTGCAAGTCCAAGTGGTGAGGCAATGATTAGTCAGGTGAACCTGAAAATTTCAAAACATGAAGAAAAACCTCTTTCATGGACTGATCAAGATGACCTCAATGTGCTTTTAAATTATCAAATAGTTGATAATGAAAGCAAGATTGAAGCTGTCACAATTGACCTCAACCAGTTTGTATCTGTGCCTGAAGAAAATAAATATAAGGATACAGTATTCTTTGCTTGGTTTGGCGATGGTCCTCTTGCCGATTATATTGAAACTGCAAATAGAATTATAGGGGAAAATGGATATATTCTTGAAAGATCTGGCAGATATCAAGTAAATGCAAGCAGAACGTCAACTTTGTTTGCTCTCAATGGCTCTCGTATTACTCTTTATAATACAGGTGAATTTGCTATTTATTTTGCAACAGTAAAACCAAATGGTGCGAATGAACTTTATGATATAGTTGAGATGAGCAGCACTTCAAAAAGTGTGACTTCAAAGACTGCGTTGTATAAAAATTCTATAAGCGATTATGAAATTGATGCGACAAACTTTAATGATGAAAATGAAAATGAAATTTCAATCAATCTTGGAAGTGACCTTAGCTTTAATTTACGTTTCACTATTGCACCTGAATCAGTGCCAGTATTTAAAGATGAATTTCAAAAAGGTTATGTTCGACCTTTAATCTATGATATTGCAGGAAATGATATATCAGAGTATTTTACATTCGGAGAAGGTCTTATTTTGACTGATGACGAAAAAAATGCTGTGATTGTAGAATATAAAGTTACAACAAAATCGTCTATTCAAATTGATAGTGCAAATGGAATTTATCTAGGCTATATCTCTCTCATCTATGATAACAATCAAGATCAAGCAATAGAATGGAAAAGAGAGACAAGTCTTATTTCAGAAAAGCTTGTCAATATTTACAAACCAAAAGCAGTAAATATTGAGATGAGCAACAAATCGGAAGTTTACAATGCCATTGCTGATGGCAATAATAACACTATTACAGTTGACCAAAGTCTCACTCAAAATGGTGGATTTAATACTACAATCAAGGTTACTCTTCTTGACGGAACGATAAAAACCTTCAACAATGTCACTGAATTTATCAATAATGTGGTAGGTGCAAATGGTGCAAACTTTGAAATTACTGACCAAAAAGGAAAGACAAATACACTTAGAAATCAGTGGAAATTTGCTGTCAGTGCAGGCAATTCTGCTATAATAAATTTTCTTACAAATGGACAATCTTTTGCATTTAGAAATACAAACTCAAATTCTTATATCCCTCTGACTCTTATTATAAAAAGCAATGACGGGGAATCAACACTTTCTGAAAATGGAAAGACTTTTGAAATAAAATTTGAAGTTAAAGCTACAGGAATTTCAAAAATAAGATATGATTCAGAAAATCCAAAGACCTATGAAACAAGCGTTACTACTGAAAGCACTGATACATCAAAAGAAGTAATTGTAAAAAAATATGGTGCTGTAGGAAATGAATCGCAGTTTATAGAACTTAAAAGACTGATTGAACTTTATTGTTTGGATGCTGCTGGTAATGATGTGCCTTTTAGTCTCAATAGCGTTAATTTTAAATTTACTTCTCAATATTTAAGCGAGACAAGACTTACAGACAGACAGGTGCTTGATCTGTTTGGCGAAGGTGGAATGCTTACTTTATTTGACAACAACGATAATGAAATAATATTCACAAACACAGCTGATACAATCAGGCAGTCTCTTGCAAATAAATTGATTGGCAAGATAAAAATAAACAAAAATTTTGCAAATCCTCACTATATGGAATTTGCTATGTTAGATTCAAGTGGTGCGGTGAATATAATGTTTTCATTGCAACTTCTTCAAAACTTTGCGGTTTCAAATGATACTTATTTAGGTGACAATGCTGTTTGGGCTGGACAAAATCTTGAGCTTAAAAACACCGTGACAAATTTCAATCAAAATGCTCAGGGAAGTAGTCAGATCAATGAAATTTTTGATAAAAACTTAAGTTATTATATAGTTGCAAATAATGAAGGAAGATATATTCTTTCTGCAAGTGAAACGAAGCCTTCAGGGGCAATTGGTGAATACAATGCCAATGCAAATACTATAAGGTTCTATGATTTTTGGGAAGTTCCAACAAAAAATTTCACTGTTTACATTCAACCAGAAGGGGCAAATAGTTTTGCTTTAAATCATCCAATTCAGTTTGAGGTAAAACGTGATATCAAGCTTACAGACAAGAAAGGCGTGTTTTATATAATTGGCGGTGGTGAAGTTGAAATTGAAGATTTTGTTTCTGTGACAAGGAATGATGACAAAGTCATTGACGGCGTTCAGTTTACTTATGATTTTGCTGATTATATAGAATATACGGATGGCAAAGTTGTAAAAAAAGAAAATTCTGATTTCTTCTTTGATTACAATCAAAAGTCACTTTTTACCACCTTGACAATTAAGAATGGAAGTATTGTATTCGGTGAAATCAATGTTGAAATTAAGGTCATTGAAGAAGATATCTATTCTCTTTTAGCTTCAAGTTTTACGTTGGATAGCAATGATACAAAATTAAAACATCTCAAGCCACAATCTCAAATGATTGGCGATATAAATTATATTATGTTTGCAGGAAATGCTGGTAAATACTGGAATTTCTCAAACCTTG
This sequence comes from uncultured Clostridia bacterium, assembly GCA_947062475.1. Lineage (GTDB taxonomy): Bacteria > Bacillota > Clostridia > Christensenellales > UBA1242 > Caccovivens. The sequence goes on from CAMSQA010000005.1 coordinate 53,692, forward strand.
CAGGATATGATTATCAAATTCTTCCTACTACTAGAGATTTTAATGGAAACTCTGATTTAAGAACTATTTATAGTGTAAGTGAAGGACAGCTTACATTCCAATCTAAAGTTGAACAAAATCTTTTATTTGGTCTTAATGACGAGGATTCAAATGAAAATCCATTTATCATATTGCAAATAAAAAGCAGTGGAAGCACACTTGCAACTTTGCATGTGCCATTACTTGTTTCAAATATAGGCTATGACATAGTCGTTTATGAAAATTTTGATGGAGATGATAGATATAGGACAGAAAATGCATTATCAAAACCTGAAGAACTTATTAAAAAGGGTATTTATAATGAAATAGAAGCTGGCAAACTCAGTCAAATTTTAAGTCAATATGACATGTTTGAAGTTATGGAAAGCCAAGAAGAAACCTCGTCAGCAATTTATCAGCCTATCAAAAAGGGCGGATTGTATACTATTGCAGGGTTTGAACAACAATTTAAAATTTACCCTCTTGAAAAAGATTATTCAAATCTAGTTAATTCGACTTTTATTACCAAGATCTATTCTTCAAAAGCAGAAAATGAAGAAAATGAAGGAATATCAGTAGGTTATCTCACTCTAAACCATTTAAATGAAAACATTGAAGAAGATGTCTTTATAGCTTTTGAATATGTTGTTGAATACTATGGCAAAACTCAGACCTTCTATTATGTATTGAAAGTAAAAGCTGATGTTGAAGTGAAAGATGCTTTGTATGCGTATAATGGCGACAGTGAATATATATTTGGAGACAGCAGCAAAGTCAGTCAAATCAATCTTGATGCATTGTTTGATGAAAAAACTTTAAACAAAGACAAAAAGAGATTTAGTGTCAATAAAATCATCAATTTAAACAGTGATGCAAGTGAGGGACTGGATAGTAAATTGCAACTAAGTCTTTCATCTGATGCAAAACTCATGTTTACTTATAATAAAAAAGAAATCATCAAAGATTATGTTTATGATATCAACAATAATACATTGCAAATTGACTTAAATGATGAAAACCTATTTAATAGCGAAATCAAAAATGAAAATGGTTCTCAAATAAAAATAGCAATCTTTTCAGGTGATGCAATAGTTTCATATCAGGGTGAAAAAGTATTTGAAACATTGAAATACAAAAATGAAATCATTTCAGTCGAGGCTGGTGAAGATGGTGTAATGACAGACAGTGAACAATGGTCAAAGACACTTGAAGCATACTTCTCAAGAGATTTCAGCACACTGTATTATAGACCTTTTGGTAAATATGCGAATTCCAAAATGACAATCAAAATTTTACATACCTATCAGACAACTGAAGAAGAAAAGCTTTCTGTTGTAGGTGGCGATCAGATTTACACTTTGATATTAAATGAAGATTCTGAAATTTATGCAGTTCGTTTTACAGATAAAGGTGCAGCTAAAGAAACTGATGAATTTAATCTTACGATAAACAATGGTCAAAAATATAATTTAGTTGAAGGCAAAAATGTTTATTCAATGCAGGTTGAACTTCTTAAGAAAGAGGCAGGCAATGTCAATACAATTGTTCCTAATAAATTGGGAATTGGAATTTCTGACGGAAAAGATTATATTGAAAAAATAGAATATAATTCTTCAACTGGAAAGCTTGACATTTTCCTTAAGGACTATATTGACTCAGATAAGACAATATCTCTTTCAGCTTATACTACTATGGGATATCTTGCTTCAATAAATGTTCAGCTTAAAGCAAACATAACTTACAATTGCAAAGGTGACGCATCATTTACAGGTGGCACAATACAAAACTTAAAGAATAGTATCTCCTTGGAAGAGGGCAATACACCTATCACAGATTATGATATAGCTTCAGTTGAAATTACTGGTGAAGGCAAAGATTTAGTAAAATTTGACTATCAAAATCAACAACTTGTGATCAGTGATCTTATTTCAGATAAAAAAATCACAATCAGTTATGTTATAACCCTAAATGATAGTCAAGCTGACAGTTCAAGAGAATTTAGGTTCTCTCAAGAGTATATCCTGAAACAAAACGTCACTCCAAAAGCAAGTGTCGTTGTAAGTGACGAAACAATTGCTGGCACATCACATGAAATTAGTATTTATGACTTATTTGAAGTAAACAGTGATAACAGTAAACTTTCAAATTCAACCTTTGAAATTTCAAGCACTTCTTCAAATCCTGCCTTCAATGGCATAAATATTAATGGAGATATAGTTTATATAAATACAAATCATATTTCTAATAAATTGACATTGACGCTTACTTTAAAAGTGGCTCTGGTGTTTGAAAATGTCAAACAAACATTTGACATTAATTATTCTTTTGTTGTTGCTCCAAGCGTTAAGCTGAATTCAAATTATCCAGTGCCAAATTCAAACGGTATGATGAAATTTGAATATATTGACAATAGTTCAACTTTTGAAAATATTATCGACTTTATAAATGCAAATCCTATTTTTGGTGAGAAAAATAGAATTGAAATCTATCAAGGTCAAATTGACACAACAGACAAAATTGCAAAATATACTACTAAAGTTTCTGAAATAGTTGACAAAAATTTGACAGTTATTTTAAATCGCAAAACTGACAATGCAAATATTGTTTTAATAGGCAAAGATAATACAGAGACGAATGTACCAGTAAATGGTCAAATTGCACTTGATAAAAATGTTAAGTTTACTCGCACAAGCAGTGGTGGAGATGCTGAAATAGAGCTTAGCATAACTTATCAATCTGTCAATATTGTTTATAATATAAAACTTCTTGAAAAATCACTTTCAATGCAACTTAACACTGTTGAAAACTTCACATCACAAGGTGATTATCAAGGCTCTTCTGTCAATTACGAGAAAATTTATGTAGATAAGACAAATACCAAAGATATGTTTGCAGGCGAAAGACTTGTCTATGCACAAATCAACGATTCAATAACTGACTATGCTGATGATGTTTATTACTTTGTGTTCAGTGAAGGAGAAAATGATAATACAAAACTCTATGCTTCTTATCCAATATATTTATCAGAAAAGGATCAAGGTGGAAACTTATATTATGATTTGGGAATTTCTTTTAAAGGAAAGAAATTTGCAGGACTCTATCTTGCTTCAAGTATTGAAAGCAATAAGATAGAAATAGGTGAAGATCGTCAGTTGAAAAATACCACAATGCTCCCTCAAAACCTTGCTAGAAATGTTTTAAAATTTGCAAATGGCAATTATCAAGTTTCCCTTGCAAATAGGGCTCAGATGATCTATGGTGTTGATGAAAACGGGAAAGATATTTTGGTGGATTTTGAAAAATATGAGAAAATTTTCGGTGGTGATTTATTTGAATTAGAAACAACGACTGATTCTTCTCTTGATATAATAAAACAAAAGCCATTCAATTTAAGTTATCCAAAAGAAGATGGCTCAAATGCAATTGCTGAGTTTAACTTTAATTATTATTATATGGCAAGCTTTGATATTGATGTAAAAGAAAAAGTATCATCTTTAAGAAACTTTGTCACAATTGAAGTGAATGACAAAAAAGATAGTTTAAATGAACTTTTGGGAATTTATCATCCAACGACAAACAGAAAAGTGACTGCATCTGATTTTACAACTCCAAACTCTGGATTAAACTTTGAATTGATTTATTTTAGAAGTCAAACAGACTTAAAAAATGAAAGTGAAGTGACAAACATCTTACAAGATTATATGAGCAGACATGATATAACAGCATTTAAACGTTTTGTTGAGGATGACGGAAACACTCCTGATAGTGATGCCACAATTAATGAATATATGTTTGTTGGTCCTGCAAAAAATGCAAACAGCAATATATATGATTATGAGCCTCTGCCTTTGGGTGCAAAAAATACAGGAGATTTTGTTCTTGGAAAAATCACTTATAATGTAGGTGACTTCAAAAAAGATTTCTATGCTGTGATCAAAATCATGCCAGATTATAATGTTGCTTTTAATGGCACTCATACAAACGGGCAAGATGAGATAGGAGAAGATGGTAAGGTTATTCGTTCAAATCTTGAACCTCGCAGAGTTGAATATTTAAGCAGTAAAGATCAAAATCAATATCAAGATTTTGCTCTGACTGGTGACGGAACTGGCTTTATGACAATTTCTCATAGGAATGGAACAAGTGAAAAGAAAGATCTTTCAACTTCAAACTTTACAATCTCGATGCCAGTGGACAAAACAATCGATGGTATCACATACAATGATAGATCAAACCTCAAAAATAAAATATTTTATAATATAGGAGATACGTATAATCTTTCAGGTAATTGGACTTGTGATGAAGTTTTAAATCTTTATGGATATAGCCAAAAATCAGCCATAGAATTTCAAAATATAAAAGCAGTAATTTTTGGAAATCAAAATTACTTTATTGAAGGTGAGGATGCTTATGGCTACAGGTTTAGATTATACTTTATGCTTAAAGCGACTCAAAATACACCTGAAATTACAAATACAATTACTATAACTGAAGAAGATTATATCGATCTTGCAATAGACAAATTCAAGAGTTTAAGTTTCAAAAAGGATAGTGATGTTAAGTATATAATTACTGCAGAAGATCGTTCAATCCAATCAAATGACTCAAAAGTTAATGTTTTAAAATTTGAAGGTATTGATGCATGGCAGTTTGTTGATGATTATACTAAACCTCAGCTAAATGATGAAAATAGGCAGTATTTAAATTTTAACAACAATACTATAGAAGAGCCAAACAAAGCATATAGTGCTAATAACAGTGGGACATATCAAATTGAAATCACTCAAGGTGAACAGTATTTAAACTGGCCTATGATAAACAAACTTTCTGTGGATAGTATAAAACTCTATGATCCAAAGTCCAATATCTACCTTGCAAATGTAAATCAAAAAGGCGAAAAAACTTCTAAGCAAGCTGATTCAACTGAGACTACAAAAAATTCTTCTTGGGCGTTTGCAACTGAAGGCACTGGATATTTTGGAGAACCAAACAAAGTTCGTTCTTTATATGGCAAGAAACAAAATGATGATGGCACCTCATATTATCAAGATGAACTTTTTGTAATGCCAAAACTTTCTGATACTTCGCTTTATGGCAATGGAGATTCTGCATTGCTTAGACTTGTAGTCAGACTTAAATATTTCGATATTAACAGTGGTATCACAGAATATTGTGAATGTCCTGTCAATATTACTGTAAATCGCAAGGCTAAACTAGATCAAACAGAAAAAAGAGTAGTCCGTGATGGTGAAGAATTTGCACTGAGTGATAAAATTCAAGCATCAATTACAGATGATACTCAAACGATTAAAGTGAAAAGTTATGTCAATGATACAATTGAAGTCCTTGTAAATGCACATGGCACAGCAACTTTTGATATGACCTTGACAAGAGCTGGTGAGGTTATTGCAAAACAGTCTATGTCCTTGTCGAATACAGGATCAAGCATTGCTATTACAAAATATGAATCACTTTCAGCTGCGTTTGGCACTTATGTAAAGCCAGGCGATATCGTAAATATTTCAAACAAAAATGATGTAAAAGGAATTTATTACATAACCAACATTCTTCCAGATACAAACGAGACTGATACAAACAATCCAGACACAATTGTGGAAAAACATGCTACGAAAGGAGTAATTGAAAACGATCAATTCACTATCAGCACTATTGAAAAAGATATTGTGTTTGTTGAAAATGCAATGTTGCTTAATAGTTATAGTTATGGCATAACCAAACACTATATTGCACAATGTGAATTTACTCCAAAATCTTCTAATATTCCTACAGAAGCGTCACGTGCAGAAACAGCAACTTACGATTATCGTGTTTCTGCGAATTATGAAGTCACAGGTTATGTTTATAATCTCGAAAGAAATTATGATGGCGAAATTGGAACGTGTATAGTTTCAACATATAATGAAAATGCAGAAGTTGGGAAAAAGTGGACTGAAGCAAAATTTTCAAACTGGAGCAATGCATTTAAGCTTTATCAAGGTTATACACCAAGTGGCGGAAAGATTGAAGTTAATAGATCAGAGGAGTTAATTTTAACAGACGAAAACGTAAAGAAGTATCTTTCATTCAGACTGGATGATAAGGGTGGCGAAACAACTTTGGGTAATGCTACAATTGATACAGAAGACGGCACAATTCAACTTAGTGACAATTTCAGACCAAACCAATTCATAAGAGTTGTTGTGCTTATGAAAGTGAGCGGAGAAGATAGAGATATTACAAAAATAGATAATGAAGGGAAAGTAATACTTGGCAGACTTAATTTAAGCACAAAGATTAGAATAATTACAACATCACCAGAGCAGCCTAATTCATAAAAAAAATTTAGATAAAAAAATACTTAAAAGGAGTGAAAATGTTTGGCGAGATTTCAAAAATAGTAATTACAATTGTGGCATGTGTCAACTTTTTCCTTCTTGTAGGTATGATTTTCCTTGAAAGAAGAAAACCTGAAAATATTATTGCTTGGCTTACAATTTTGACTTTTCTTCCTATATTTGGTTTTTTGCTTTATATTATTTTCGGAAGCGGACTTAGTGTGCGGACAAGACGCATGATAAAGAAAAAGGCGGTGTCAGAACGTGATATCATCAGAAATATAGATGGTATTCAAACACTTGATGAAGCAAGAATTGATGATACGCTTATTGAACATCGAGAACTTGTTTCAATGTGCTATTCATATGGTTCTTATCCGCTTCCTGGAAATGATATCAAAGTTTTCACAAGTGGCAATTCAAAGATTGAAGCTTTAAAAAAAGATCTGCTTAATGCCAAAAACTCAATAAATATCGAATATTATATCTTTGCCAATGATAAGATTGGCAAGGAAATAATGGATATTTTGTGCATGAAAGCAAAAGAGGGCGTTGATGTCAAACTTATATATGACTCAATAGGTTCTCGCAAGGCATCAAGGCGTTTCTTCAAAAAGTTGGAACAGGCTGGAGGACAGATCGGAGAATTTTTTCCACCTTTTATGCATATAAGGCTTATCAATTTAAAGCTCAACTATCGAAATCACAGAAAAATTGTCATAATTGATGGCAAAATAGGTTATACTGGTGGTGTGAATATCCGTGATGACCACATGAGCCGTGATAAAAAACTTTACCCATGGCGTGATACTCACATTAGAATTGAGGGTAGTGGTGTTTATGGCCTTCAAAACGTATTTTTAGATGATTGGCGATATTGTCAAAATGACAACACACCTCCAAGATTATATCTTGAAAATGGTTATTTCCCAAGTCCAAAACTTTGTGGTGACGCAACTGTTCAAGTTCTGGCATCAGGACCTGATAGTCAAGTGCAAAGAATAAAGGAAACTTTTGTAAAGATGATCACATGTGCAAAAGATAAGGTATACATCCAAACGCCATATTTTATACCTGATGATGTTTTCTTTGCAAGTTTAAGAATAGCTGTAAAAAGTGGAGTCGATGTAAGAATCATGGTTCCAAGAAAACCTGATAAAAAAACAGTTTATCTAGCAACCCTTTCATATCTCAAAGAAATGGCAGAAATAGGTGTAAAAATCTATCTCTACAAAGGGTTTTTACACAGCAAGGCGTTGATAATAGATGACAACCTTTTATCAATTGGCACTTGCAATATGGATAATCGTTCATTTGCATTAAACTTTGAAAATACTGTGCTTATTTATTCAAAAAAACTTAATAAACAACATCAAGAAATATTTGAAGAAGACGTCAAACATTCTGTTGAAGTAGGCGCAAATTATTTTCAAAAGAAAAGCTTTCTTACAAAGATGTTGCAAGCGATTATGCGTTTGTTATCATCATTGTTTTAAAAAAAGATATACAATTTTGTATATCTTTTTTTGTCTAAATTGTTTATTGTGGGATTCTTCCTAGATCAACATTGTCAACTTTTCTTGAACGCAATGTTTTTATAGGATGTTCAGAATCTTGAACACGATAATCTTGTCTAAATTTTTTAATATGGTCGTTTATTACCTTGTGAGAAGGCATTTTTTCTACATTTTTGATAAATTTGTGTTGATAAACGAAGAAGTCAGCTTTTTCAGGTAATTTTTTGATATTGATATAACTTTCTCGATCTTCTGTGTTGTTGACAGTTTTTGCAATAATTTCTCTTATATAATCTTTTTGTGGTTTGAAGTTGATAAGTTCTGGAAATTCACCAACAGGAATTACCTGTTGCCAATCTTTTTTCTCATATTTTTGCAATAGTTTTACAGCTTCATGAAGATGAGCAAGTTCTTGTTCATAACACATCAACCAAATTTGTTTTATTTTTTCGTCAACTTCATCATTAAGCATTGAATAATATAGATAACATTCGATATATTCATGCATTAAAAGTTCTTCGAAAGGTGTTGCATTAGGGTCGATAAGAGAACCATATTCTGTGACATGTTCCTCTTCCACCATCGCAATTTCACTGTAAATTTCTCGACCAACTTTATTTTTGTAGAATGCACCTAGGTTCATATAATAGTTCATAGTTTGTTGTTCAGCAGCAGTGATTATAGAGACATCACACATTGCCAGTGGGTCTGCAGTCTTGTTGCAGATATGATGTTTGACAGTGTCATAAGGATGACGAGGATGAGCAACTGTTGGTCTTGCGGGCATGATTTCAGTATAACTGCCTACATACTTTTCAGCATGTTCGCCCATGTCTGTTTCAAGCAAATTGGCATATCTATAAAGATGGTCAAAATCCTCAAGAAGGGCAAAGTCCAGTGCATTTTTTACATTTTTGTCAGTCTGTCTGCGTGCCAAAAGTGCAGTCAAATCAACTGCAAGTTGCTCATATCCAATTGTTGTTTGCAAAATATTTTCATCAGCTGGTTTTAGTGCGGCGATGACTTTTTGTTGCTGTTGCTCAAGCCTTCGCATAAGAGCGACTCTTCTTCTTGCATCATTGTCAGGGCAGTGTCTGTTGAAGTGATGTTTCGACCAAACAGCTTCATATTCAGTGCCATTCATTAAGATGCATCGCACTCTTGTATAAGGGTCAACTTCATTTTTGTTGTAAGGTTTTGGTGAAAGCATTTTCATACTCATGATTGTGCTTTCAATTCTTTTTGGTTTTTCTAAAAAGGGATTAATCATGTTTTTCCTCCATATATAATGATAACCATTTTATATAAAAACATACTTAAAGTTGAAGCTAGAGCGATAAAAATTTAATTTTTTTATTAGCTTAAATGTCCATTTTAAAAATTATCTATTCATTTCATTGAGCAAATGCAATGTTTGTGGTATAATAAAATTATGTTGAAAAATAAAAATGAAAAAGCTAAAATAATAGATGAAAATATGATGACAAAAAGCTTTGATGAAAAAAAGATTAAACAGATAGAATTGCTTGCACCTGTAGGGAATATGCAAAGTTTGATGGCTGCAATAAATGGTGGTGCTGATGCTGTTTATCTTGGTCTAAGTAATTTTAATGCAAGAAACAACATAGAAAATTTCACTATAGAAAACTTGAAAGAGGGAGTGGATAAAGCTCATCTTTTTGGTGTGAAAGTTTATTTGGCACTCAATATTCTTTTCAAAGATGATGAAGTGAAAGATGTTTTGGATATGGTTAGGTTTGCTATAAAATGCAAAGTTGATGCTTTTATTGTTCAAGATATTGGGATTTCGAATTTGTTAAGTAAAAATTTTAAGGGGATAGAACTTCATGCAAGCACCCAAATGGGACTACATAATTTAGAGGGGGCTAAGTTTGCAGAGAAACTGGGTTTTAAAAGAATAGTTCTTTCAAGAGAGACACCACTAAGTGAAATTAAAAGAATAAAAGAAGGCACAAATCTTGAAATAGAATATTTTGTGCAAGGTGCACTTTGTGTTGGCTTTTCAGGAAATTGTTATTTATGTTCGCTTCTTGCAGGCGCAAGTGGAAATCGCGGAAAATGCAAACAGTTTTGTCGTTTGAAATATAAAATTAATGGTTCAGCTGAAGGATATTATCTCAGCACAAAGGACTTTTGCATGCTGCCTAGTTTGAAAGAAATGATTGAAAGCGGCGTAATGAGTTTGAAAATTGAGGGTAGAGCCAGAAGACCTGCTTATGTCGCTGCTGCCGTGCAAACTTATCGAAAGGCAATTGATAACAACTTTAATTTTGAAAATCAAGATGTAGAAAATCTTAAAAAAGTTTTCAATCGAGGTGATTTTATATCAGGTTATTTTAAAGGCGAAAAGATAATTTACAGTAATGCACAAAACCATATCGGAATTGAAATTGGAAAGATTGTAAGTTTTAAATCAGGTAAAAGGTTCAACGAGATTGTAGTTTACTCATCTCATAAACTACTTAAAGGTGACACCATTAAACTATTTGAAAATGAAAGGGAAATTGCAACAATCAGTCCTGTTGATATCAAAACAATTGGAGAAAATAAATATCTTTTTACAACAACGTCAATTGCAAAGAAAGGACAATCGCTCAGACTTATTGTTGATGGCAAGTTTGAAGAAACACTTTTAAAAAAGCAAAGAAAGCTTGAATTTGATGTTGAATTTCAAGCAAAAGATAATCTTGTTTTAATGGTTAAATTATTGGCAAAAAATTTAGAAATTGAAGAGACATTTAAAAATCTTTTGTCGCCAGCAAAATCACAGCCTCTTTCAGAAAACGATGTATTGCAATCTTTTAATAAGTGTGGAGACGAATTTAAACTGCATTCTTTAAAATGTGAACTAGATAATGTTTTTTTAAGAAAAAGTGATCTTAATGAAATAAGAAGAGTTATGCTTGAAAAGTTACGAAAAAAATTAATTCAAGCAAATGAGAAAAAGGAAGAAGTTATTGAAAAAAATAATTTGACGATTTCGACACAAAATGCACCAAAAAATCAGAAAAAAATTGTATTTTTCAATGATTTAAACAAAATTAAGCATATTTCAGAGGAAAAACTCGAAAATTTTGAATATTTTGTTTATTCGCCTTCATTGTATTCGATTGAAAATGTAAAAGCTGTTTATCAGTATTTTTATAATAAAAAACTATATCTTGATATGCCTATTATTGCAACTTGTGAAGATATAACCATCTTAAAATCAATCTTAAATGATTTGCCTGATTTGGGAATTTATGCAACAAATTATTATGCATTGACACTCAGAAAACCAGATAAAACTATTATTGGCAGTGAAATGAACGTTGTAAATAGTTATGCAATCGATTTTTTTACCCAAAATGGATATGAAAATATAGTTATATCAAAAGAAGATTTTAATTTTCAAGATATCTTAGCTGTAAAAACACAACTTTTTATTGATAAAAGAAAACCTAATCTTATTTATTTCAAACATTGTCCTATAAAAGAACATTTTGGTGGAAGTTGTGCCGATTGTAAATATAGAGATAATATAAAATATACTTTAGGAAATGAGAGCTTTAAGCTTCAACGTAAAAAGGTAGTCAATTGTCATTTCTATCTAAAAAGAGAAAAAGTCAACCCTCGCAAAGGTGACTTTGGTGAAGTAATCGAAATTTAAACAAAATATGAAAGTTTAATGGAAATACAATAAAATTAAATTAAAATTATTAAAAATTACATAAAAACCTTCAAAAACGCACATATTTTCTTTTGGAGGGATATTTATGAAATTGAAATCAAGTAAAACTTATTCAAACTTAGCTAGAGCTTGGGCGGCTGAATGTCAAGCCAGAACAAGATATGAATTTGTAGAATATGGGCTTAGATATAATGGCTTTGAGGCCCTTGCTCAAATTGTTGATACAATTGCTTATCAAGAATTTAATCATGCAAGAATGCTCTATACATTCATTCAAGATGCTGATCAAAAGGAAATATCAAACATTGATATAAATGCAGGATTTCCTTTTAAGGAAAAATGGAACATGGAGGAAAATTTAAGGCTTCTTGCTGAAGATGAACTTTTAGAAGCTGAGGCTTATGAAGAATTTGCAAAGGTTGCAGATAAAGAGGGTTTTAAAGATGTCGCTAAACTTTTTAGAATGATTGGAGAAGTTGAAATAAGACATAAAAACCTATTTGAAAATCTTTATCAGCAATTTAAAAGCAAACAGCTTTATAAAAAACCTGAAAAGAAAATGTGGATTTGCCCAAATTGTGGTTATATCTCTTTTGAAGAAGAAGCATGGGATACTTGTCCACTTTGTCAGGCAGAACAGGGTGTATGTCAGGTGATTTTGCCAGAAGAACTCAAATGTTGGTAAACTGATAAATTTAACAAGAAATAAAGTTTTATTATCAGTAAAAGTGATGAAAGAGAGGACAAAAATGTTCTCTTTTTTAAAATGTTTTTTTATACTTTATCGTAATTGAATTGGAAAAAGTATATTATTTTCTTGTAATTTGAATATATTTATTGTATAATAAAAATAGATATTCATTTTTCAAAGGAGAAAATATGGGATTTTTAAGAAAACAATTATTGTCTGTTATTGAATGGCAAGATGAAAGCAATGATATTTTAGTATATAGATTTCCTCTTAAAAATAGAGAGGAAATAATGAACAGTTCTACTCTTGTTGTCAGAGAATCACAGGTGGCTGTTTTTATGCATAAGGGTGAAATTGCTGATGTTTTTGGGGCAGGGACTTATAAACTTACAACAGAAAATATTCCTTTTTTGACTAAACTTCTTTCTTTGCCTACTGGATTTAATTCAAGAATTAAAGCAGAGGTTTATTTTGTAAATACCAAACAGTTTATCGGTCAAAAATGGGGGACGCAAAATCCTATTATGATGCGTGACGCTGACTTTGGGTCTATAAGACTTAGAGGCTTTGGGACATATAGCTTTAAAGTTGATGATGTGAAAACTTTTATGAAAGAAGTTTTTGGGACAAATGGAATATACAAGGTTTCAAATCTTTCACAACAGTGTAAATCAATTTTGATTCAATATATCAGTGATGCGATAGGTGAAAGTGGAGTGTCAGCACTTGACCTTGTTGCAAACTATAAAGAAATTGCTGACAAGATTGTTGAGGTTTCTGCAGAGGAGTTTAAAAAACTGGGATTAAAACTTTGCAATGTAGTGATTGAAAATCTTTCTTTGCCAGAGGAGGTTGAAAAAACACTTGATGAGCGAAGCAAGATTGGTATCTTGGGTGATAAGATGGGGACATATACCCAATATCAGACCGCTCAGGCAATTCGCGATGCAGCACAAAATCCTTCAGGTGGCAATCTTGCAGGTCTAGGAATAGGTTTAGGAGCGGGTGCTCAGGTTGGAAATTTGTTTGCAAATTCAATATCTTCTGCAAAAGATGTTAAAAAAGAAGATGCTAAATGTGTTAAATGCGGTGCAAAGCTTGCAAAATCAATCAAATATTGTCCAGAATGTGGGGCAAGTCAAAATATTAAATGTCCAAAATGTGGCGAAGCAGTATCCAGCAGTGCAAAATTTTGTGCAAACTGTGGCGAAAAACTTATAAAATTAAAGGTTTGTCCAAAATGTAATAAACAATTAAATTCAAATGCAAAATTTTGTCCTGAATGCGGAGAAAAAATATAATGGAAATAAACAATTGTCCTTCGTGTGGTGCAAAGGTTGAATTTAGTCCAGTTGATAAAGCTTTAAAATGCTTAAAATGTGAAAAAGTTTATCCAATAAATTATGTGAAAAATGCTAAAAAGAAACCTCTTGTGAAAGGTGAAAATGATGATGGCTTTAAAGAATGGGAAAACAACAGCAGATGCTATCAATGTTCAAATTGTGGTGGACAGATTATCTTAAACAAATATGAAATGTCAAGCAAGTGTCAATATTGCAATACGGCATCTTTAGTTCCTTTAAAAGAACTTCCTGGATTAAAACCTTCAGTTGTCCTCCCTTTTAGATTGTCAAAGCAACAGGCGGGAGAAATGTTTAAGAAAAACATCAGAAGCAAAATTTTTCTTCCACGTGAATTTAAAAAGAAATTACCAAAAACTGAAATAGGTGCTTCATATATTCCTTCTTTTAGTTTTGCATGTGATGTTTATGCAATGTATCATGGCATAGAAGAATACAAAAAAGTAGTGCATGAAAATGGCGAGACGAAAACTATTACACGCACAAGACCTATTTCAGGGCATATAAAACATCACTTTAATAATATTATTGTTGAGGTGAGTGATAAAATAAGTCAGCAACATATTTCTTCAATTCTGCCTTTTAATTTTAATGAAGCATACGATTATGATAGTGCATTTATAATGGGTTATAGTGTAGGTTATTACAATCAAACACCGATTGACGCTTTTGAAAAGGCGAAAGAAATGGCAGAAGATGAAATTGAAAATATGATTAGAAATAATTATTACAATTACATTTCTAGTTTATCAGTTCAATCGAATTTTAGTGATGAAAGTTATATTTATTCATTAGTGCCAATATATTTTGTTAGTTTTAAATATAAAAATAAAGAGTATATAAACTTAATGAATGGTCAAAATGGAAATTTAGGTGGTAAATTGCCATATTCTAAAGTAAAAATCACTTTTGCGGCGATATTTGTTTTGCTTTTAATGATAGGCTTGCCATTATTGATACTTTTATTATCATAAAAATCTAAGGAGAAAATTATGAAAAAAGAAAAGAAAGAAGTTTATAAAGAGGCAAGATATGGCAGAAAGGCACTATTGGTTTTTTCAAGTGTCCTGTTTGCTATTTCAATAGGAATTATCGCTTTTGGAATTAGTTTGCTTGTGCATGGTTGCAAAAGTGATGTTTCGTCACAAATTGCCCTCAATATATCTTTTGGTGTTATGCTGATGCTTCTTGGTCTTGCAAGTGGAAGTATTTCACTTGTTATGCTTATCACTTCACTTGGTATGATAAAGAATAATCAAGGCAATGTAAAAGACGGCAATAGAGCCATAGGCACAATAAATATATCAAAATGTGAAAAATGCGGGACAGAACTTGTCGAAGGAGCGAAGTTTTGTTCAAAATGCGGTCAAGCAGTTGAGGGAACAATTCAATGTGAATGTGGCGAATTAAATAATATTGATGCAAAGTTTTGCAGCAAATGCGGAAAAGAACTTAAACAATAATTTATAGAATTTAATAATTATATTGATTTAATAAAAAAAATCCACCGAGTTATATGGTGGATTTTTTTGTGACAACTACATTTCTTTTTCATATTCATTCAATGCATTGTAAACAAATATTCATGCATCAGAACTTAATGAAACACTTGCAACAACAGAAACTGCAACTTTAATGAAAATATTTTTATCATTTTTTAAACCAGAACTTGGAGAATTGCTTTTTTCAATATAATAGGTATTTTTTAAAATCTTTCATTTTTATCATCTATTTAAATTCTAATTATATCAAGTAAAATAGAAATAGTCAATACATTGCTTTCTAGGATTTTATGTGTCTAAATAAAATATAATTTCTTATATAAAGTAATTAAATAAATTATGAAAAAATTATTGCAAATTTTAATTAGATATGCTATAATATAAAATATTAAAAATGCGTTGCTAGCTCAGCTGGATAGAGCGTTCGTCTACGGAACGAAAGGTCAGGGGTTCGAATCCCTTGCGACGCACCATAAGTTATTTATAATTTTTTTCATTGATTATTTACTTTTGACATGTGATAAAAGAAATTTAGGAGACAAAATGATTATTGGACTGGATATTGACAATGTGGTGTCTGCTTTTGATGAAAAAATATTAGAATATGTTTTGATAGAGGATAAGAATAAAAGAAATTCAGGAATAATTGATAAAAATGCGAGATATATCACCCAAGGGATGTTTGATTGGAGCAAAGAAGAATATGATGACTTTTATGCAAATCATATGGAAAACATTGCCAAAGAATTGCGAACTAGACGTGATTGCAGAAAAATTATAAACAAACTGGTTGAAGATGGACATAAGATTATTTTAATTTCACACAGGGCTTTTCCACATTATATTCAACCAGAAAAAACAACTTTGGATTGGCTAAGAAAAAGAAAAATTCCTTTTGATAAACTTATTTTAAGTAGTTCTCCTGACAAGACGCAGGAATGCATTGAAAATAGGATTGATATTATGGTTGATGACAGATCAACGCAATGTAAAATTATAAGGTCAAACGGAATAAATTGTATTTTGATGTTGACAAAATATAATAAAAAAGAAATTGACGGCATGCCGTATGCAAAAAATTGGAAAAATTTATATGAGGTGATTTCATCATGGAAAAAATAAATGTAATTTTAGATACTGATATCAGCAATGAAATTGACGATCAATTTGCACTTGCATATCTTATTAAATCATTAAAAGGTATCAATTTGCAAGCAATAACAATCGCACCTTTTGAAAAAAGTGGATATTCAAAAGTAAAATCAATAGAAGAAGGCTTAGATTTATCATTTGAAACCGCTGGCAAAATTTTGGATATGCTTGGCGTGGAAGAATATAAAAATAAAATGTTTAAAGGTGCAACAAAATACTTTTTTCAAAGCAAAGAACAAAATCCTGCTGTTGAAAAAATCATTGCAACAGCAAGAGAAAACCAGAAAACAACCATAATTGCCATTGGAGCAATCACAAACATCGCTCTTGCACTTTATCATGCACCAGATATTGTGAAAAAATTGGAGGTTATTTGGCTTGGCGGAAACAGCTTTTTAAGCGAATTTAATAATGAATTTAATTTTAGACAGGATGTTGAAGCTGTGAGATTGGTTTTTAATTCAAAAGTTAAGTTGACTGTCATTCCTTGTAGAAATGTTGCAAGTGCGATGGCAACAACTATTTATGAATTGAATCATTATTTAGCAGGCAGCGGTGAAATTGGTAAATATTTTTGTTATATCTTTGAAAATTGCAAAAAAGCATATAGAGAAAATGAAAATGATGTGATTGGTGAAAGCAAGGTTTTGTGGGATTTGAGTGCTGTGGCATATTTTATAAATAAAGAGTGGTTTACTTGCAAAGAGATAAGTTGCCCAAAAATACTTAAAAATTTGGCATATAAAAAGACTAAATTAAGACATAAAATCAATTTTGTCATGGATATAAATAGACATAAGATTTATCAAGATTTCTTTTTAAAAATGGGTTGTAAAAACGATAAAATTAAATCTGAAAAGTAAGCTTTAGAGCTGTCAAATTTTTATACTCTTAAACTGAAATAAAATCATTTAATAAACCAATTTTCATTTTTTGACTATTGACATAATCTTTAATTTATGATATAAATAAAAACAATTCTGATAAAACTCATAGAGAAAATTGGCTAAAACTTAGAAGAAATGAATACTATCGTGAGCATAAACTTTTTGTTGACAATTATGGCGAAATAGAAGATGGAATGATACTTTCAGAAGAAGAGCTTTCAAGTCTTAGAAAAACTGTCAAAAAACAAAATGAAATCAGAAATGAAATGGTTAAAGCATGGAGAAATAACGAAGATTATAGTGATATGCTTGACGAATATAATAAATAATAAAAAAGTCTGAATTTATCAGGCTTTTTTGGTTTTTTAGTCAAAAAATTGACATTTACTATTAAAATTGATAAAATAAAACAAATAGGAGATAATTCAATTAAACAAAAAATAAAATTTTTAAAATATAGGAGGATGCATGAATATTTGGAAGGATATAAGTGAAGAAAGAATAAAACCTGACGATTTTGTGGCTTGCATTGAAATTCAACAGGGAGATAAGACCAAGTATGAACTTGATAAAGAAACTGGTTTTTTGCTTATGGACAGAGTGTTGTATACAAGCACTCATTATCCAATGAATTATGGATTTATCCCTTTGACTTATGGAAAAGATAATGACCCACTTGATGTGTTTGTTCTTTGCAGCCAGCCACTTGAGAGGTTATGTCTTGTCAGATGTTATCCAATCGGGGTGATAATTATGACCGATCGTGACAAACGCGATGAAAAGGTGATTGCCATTCCATTTGGTGATCCTCAATATAACAAATTCACCGATGTAAGTCAGCTTCCTGCACATATTTTTGATGAGTTAAGGCATTTTCTGAATGTATATAAAGAACTTGAAAATAAAAAGGTGGAAATCAAAAGTCTCGAAGGCAGAGAGCAGGCTGAAGCGATAATTTATGAAAGTATGCGATATTATAAGCAAAAAATTTTAATTAAAGATTAATTTTTTCTCAATGGCGAGAAAAGATGTTGCAGAATATTTTATCATGAAAATTTGTTGTTGCAACAAAACTATCTTCATTCTTTGATATTGAATTTCTGTATTTTTATATAAACTATTTTGATTTTGTGAACTTTCAATCATCTGTTAGAAAAAAGATAGAGGTTAAAAGTTTCAATTTGATTGATACTCTCAAGTCCCTTTCGATATACGTTAATGATTTCATCTTCACTCATTATTTTTGAAAGATTTTCCGCATAATCGTCAAGTTGATATTCAAGAAGCACTGTTGCACAAGAAGTGCAGCCACTGCCAAATCTTGATTTGTCAACTAAAGTGACATTGTAAAAAGGGGAAAGATAATAATTTGCAATTGCACCACAAATGCCTCCACCTATAATCAAATTTTTGGTATGCATATCTTTATTTAAATAAGGATGATTTTTTAATTTTTTTTGAGTTTGATAAAAATAAGCGTCTCCTTTGACATATTCAATTTGATTGCTTGAAACTTTGAAAATTCTTTTCGTAAAAACCTCTTAATTTATCTTGTTGATAAAAAAAATTAATATGCAATTGCATATTAATTCTCATAAAAAGAGTTTTAAAAACAATAATTTCTTACGATTGCAAATACCATGTATGCAACATACATTAAAACAAATATTACTCCTATCCAACGCGAAAGATTTTTTCTTGACATGCAAAAGATAGAAAATATCGATGTGCTTACAAATAAAATTAAAATATCTATAAGAATTAAAGAGGAAACACTTATTTGAGTAATTAAACCAACCATTCCCAAAATTAGGGCTATGTTTATGATGTTTGAACCTAAAATATTCCCAAGTGCCATTTCATTTTCACCTTTTCTTGCGGCTGAAATACTTGTGGCAAGTTCTGGAAGGCTTGTGCCTATAGCGACTATTTTCAAGCCAACAAGAGCATCACTCATGCCCAATTTTAGTGCAATGAATTTTGATGTAGTTGCAACGCATTCTGCTCCAAAAACCACAGCAGCAAGCCCCAGAATTAAATAAACAACAATTTGCCAGTTTTTTAATCCTTTCTTCCTTTTCTTTTGATTTTGTTTTTCTTCTTTTATATCGTTTTCAGTATTACTTTCTTGCTGACCCATTTCAATTGAAATTTGAAAATCTTTTGGAAGGAGATGATTTTGTTTACGTTCATAATTAGCGTTTATGATTGTCAGAGTGATATATCCAATAAGTGCAACTATAAAGATGATACTTTCTGTCCTTGTTATAATGTTGTTTTCTGCACCATTTATGATTGTGTCAACACAAAATAGCAACAGCAAAAATGTGATTGCAATTAGGAAGGGGAAATCCAATTTTTTGCTTGAAGTTTTGACCTTCACAGGCTTAATTAAAATGGTAATTCCAAAAATAAGAAGCATATTCATCATGTTTGAGCCCACAATATTTCCAACTGACATATCAACACTTTTTTTGATTGCACTTGCGATACTGACAGATAGCTCTGGAAGACTTGTGCCTAAAGCAACTATTGTTAATCCAATAAACAGTGCAGGCACTTTAAATTTCTTTGCTACAGCACTTGCACCGCTTACAAAGATGTCAGCACCTTTAATAAGAAATGCCATGCCTAAAATTAGAAATAAAATATTTAAAAAAATGCTCATATTTTTCCTTTTACAATTAATTTTTGTAATCTTTTTATTATTATAACAAAATCTATTAAATCGTGCAATTATATTAAAATAAAAAATTTTTATAAAATCTTTAAATTTTAATGCAAGAAATTTGTCAAATTTTAAAAATTTGTATTGCAATAGCGATAAAAAAATGATAAAATTAATTAAGGAGAAAAATTATGTTTAGAAAACTTTTATTATTGATCTGCTTAGCATTTGTGGTGATAGGTTTTGCTTATCCATGTGTAATTTTACCTGTGGGCAGTTATACATCAAAGTTAGGCAATATTACAACTTCCTATAAATTTGCAGCGGATGGCACAATGCAAATTGAAATAAAAAATAAAGAAAAACAAGACAGCCAAGAAAATCAAGGAAAAATTGATGCCTTTTATAAATTGAAGGGAAATAAGGTTATCATCAGTTTAGACGAGAAATTTGATGATAATGATTTGACTTTGCAGATTAATTCTTTTTACAATTTACAAGGCGGATTTCAAAATATTTCAGCAATGGTTATTGCGGGAGGTGTTGGTCTTTTAGCTTTAATTTTGATTGTCACAATTCCTAGAAAAAGAAAATATAAAAACAAAGAAAAATGAGATAATTATTAAAAAACGACAAAAAAATGGCAAAAAAATCGAAAAATACATAGCTTTTTGTTAAAATATCTTAATTTTATATAAAAATTGTTGTTTAATGATTTCTTTTTGTTTGCCTGAATTTTGCTTTTAGGAGATAAAATGCTTGACTATGAAAAAAAATATCAAGGCAAGATAATCGCGGGTATTGATGAGGCTGGAAGAGGACCATTGGCAGGACCAGTGGTTTGTGCCTGTGTGATTATGCCATTGGAAGAACATCTGATTATTGAAGGGGTGAATGACAGCAAAAAGCTTACTGCAAAGAAGCGAGAAGAGCTTTTTGATAAAATAATAGAAAGAGCTGTTTGCTTCAACATCATTGAGATTGAGCATGAAGAAATAGACAGAATTAACATATTAAATGCAACTAAACTTGGCATGAAATTAGCCCTTGAAGGTATGAGAATCAAACCTGATATTGTGCTTATTGATGCGGTCAAGATAGACAGTCAAATTTTGCAAGAAAATATAATTAAAGGTGACACACTTTCATACAACATTGCTTCAGCCTCAATACTCGCAAAAGTTTATCGAGATAGACTTATGCAAAAATATGATAAACAATATCCTAAATATGGCTTTTCAAGAAATAAAGGTTATGGAACAAAAGAACATATAAAAGCACTTAGAGAACATGGGGCGATAGAAATTCATCGCAGGACATTTATAAAAAATTTTATAGATAAGGATGACAATTTTTAGTCATCTTTTTTTATTTGCTTCAAATCATCTAGAGAGCGAAATTGAGTCAACTATTAAAAGCAAATTTTAAATTTAGTAACCTTTTTTTCTTTTTTGTTTATATTGATTATAGGGGAAATACATAGGAGAAAATGTGAGTGATATATTAATAGCAGTGCTTGGAATTGCCTTTATGTTTTTAATGTCCGTGCTTGGAGGAAGCATAGTCTTTCTATTCAGGAGAGACATCAAAGATAAAACAAACAGCATTTTTTTGGGTTTTGCCTCAGGAATTATGATAGCATCATCCATTTGGTCGCTGTTGTTGCCAGCAATGGAACAATCGTCAAATTATGGCGCTTTATCATTCCTTCCAGCTGCAATAGGAATTATATTAGGGACTTTATTTTTGGTGGTCATGGATAAAGTTTTGCCAAAGCTTATCAGCAGAAAATCAAAAAAATCAAATGTAAGTATGAGCAGCACATCCAAATTATTTCTGGCGGTGACAATACATAATATCCCCGAAGGTCTAGCCGCTGGTATTGCTTTTGGGAATGCATTACTTCTTGGTGGAAGCGCAGTTTATTCTGCTTTATGGTTTGTTATTGGCATAGGGATACAAAATTTCCCTGAAAGCAGTGCAATCAGTCTGCCGCTGAAAGAAAAACTTAAAAGTAATAAAAAAGCTTTCTTATACAGTGTTTTAAGTGGTGCGGTTGAACCTGTTATGGCGGCAATAGGTATTTTGATTTCTACTGCTCTTTCATCAATTATGCCTTGGCTGCTTGCTTTTGCAGCGGGATCAATGTTGTTTGTTGTTGCAGAAGAAATGATACCTGAAGCCAAATATTCTGAAGAATCTCATATTGCTGGCTGGAGTTTGATTTTTGGATTTGTTGTGATGATGATTCTTGATGTTGCTTTTGGATAAAATTTGAATGAATGTATATATAAACAATTTTGGAAGAAAATAATATAAAGTCAAAATACAGGTTAGGGGTTTTAATGTGGTATAACTATCATGCACAAGTCAAAAAATTAATTTTAGAGGGGAGGCTGACAGGATATAAGTTTGTTGACGAATATCATGGAATTTCTCCCGCACTTATTTTATATTTTCAAGATCATCAGCCTATGCCAATAAGAGACTATATGTGGGAGCGATATCTACCTTTTCTTGTTGATTTAGATTATTGATTACATAATAAATTTTCTATAAATGCAGTAAAATTTATTGACAATTAGTATTTAAAAATGTAGAATATTAGTCAAGGAGGATATTATGGCAGAATCAAAAAATAATAAAAAATCATCATCTTCAAAATCATCTTCAAAGAGCAGTATTTGGAGTTTAAACAAGATTTCATTTTGGACTATAGTTGCAGTGACTGTTTTGTATGCTGTTTCATTAATTCTATCTGCTTGCAAAATTAATATTAAAGTCATATCTGCGTTGCAAGGTGTTGCTACTGCAATTATGATTATCATTGTTGCAATTTTAGCATGGCGCTTTGTTCGTTCAAAGCCATTTGTATGGAAAGTTTTGTATATTATTTGCTTATTGATTGTTCTTGCTGGTATCGTTGTGCCACTTGTAATAGCATAAGTATAAAAAAAGAGGGTGCTGCAAAAGTTGGCACTTTTTTTTTGAAAAAATAAAATTTATTATTGAAAAATGATTTAATTTATGATAAAATAATAAAAGATTTTTACAGGAGATAATTATATGAAAGAGGAGAAAGAAGAAAAAAAACTTTCAACAAATAGAATTATTTTACCAATTTTATTTATTATCTGTTCAGTTATATTAGAAATAGCTAATTTTTTATATATGGGATTAAAAAATAGTAGTGGTAACATTATGTTTTTGCCATCCTATTTCTTGTTTGACTTTGCAATTATTATGATGCTTGCTGCACTTATTTATATTTTGCAAAACAAATATGCAATGCTTGTAGCCTTTGGCTTCATATTGGCTTTTCAAGCAGGGGTTGCCATTGTAAATACAACAATGTTCAATTTATTTGGAGAAGTCCTTTCAGTCAACCTTTTAAAACTTGGAGCTGAAGCAAAAACAGCATTTTCTTTTAGTCTTGTTGATTGGGGTGGTGTATTTCTCAATCTTTGCCTATTTTTAGCAATGATTGTTGGCGCGATACTTTTGACTATATTTAACAAAAAATTTTATTCAATCAAATATTTCGCTACGCCTATAATAGTTATTGCACTTTTTATATTTGTTGAGGCATTTGGGACATGCCTATATCAAGTGCAGATTTACAGTCTAGATGCAGGTGCATCTCAAGAAAGTGAAATTGAATCAAGTGATGTTTATCTTTGGGAAAATTTTCATTTTAAAATGGACGCATATAAAAAATTTGGTTTTTATGGTTTTTACACAAAAGAAATTTACAATGCTTTGACATCAAATTATATTGCTCAAGAAGAAAGAATCGATTACATAAAGTATATTGATGATGGTTATGTAAAAGGAAACAACCAAGCTACTTTATATAATGATAATCTTATTATGATTTTGATGGAAAGTGTTGATATGTTTGCTATTGATCCTATTTATACTCCAACGCTTTACAAAATGTATAATGGTTGGAACAGTATTGCACTAAAAAATTTCCATGCTAAAAACAGGACAAACAACAGTGAAGGAATAGCGTTGCTTGGGAGCATGCCTAAAAATAGCTCAATCAGAGATGCTTTTATGAATGGTTATCAATTTGATTATTCTTTGCCTAAACTTTTCAAAAGAGGTGGCGATGAAAATGTTGTAACTACGTTTATGCATTCGAATAGAAAAACCTTCTATGATAGAAATATTACACATGGTGCAACTGGAATTGGTTTTGATAAACTTTTGACTGATGAAGAATATGAAGGCGAGCAAAATAAAACCAAATTTGGTGATTGGATTCAAGATTATGATTTTGCAAAAAATTATATTGATGAAATAATGCCAACAGACAAAAGGTTTTTTACGCATTTTTCAACAATGTCAACTCATGGTCCTTATACCTTTGATAGAAATAATTTTAAAGAAGAATATCAGATCTATGACGATAATCTTGAAAAATATAAGGTTTGGCTGGAAGAAGAAGGCTTTGTTTATCCAAAGGATGAATATTCTCAAAATCTGCTTAGACATTTTAAGATAGGGACGATTGATCTAGAAAGAACAATTAATTATTTTCTTGAAGAACTTGAAAATAGAGGCCTTTCAGATAATACTTCAATAGTTTTGTTTGCTGATCACAATTGCTATTATGAAGATTTGTGTTATATAATTAAAGGGATCAAAAAATCAGATGTTACAGATTTTGAAGCAAATCACATACCTGCGATGATTTATAGTCCAAAGCTAGCAGGAGAAGAAGGGATAATTGTTGAAGATTTTTGCAATACATATGACCTTTTACCAACTATATGTGATCTTTATGGCTTAGAATCCAACAAAAATTTATTTTCAGGTTACAGTGTGCTGTCAAAGGATATCAAGGATTCATTCTTCTCTTCGCATTTAAGCGGAATGTTCAATGATGATATTTATAGTCTAAATATAAGTGAAATTTATATAAGAGGTGACTTTGTCACAGAAGATGATATAAATAGGTTTAGAAAAAATGCAATAAATTTCTATGATAAACAGGCTATTCGAGAGATCTTGTATGCCAACGGAATAAATGGAACTGTCATTTAAATCTAGCTAAAAATAATAACTTTTTATGGTATTTGAGAATATAGTTTAATATGTTCTCAAATATTTTTTTAAATAAAGAAAATTTATTAAATAATTTTAAATTTTTAAAAACAACGGTCAATAGTAAAATTTGCGTGATGGTAAAAGCGAATGCTTATGGTCATGGTGCTAAAGAGATTGTTAAAATGCTGGATGGAAGTGCCGATTATTTTGGTGTTTCAAATCAAACTGAAGCAAAAGAGATAAGAGCTATTACAAAGGCTGGTGTTGTTGTTTTTGGAGGGTGTGAAGATTATCAATATTGTATTGAAAACGATATTTCTTTTATTTTGTTATCCTTCCGTCATGCAAAAGAGATGATAAATTTAGCAAAAAAAATGTCGAAAAAACCGAAAATGCACTTGTGTATCAATACTGGTATGAATCGTTATGGTGTGAGAGAAAAAAACGAATTTATCAGAATAATTCAACTTTTAAAAAAACATGAATTGCCACTTGAAGGTGTTTATACTCATTTTTCTTCATTAACCACTGATAAAGATTATACAGAGCGTCAAAAAAAATTATTCTATGAATTTTGTTCGCTTATTCCAAAAGAGTGGAATACGATAAAACATGTTGGTGGTGGCGGGACAATTTTTAGCGATATAAAAGCTGATATGTATAGAGTTGGGCTTGAAATTTATGGATATGGCAATGAATTTGTCAAACCTGTGCTTTCAATTCATAGTCAGATTGTTGATTTGCAAAAGGTAAAAGCTGGTGAGCATGTAGGATACTTATGCGGATTTACCGCCAACAATGACATGACAATTGCAACTATTCCTTTGGGTTATGGCGACGGTTTGCCAAGAAAACTATCAAATAAATTGAAAATTGATGTCAGGAAAAAGAAAGCCTTTTCTGTTGGTAATATATGCATGGATGCGTTCATGGTGGATGTAAGCTTGATAAAATGCAAAAAAGGTGATGATGTAGTGATAATGGATAATGCAAGCATAGTGGCAAAGATTTTGGATACAACAGAATATGAAGTTTTGACCAATCTGTCAAAGTTTCGCGGCAATCGGATTGTGCGTTAAAATATTAAAACAAGTTATTTCAAAAATTGATATTTACAAATTTCAATGATTATGTTATAATATAAATATGGCAAATAAAGAAGAGATGAAAGCACAGATTAAACATAATAAAAAAATGAAAAAGTTATGGCGTAAAGATCCTGTTAAAGCTCAATATTTGGAAAAAGCTGATGAAATGAAATTTAATGACAAGATTGATGACTCATACACAAAAGGGGTGATAGATAAATATGAAAAAGGTTATCAAAAAAATCACTGGTTTAGTGTGTCTGGTATAATTTCAATTTTGATCGGTGTAGCTTGTCTTGTAGCTGTAGTTATACTTGGGGTAATGTTGCTTGTTTCAAGTATAAGTTTTGGAAAGTTTGCAATCTATTTTGATTTGGATGTTGAGTCAAAAAAGAGAATGATTATCGCAAGTTTTGTTTTGCTTCCTATTTTGGGTATTTTAAACTTAGTTATTGGTTTGAAGGTGGGTTCTTTTGCGAATTATACAAGAGAAAATCTTATGAATAAATCTTCTTTTATTATGATGGTAAGTTTCTTTCAATGTATTGTAGGTGGTTTGTTTATCTGTATTCTTACAATTGTTGGCTATTTTGTCGGAAGAGGGATTGACTATGGTGCGATTTATTACAATAAGATAGAAGAATATAGTAAAAGTGAATTGAAAAGAAAAGAAGATTATAATATGAGAGAACTTAGTGCAATAAAAAGAGATATTTTCAACGATAATGATTATTAATTACTAAAAGAAAACAAAATAAAAGGGAAAATTAAAAATTGTTATAAAAAAATAAAAAAATTCCTTGAAAAAGGAATTTTTTAATGCTATAATTTGTATATATTTAGATAAAGGAGTAGAAATATGTTGTTTTTTGGAAGAAAAAAGAAGAAAGAGGCTGAAGAAAAGAGATTAGCTGAAGAAAAAGCAAAAAAAGAGGCTGAAGAGAAGGCTCAAGAAGAGAAGGAAAAACAGGCAAAGACTGTTTCTAAAAAATCTGAGACAAAAAAAGTTGAAGAAAAGAAGATAGTCAAGGCAGAAACTAAAAAGCCTGTCACTAAAAATGAAAAAGCTGAAAATAAACCACCAAAGAAAGAACAAAAACCTGTGGTTGCAAATGATGTCAAAGAAATCAAGCAAGAAGAAAACGAAGAGGTTGTTGAAGTTCAAGAAAAAACAAGAAAGGCTGTTTATAGAGTGATTTTTGACAAAGAAGATAGACTTTGGAAGATCAAAAAGGATGGTGCTAAAAGAGTTATTGACAGCAAAGTGACAAAAGAAGAAGCTTTGGCACGTGTTCAAGAACTTTCTCAATCACAAGATTCAAAATTTGTCGTTTATAAAAAAGATGGAAAATTTCAAAAGAAAGCAAACTTAAATTTAAAAAGCACTGACAAAAATGAAAATTAAAAATCAGCGGATAAAAAACCTAATCCATAGAACTGGATTAGGTTTTTTCATTGAATTTCTAATATTGATTAAGAAAGTTTAAAAATAGACCATGTTTGATTGTTTGTAGGATATGTCATCACCACACAATCAGAAGAAAATTCTTCATTTATTAAATTTACTCCCTAAATAAAATTATTTACAATTATTTTAACCTTTATTGGATTAAATAATATTTTAAATTATTCAATTTCATAATAATTTTCATATTCTTTTTTTAATTGATTGAAAACATTTGACACATTATCGTAAATTTCTAAATCAACTTTTTTTGGAAGAGGCTCATTTAAAGGTTCGTTATTTATAAATACAATTTTTCCATTGAAATTTTTGACTAAATTGTAGGCATATAAAGTTTTAAGTGAAGTCCCTATTACGATAAGAGTATCTGCTTGCTCAAGTTGTAATTGACACATTTTAAGGACTAATGGATTGAAGTCTTCATCATAAAATATAATATCAGGTCTCATTAAACCATTGCAGTCGTTGTTCTGACATTTTAGATTGTCGAGCTTTAATATATCATTTGGTGATAAAAACTTTTTATTTTTGCAATCTTGGCAAAGCCATTTTTGAATAGAACCATGTATTTCAAAGACAGGCCTACTTCCTGCCTTTTGATGTAGCCCATCAATGTTTTGTGTTATGACGACTGAATTTTGTTTCCATTTATTTTGAATATCTGCAATCATATAATGGCAAATATTGGGTTTGGCATTTTCGGTAAAATATTTTTTGATAAATCTTAAAAATATGTCGGGATGTTTTTCATAAAACCCCTTTGTCATTATTTTTATAGGGGAAAATCCTTCAAATTTTTTTGAATAAATACTTTTAAAATCACTCAGTCCGCTTGGGGTTGAAACTCCAGCGCCTGTGAAGAAAACTATTTTTTGGGAATTGTTTATCAAACTATTTAATGCTTCAATTTGTTTCATAAATCCTCTTATAAATTTTTTATATTTTAACAGAATTTTTTTAAAAAGTCAATATTATTTTCGCTATCAAGAGATATAGTGTTATAATCTCTATATATTGTTTTTTAAGTAGGGGTTATGCAAGATAAAGAATTATTTTATTTTAAATATCTTTCTCCACTAGGAGAAATGATAATTGCAAGTGATGGTGAATTTATCATAGGAATCTGGTTTGATGGTCAGAGATATTTTAGCAATAAAATCTTAGATAAAGCTAAAGAAAAAGATCTTCATGTTTTTCAGCAAACTAAGAATTGGCTTGACATCTATTTTGCAGGAAAGGTGCCTGATTTTACTCCTCCTTTGTCACTAGATGGGTTGTCCAATTTTGGGAAAAAGGTTTTACAAATATTAATTAATTTGCCTTATGGTCAGACAAGCACTTATGGAAAAATTGCAAAACAAATTGAAAGGGAAAGTGGAAAAAAAGTTTCTGCACAGGCTGTTGGTGGAGCAGTTGCACATAATCCAATTTCTATTATAATTCCTTGCCATAGAGTGATAGGGGGTAATGGCTGTTATACTGGTTATGCAGGTGGTATATCAAAAAAG